>JALVST010000061.1 GCA_027024205.1 Flavobacteriales bacterium | reverse complement strand
GAATTTATATATTCTTTTCATAATAAATTTTTTTTTTTTAAAAGTTTAAATTAAGGTTCAAACCTAAACTTCTGGTTGACGGCAAATTAAAGACATCAACACCTTGTAAGGTATTACCTATACTTCCGGTAACATTCGGGTCGTGAGGCGCCTTTTTATAGAAGAACATCAAATTGTTTCCTATCAAAGATACTTTGGCGCGTTTGATCCCGAATTTGTTTAAATTAAATTTGTATGATACTGACATTTCGGCCAAACGGATATTGGTAGCGTCATAAACATATTCGCCCGTAAAGCCGTTACGACCACCGGCAGCACTGTAATATACTTTGTTGGATAATTGTGTGACATTGCCGTTTAAATCGACCACATCGATATTGCCCGATTGTTCCCTGGCCGAGTTATCACTCATACCTTCTACAACAGCTTCGGTCATACTCATGGTAACGCCTCCGAAACGTCCGTCAATCAAGAAATCGAACGTAAAGTTTTTATAGTCAAAACTGTTATTCCAACCCAACATAAAATCCGGATTGGCATTACCGACTTTTTCCAATCCGGCAATGGTAATATCAGCATTGTCATCTTTTTGAATGGCAACACCACTGGATAAATCGACTATAGGATGACCGGCATCATCTCTCTTAACAACTTGTCCGTAAATATCACCGTATGAACCGCCTTCTACCAAATAAGAAGCATAAGAATTGACGCCTCCCGGTGAAATAGTATAATAAGGAATTTCCACGCCATCACTTTCATTGGACAGATTCAAAACTTCATTATGATTGGCTGCATAGTTCAATTGTGTATGCCATTTAAAGTTATCATTTCTGAAAGGCTCGGCAAAAGCGGATATTTCCCAACCTTTATTTTGTATATCGCCGGAATTTACACCAACACGTCCACCTGATGTCCCGGCAGCAGAAGCATCCACGATAAAGTATTGGTCAACTGTGTTAGTATTGTAGTAACCGATATCAATACCATAACGGTCGTCAAGGAAATGCCATTCCGTTCCGAATTCGACTGATTTTTGTCTTTCGGGACGCGGCACTTTCAATGGTCTGACAGGGGTTTGCGGGTCAACACCGGCCCCAAAGAATATATTTCTGTTAGGATACAAAAAATTTGCCGGCACATCATTACCCACTTCGGCATAAGAGGCACGGACTTTGGCAAAAGAAATGTTTTCGTTTAACTCAAACATTTTATTTAGAATCCCCGTTAAACCGACGGAAGGATAAAAATAAGAACGACTCTCTGCAGGCAATGCGGAACTCCAGTCGTTACGTGCCGTTACATCCAAATACAATTGATCTTTATAACCGACAGTAGAACTGAAATAAACCGAACTTACTTTCTTTTGTAAATGATGTTCGTTTATGGATACATCCGCACTGGCATTAAAGTTTTGAATGGCAAATACATTGGCATATTGCAAACCACCTGTATTGCCGGAATCGGCATAAAATGTATCGGTCAAATTATGAGTCATACTCGTTCCCAAAATGGCTGAAAAACTGATGTCTTCACCGAATTTTGTATCATACATGGCCGACAAATCACCATACCATTGGGTATTGTCAAAATTAGCAAGGATATAACGGCCGTTTTTATGAGACAATGTTCCGTTGGACGTTGCATAAATTTTTCGCATATAGTCCATCGTGTTTTTATCAAATGAACCGCGTATCTTAACACCAAAATGCTCATTAAATTTATAAGTGGCTCCTAAATTTAACAACCATTTTTGATTATTATCCAATGTAGGATTACGATGCAAAATCCAATAAGGGTTTTGTTCAATATCCGAAGTAGCTCTAAACCATTGTTGTTTCATCAAATTACGACTGGGATCAAACACTTCAAATTCTTTCCATTTTGATAAGGGACCTTGTGAAGCGTCGTAATTATAAACACCTATTAAAGGATTGAAATACAATGCAGAAACAGGACGGTTATTGATTTTCTGTTTACTGAACATTACGCTACCGTTTATTTGCAATTTATTATTTAACAATTGAGCCGTTTCGCGTAAATTAAATGTATGTTGCGATAAATCATTAGTCGGTATAATCCCTTTGGCATTGGTATTGCTGTAAGAGAAATAGGTTTGTGCCGCTTGTGTACCACCGCTTAATGAAACGGAGTTTATATTGGTTTGTCCTTTTTGGAAAAAACTATCGACATTTTTTTGGGCTTCATCAGAAAACGCCATAAAATAAGCCGGACTATCAACCGTATAACTACTGGAAGCACTAGCAGTAAAACCACCTTTCCGTCCTTTTTTAGTGGTAATCAAAATGACCCCGTTCAATCCGGCACTACCATATAAAGCCGAAGCTGAAGCGCCTTTTAAAACCGAAATACTTTCAATATCATCGGGGTTGATCAATGACAAGGCATCACCGCCATCCCTGTTTCCACCGCTTTTATCGCCGAATGTACTGACCGGGATATAAGAAGTGGGATTGGCCAGAGGTACCCCATCTATGACATATAAAGGTTGGTTGTTACGCAATGATTTATTTCCACGAAGCAATACCTTGACGGAACCTCCGACACCGGATGCATTCCGTTCAATGGTCAAACCGGAGATTTTACCGGCTAAACTGTTAATGGGATTGGTTTGTTTGACCCGTTGTAACTCATCCGCTTTGACATCTTGAGCCGCATACGTCAAAGATTTTCGTTGTTTCTTTATACCCAAAGCCGTTACGATAACTTTTTTGAGCGCTTGAGCGGTTTCTTCCATGGCAACATCAATTTGAGTCTGGTTGCCCACTTTAATTTCCACAGGCTTCATCCCAACATAAGAAAATACCAAAACATCATCAGGAGATGCTTTAATTTCGTATTTTCCGTTAAAATCGGTTGAAACACCTTTTTGTGTGTTCTTAATAACTACCGACACACCCGGTAAAGGATCACCGTCAGCAGTTACTGTTCCTGTTACAACCTTTTCTTGTGCTACGAGTTGATAACCCATAAACAAAGAAAAGAAAACAATTGAAAATAATTTAATTAATTTCATATTCTCGTTATTTTAGTTAATATTGTCCCTAAATTTACAGTAATTTTCATTTTTGTTAATAAAAAATTCTACCAACTGCTTTTTTTAATCTGCAAAAACCACTATTTTTAATATCAAACGATATGTTTTGCCATAAAAACAACTATTTGATATAATTTTCTACTTTTGTCAAAAAAATTTCGTTAATTGTTTTGAAATGGTATAAATCAATAGGAAAAGTAATTCCGCTCCGGTATCATATTTATTTTTGGATTGTTTATTTTACTATAAATGTAATCCGATGGGGTAGTTTTTTCGACGATTATGTTTATTCTTTGAAATCAAATATTGTTGAATTCAGCATCCATATTATCCTCTCTTATTTTGTTCTTTATTATCTAATGCCGAAATATATTCTGAAAAGAAAATACGGTCTTTTTGTCTTATATCTTTCCTTATTATTAATTGCTGTTTACTTTATCCGCACCGGATTAACCTATTATTTAGTATCAAAAGATATATGGCCGGAGGCTTTCGGACATCAAAAAGCTTTCACTTTAAGCCACTTTACAACCGTTTTTTTCGGCGAAATATACGTCGTAGCGTTTGTCGGCGGTATCAAATTAATGGCTGATTGGCTATACGAAAGAGAACAAATAAACCAATTGAAACAAGCCAAGCTCGATACCGAAATAAAATTGTTAAAATCTCAAATCAGACCGCATTTCTTTTTTAACATATTAAATAATTTGTATGCATTAACCCTGGAAAAATCGGACCTTGCCCCGGGTTTGGTTTTAAAACTGTCCGAAATCATGGAATTTGTCATCTATGACAGTCAAAAAAATTATGTATATTTGAGTGACGAAATCAGATATATAAAAAATTATATCGGTTTGGAAAAAATCCGTTTCGGCAACAGAATTAGAAGTAAAATTGACATTCAGGAAAGTTTGCTTAATGTAAAATTACCACCTTTGCTTTTTTTACCGTTCGTGGAAAACAGTTTTAAACACGGACTGAAAAATAACCCGGATTTTTTTATTGAGATTATTTTTAAACACAAAGACCAAAACAAACTTTATTTCTCAATCACGAACAATCATAAAAAAAATTTTCAAAATAAAGATACCAAACCGCATGGATTAGGACTGAAAAATGTAAAAAAACGGTTGAACATATTATATCCTGACAATCATGAATTAATAATTTTTTCATCGGATCAAATTTATAAAGTAGAATTAACAATACCGATAAAACACTATGAATAAAACAGTTAACTGCGTTATTATCG
Source organism: Flavobacteriales bacterium (assembly GCA_027024205.1). Classification (GTDB taxonomy): domain Bacteria; phylum Bacteroidota; class Bacteroidia; order Flavobacteriales; family Flavobacteriaceae; genus WGBX01. The sequence continues at coordinate 34,278 of JALVST010000061.1, read as the reverse complement.
ATGACGAACCCTTGGCTATCAATGTGATAAAAAACCATTTACAACATTTTAGCAATTATAAAATCATCGGCAGTTTTAACCAGCCGGTTACCGCTTTTGACTTTATCCAACAAAATCCGGTCGATGTTATTTTTTTAGACATCAATATGCCGGATATTAACGGTTTGGAATTAATTAAAAATCTCAAAAACAAACCGCTTGTTGTCGTTACTACGGCATACCGTGAATTTGCTATTGAAAGTTTTGAAATAGGTGTTTTGGATTATTTGGTCAAACCCATTTCTCTCAAACGTTTTATGAAAACCATTGACCGGATTAACAACCGGATTTTTGACAATAACAGCAAACAAGAAAAAAACTATTTCTTTGTCAAGGCTAACAAGAAGTTGATTAAATTATTCTTTGACGACATCATTTATATCGAAAGTTTGAGAGATTATATCCAAATAGTTACAAAAAATGACCGGATTTTAGTCCTCAGTTCCATGAATGCCTTTTTAAAACAATTGCCGGCCGATAAATTTTTACGCATTCACCGTTCATACATTATAAATACTTCAAAAGTAACATCCATTGACGGTAATTTAATAGAACTTCCCGAAAAAAAAATTCCAATCGGACGAAATTACATCAATGAAGTGAAGAAAGTTATTTTGTCGTAAATTCTTGAAAAATTGAGGATTTGTTGTATCTCAAAGAAAATTTTATACTTTACGGGTTTTCGATACAATCTTCTCTCAGTTCGGGTCACTCGGTCCCCACCTATTTTACAACTTTTGGAGCAAAAGTGTATCGAAGTAACCGGTGGCTTCGATACACTGTTCGCTTCGCTCACAGCACTCAGCCACCTTGATTGTGTTTACTGATGCAGGTCACTGAGCGGCACGCTTGGTCCCAACATTCGTTGGGGAAACAGAAAGCATCTTTAAGCAGATATTGTTAATACATATATATTTGCTATTCCATACCAATTATAGCTATTTGAGACAAGAAATTCATTACATTCCGCTAGCTACCAGTAACTAACTACCCTGACAACTTGTCACTATTCCGTTTTGGTATTTTTTTTGCCATTTCACTTAACAAACTACAAAAAAAACATAAGACTATGGCAACAATGACCAAAGGCAAAATAAATGTAGCGGTTGATAATATTTTTCCGCTCATCAAACAATTTTTATACTCCGACCACGAAATATTTTTACGCGAACTCATCTCTAATGCCACCGATGCGACCAATAAACTCAAACATTTGGCCAGAATAGGTGAATTTGAAGGTGATACCGAAAATCTAAAAATCGAAGTAAAGCTCGACAAAGACAACAAAACCTTGAGTATCATAGATCAAGGTATCGGGATGAGCAAAAAAGAAGTGATTAAATACATCAACGAAATTGCTTTTTCGGGCGCCGAAGATTTTTTAAACAAGTACAAAGACAAACAAGGTGCTGATGCCGGTATCATAGGCCATTTCGGATTGGGTTTTTATTCGGCATTTATGGTTGCCGATAAAGTGGAAATCCGCACCAAATCCTATAAAAAAGACAGCAAAGCCGTACATTGGGAATGTGACGGCACACCGGAATTCAAACTGGAAGAAATAGATGATAAGAAAGACCGCGGCACGGAAGTTATCTTACACATTTCCGAAGATTCAAAAGAATTTTTAGAAGAAAGCCGTATCAACGAATTGCTTCATAAATATAACAAATTCAATTCCGTGCCTATTAAATTCGGCACCAAAGAAATTATCGACCCCAACGGGAAACCCGGCGACGACAAAAATGAAGAACCTAAAAAAATCATCGTCGATAATATCATCAACAATACCCAACCGGCATGGACCAAAAAACCGTCGGAATTGACCGACGAAGACTACATTAAATTCTATCACGAACTCTATCCCGACATTTACGATGATCCGCTGTTTTATATCCATTTGAACGTGGATCACCCGTTTCATTTGACCGGTATTTTGTATTTTCCAAAATTGAACTTAAATCTCGACCCTGCCAAATACAGAATACAACTCTATCAAAATCAAGTGTTTGTAACCGACAACGTCGAAGGTATCGTCCCCGATTTCTTACAGATGTTGCGTGGTGTCATAGATTCGCCGGATATACCGCTCAATGTGTCGCGCAGTTACCTGCAAGCTGATGCTGCCGTAAAGAAAATTTCGGGCTATATCACCAAAAAAGTAGCGGACAAATTACAAAGTTTGTTCAATAAAGACCGTATGGCTTTTGAAGAGAAATGGCATGATATCAAGGTTATCATCGAATACGGTATGCTATCCGAAGAAAAATTCTACGATAAAGCCCTTAAATTTTACCTTTTCCCCGATGTGGACGGTAATTATTACACATTTGAAGAACTGATAGAAAAAATCAAACCGGTTCAAACAGATAAGGATAAAAATATCGTCGTACTTTACGCTTCTGACGCCAAAGAGCAACATGCTTATATCGAATATGCCAAAAATAAAGGTTACTTGGTATTGTTGCTCGATTCTCCTATCGTATCACATCTGCTCCAAAAATTGGAATTGGACAACAATGAACTGTCTGACCAAAAACAACCGGTTAAATTTGCCCGTGTCGATGCCGATGCCATTGACAATTTGATAAAAAAAGATGATACCAAAGTCTCGAAACTATCGGAAGAAGAACAAAAAAAGCTCAAAGAAATTATTGAAAAAAACATTCCGGCAGAGCAATTTACCGTTCAACTGGAAGCTTTGGACGAAAACAGTGCCCCGTTTATTATCACCCAACCGGAATTCATGCGGCGTTTTAAAGAGATGCAACAAACCGGCAGCGCTATGTTTGGCGGGAACGATTTCCCGGGTATGTATAATTTGATAGTCAATACCAACAGCGATTGGATGCCGAAAATCCTCAAAGCCAAGAAAAAACAAGCTGAATACGTAAAACAAGCTTTAGATTTGGCCAAGTTGTCTCAAAATATGTTAAAAGGTGAAGAATTAACCGAATTTATCAAACGTAGTTTGGAGTTGATGAAATAATTTCCGGAGAAATAAAAAAATGAGATATAGAAACCAAACCTCGATTCGTAATTTTAACTGATACGTTTATCTTTCTGTACATATTCCGATTAGTGTAGAAAGTATGCCCTGCCGTTCCGTCTGAGACGGAACGGCAGAGCATGTATCAAAGGGGCATTCTAGTTTCCGGCTTTAATCAACTTTTTGATAGCCATACCTTCGTTTGTAAGAATTTTTAAAAAGTAATCCCCCGGTTTTAAGCTCTGTAAATTTAAAATATATGAATGCTGAAAAATATCTAAATCCTCATGTATCAATAGTTTACCTGTTAAATCATAAAGCAGTATCGCTTTAATTTTTTGATGCTCTACTTCAATATGCAACTTATCCTTTACAGGATTGGGATACATATTGACATTAATGGCATATTCAGGAATTTTTTGTAAAAAATAATCACCATTTACCCACCAAGCATCCATTTTGCCATGAGGCATCGTGCCGGGAATATCAACCGAATTGCTCCTTCCGGCAAAATAAGCATACTTGTTGAAATCATAAACAAGTCCATTCATATCAAATACCGGATGTATATCCAAAAATTCATCATCATTTTGTCCACCGAAATTAAAAAAAGCGGTTCCTCCGTAAATACCTTGATACATAAACCAAGCATCAAATCCACCGTGATTAATATAAGTATCACCGTCAGATGATTTGGAATTAAAAATAATAAAGACAGTAGCACAACCGCATGTTGCAATCGGGAAATTTAAAACACCGGTGCCGAAATCATCATCCGAACCACCAATATTTCTAAAACTGAAAAAATCCGGGAGACCGTTATAAAAGCTTCCCGATAACCACCAAACATCATATCCCCCCAAAGGGTCCGTAATATCACCGTCTGTTGAATTGGTTGAACCTACAACATCTATTGACACACCACTGCTTGTAGAAATTTTGGGTCTTAAATCCGAACCGCTTCCACCGAAAGATTGCTGTGTAACAATTGAACCGGTATTGTCAATATGTACTAACCAAAAATCATAATCACCATGATTTAAGTTTAAGTCACCATCGAACGATTTGGAATAACCGGCCAGCATCAAACCCGAAGCAACCAGATTATTATCATATACAAAATCCATATCGGAACTACGGTCATCATCAGACCCGCCGTAATTTTTTTGCCAAACCAGATTGCCGTCCGTATCCAATTTTATCAACCACATATCAAAATTACCGTAATTAACGGTTACATCACCATCTGATGAATTGGAAAAACCTAATACCCAAATATAATTGTCATAAAATATAATGGATGTAGCGACATCCGTTCCACTACCCCCAAACGATTTAACCCACAGTAATTGACCGGTACTGTCCAACTTGGCAACCAGATAATCCTCTCCGCCGTGATTACCTGTTATATCATAATCATTGGAATCGGAAGCTCCGGCCACATAAATAGCTCCGTTTACACGTATAATATCATAGAGATAATCATGTTGTGACCCCCCGAAAACTGTCATCCATGACAGCATCGAATTGGGGTATATACCGCTTACAAAACAGTCTTCTTTACCATAATTGGAACTGAAACTACCATCCTCCGATTGGTAAAAACCACCGATAAAAGGGTAAGAAATAATATCATCTGCATACACCCAAATACAAGTAGCAACATCTTCGCGGCTACCTCCAGACAATTCCCCTTGATATTGAGCATAAAGCGGAGAATAAAAAACAATTAAGAAAAAAATAATGTATAAAGAATATTTCATAACTTTAAATAAATATCACAAAGTTACAAAAAAAAATTAAACGGTTATTTTTTTATGAAGTTATTTTTTGATAAACCAATACATCATTAAAATACTAAACAAAATCTGAAACAAAAAAATCAGACCACCTAGCAACAGTGCCTTGCCGCCTTGATTTTTTATTGATTTAATGTTGATTTTCAACCCGATAGCAACCATAGCCAATAACAATAGATAATGACTCAATTGACCTAAAACTGCAATCACTCCGGCATTCAATATATGAAAAGTAGGTACGAGCGACATGAATATAAAACCGGTAATGTAATAAGGAATCCCTTGTTTTTTGACTGCCACACCGGTCTGTTTGTTTCTCCGGCTAACATAAAACAACAGACTTAACACAATAGGCGTGAGCATGAGAATCCTTATCATTTTTACAATTGTAGCAGTGTGACCGGCTGTCTCATCAATGGAAAAGCCGGCGGCAACTACCTGACCGACCGCTTGCAAAGTATTGCCTATCAAAAAACCGGATTGTAAATCATTATAATGTAACACAAACTTTGTTAGCAGCAGCAGTAAAAACATACCTGTCACTCCTAAAAAATTAACAACCGTTACCGAAATGCCTACTTCATTTTTTCCGGCGCCTACAATTTTTTCAGTAGCGGCAATGGCAGAACTACCGCAAACACCGTTGCCGATACCCAATAACAAGGCCAATCGCCGGTCAAACCGCAACAAACGGGCAAAAACTTGCGATAGGCTAATAGTAAAAATAATGGCAATTATAATAATCAGAATGGCTTTAAGCCCTAACTCTTTGACAATATTGAAATCCAGCTTAACCCCCATAAAAATAATGGCCCAGGCCAATATCTGTTTTTCAGCCAAATTGATTCCCGGCAACCACGATTCTTTGGGACCGGCAAAAATACTCCAAACCATCCCGGCCATAATCCCTATAACAACAACCCAAAAGGCAAATAACCGGCTATCCATAATGACAACAATGCCAAAATGATTACCATGAAAAGGCCCGAAAAATAACGGAATAAAGACATAAAAAAGTTTTAGCATATATTTACAAAAATTTATGCTAAAACTTTTCTACTTTTATGACAATTGTCATAAATTAATGTGTGCTAAAACTCTTAAAAATCCAACTGAAATCTTAACAAATGACCTTTCAAATTTCCTAAGACTGCATTTTTATCATCGGTTATAACATAATTATACATAAAGCGGATATGAGATGTCAAATACCAGTTCAATCCGAAAGTTAAATTATTGACTTCTTTAGGCTTGCCCGGATTGGCATCGACCACATCCGTTGACATTTGCATACCGGAATAACGGGCTAAAAGCTCAATAGCGCCCCAACCGCCGTGCTCCACATCATTATTAGGCTTGATACGGCTAAATGCGCCGTGTTTATACGGACGATGTTCACCGGTCAAGAGATAACTTCCCATGACGTAAAAACTGTTTACTCCGTAATTTTTATCTACATCGTTTGCGACCGTCAAAGTTTTATATTCCGATTGCAGTGAAAAAGATTGATAACCGGCGGCAAATTCAAAACCCATTGTTTGTCTGTTATCTCCACCGGGAAATACGTATTGATATTGCCCTCCCATATGATTTTCAGGTCTGAATTTCAAATCTCTATATGGACGATGGGCAAAGTTAAAACCGAGATGTATCAAAGTATGGTTATCTTCATCAAATAATGGCAAAAAACCCATCCGGGCGGAAAAATTTTCTCCTATTTCCAAATTGGCATCTTTAAAACCTTCTCCGGCACTGCCGTTATTAGTCATAGCCATTTGTAAAAAAACTTTTCCGCCTAACAAATTAAAATTATCATAGTGTAAACCACTCCCGTTACGGCCGTTTTGCATAGCTGTCAGCATAGCCCTTTCAAAAAACGGAATGTATTTACTGCTGGTTACCATATCCAAACCGGTCGGTTCGGGTTTACTCCCGGCATAAAAATTACCGAGTTTCTCGTTGGAATATTTGATATACAAGTCTTTAAAATGGGGAGCGGCATGTGCAAATCCCAACTCAACTTTATACTTAAAATGTGAAGATAATGCACCTGATGCCGATAGATAAACCCGTCTGAATTCATTGCCGTTAAACCAATCCGTGACCCTGTCCCGTTTTAAAAATTCGTAATCAAACTGAATACGACCGTTGATTTTAACTTTTTTTTCTTGTGCCGTCATTTTTGAAAAAAACAAAACAAAAATGAACGCTAAACTTAATTGATATTTCATAATTATCCGTTTAAAATTAATACCCAAAAATACAAGAAAAACAATAACCATAAATTAACAAAGGTCATTTTTTTTGACAAATATCATAAAATCTACAATTTTTCATTTTTAAAAAAATCACAATTCATCCTCAAATTTCAACAATCCGGTAACAAAAAATTGTCCGGAACTGATGTCAATCCCATCTTTGCAGTATATTAATCATAAAAATATCAAGAAAATGAAAACATTATGTATTTACTTCATTTCAATTTTTAGTTTTTTAAGCTTGATACCGGCTCATGTTTCAAATGAAAAAACTTTCACTTTAAAAGTAAAATTCATCAATATCAAGAAAAACGATAAGCCGGTTTATATGGCTCTTTACCGTTCCAAAGAAGATTTTAACAAACGAAAGACATATAAACGTTATATTGTTTGGCCTTTACAACAATCGGCTTTAAAAATAGACAAACTGCCCGCTGGTAATTATGCCATATTATGTTTTCAAGACATAAATGCTAATCATCGCTTGGATTTTAACGGTTATATGCCGGTAGAACCCTGTGGGGCTTCCAATAACAAAATATTGATGGGACCACCGACCTGGGAAGATGCCGTATTCGAATTAAATCACAATTTAAGTTTAAAAATCAAACTATTTTAATAACTTTAAATCCGAAAAATCATGAAAACAAAAAAAATCTTATTAATCACCGTTTTGAGTGCCGTTTTATTTTTAGGTATCAGTCTGCTCGTTAGCAACATACACACTACTATACATAACCTGGTTTACTTTTTTGTCTATTCCTTGATATTCAGTTTGGGTAATATGTGGTATTTCAATACCATAAACAAATTACTAAATTGGGATAAAAATCCCGAAAAGACATTAATTATCAGCATTTTGGGAGCCATTCCTGTCAATGCTTTGATTTATTTCGGAATTAGTCTGATTATTAAAGTTTTGATTTTCGGTCAAAGCTTTCAAGAATTTATCCGGCACATCAATCCGCTTGAATATACAATAGTAATTTTGTTTGCTTTGGTTATTGCTTTATTCATTATTGTCAACTATTCTTTTAAGAACATCCGTGAAGCCCAACTCAAAACCGAACAATTGAAAACCCAAAACGAGCAAATCCGATTTGAAAGTTTAAAATCCCAACTCGACCCGCATTTTTTGTTCAACAATTTGAATGTTTTAGCGTCATTGATAGACGAAAATCCCGCAAAAGCCGAAGAATTTACTTTAAAACTTTCGGATATTTATCAATATGTTTTGTCTCGAAAAGATAAAAAGCTGGTACCTTTAAAAGATGAGATCGATTTTGCCAAAAAATATCTCGAATTACTTAAAATGCGTTTTGAAAACGGCTTGCTTTATATCCTGCCGGATGCTGTTCCCGAAGGGAAAATCCCGCCTTTATCTTTGCAATTACTTTTGGAAAACGCCGTTAAACACAATAAAATTTCAGACCAAAAGCCGTTGAAAATCAATATATCAATTCAAAATAACCGGTTGGTTATAACCAACAATCTAAATCCGAAACAAAAGAAGGATGAATCCTTTCAAATAGGATTAAATAGTTTGACGGAACGCTATAAATTATTAAATTTACAAGTGGAAATTATTCAAAATCCGGATAGTTTTACCGTTAAACTACCAATTATCAAATAATGTTAAATGTTGTCATCATAGAAGACGAAAAACCCGCTGCCCGCCGCTTACAACGGATGTTAGTCAATGAAGGTATTCACGCCGGATTATTGCTACACAGTGTTGCCGAAGCGCTGGCGTGGTTTGAGCAGCACCCTGCTCCGGATTTAATCTTTGCCGATATTCAGCTATCCGACGGCTTGTCTTTTGAGATTTTTGAACAAGTGCCGGTCAAAAGTGCTATTATTTTTACGACTGCTTATGACCAATACGCCATCCGCGCTTTTAAACTCAACAGCATCGATTACCTGCTCAAACCGGTCAAAAAAGGCGATTTGCTTTTTGCCTTGGATAAATTTTACAATACAATTAACAAAAACGTTGATATTCAACAGCTCATTAATAAATTCAAATCCGGAGGAAATTACAAAAAACGTTTCGGTGTGCAATATGGCGCTCACCTGCAAAGTATTCCGGTAGAAGAGATTGCCTATTTTTACAGTCAAAACAAAACCACGTGGTTGGTAACACATACCGGCGAAGAATTTATCTACGACCAAGCACTTGAAATATTGGAAAAACAGCTTCATCCCGAAGATTTTTTTCGCATCAACAGGCAATATGTCCTCACACCAAAAGCCATTAAAGACATTGTGCAACACACCAACAGCCGGCTTAAAATCCTTTTACAACCCGGAACTCAAACTGAGGCGATCGTTGCCCGTGAAAGGGTCAAAGATTTTAAAAGTTGGTTGGGAATGCGTTAATTGAAATTTTTCTGATGTTAGTTGTGTTTATCACGAAATAAATTCCCTTAACTTTAAATATCCAATTATGAAAAAAACAAACGATACTCAAAAATTTTTAAAATTACGCGATGATTTACAACAAGTTACTTCTTATGAAGAAGCGTTAAAAGTGTTTGAATGGCCAACTATGTCCAAATTTAATTGGGCAAGCGATTATTTTGATAATATGGCTTAACATAATGATATAACCGCTTTGATTTTTACCCCCAAAGGTATGAAAGTCCCGGAAGGTTCCATGGGAAAAGCATCTCCCGGATATGAAGTAAAAGTCATGGATGGGAACCTGGATGAAGTTCCCGCCGGAAAAGACGGGCAATTAGCTGTGAGAACCTATCCCTACCGGCCTTTAGGATTGCTTAAAGGTTACGATGATGAAGAAAAAAATATGGAAATTTTTAAGGTTCTTGATATTTAACCGGTGATACGGCTTATCAAGACGAAAACGGTTTCTTTATCTTTATCGGCCGCTCCGATAATGTATTTAAAAGCTTGGATTACCGGATCAGTCCGTTTGAAGTGGAAAGCGAAATCATGGAACACGAAGCTGTTTTGGAAGTCGGCGTGATTCCTACCATCGACCATTTGGACAGGATTGTCCCCAAAGCCTTTATAGTGTTAAAACCGGGCTATGAAAAAAATAAAGCCACTGCCTTAACACTCTTCAAATTTATTAGAGGTAGAATGGCACCTTACAAACGTCCGCGTGCCATCGAATTTATGGAAGCATTTCCTAAAACCATCAGCTCTAAAGTTATGCGAAAAGATCTCAGAAAATATGACGAAGAACTCAAAAATATGGGAACACGTGGTAAATATGAGTTTTTGGAACTGGATTTTACCGATGAATTAAAGCTACGCAAAAGAAAATAAACAATTCATAGCGACTATGAAAACCGGTATTACTTTTGCAATCCTCTTATTAAGTCAATTAATTCGTTCACAAACCCAGGTGTCCGGTAATCAATCGGGCACTTGGACTTTGAGTAATTCTCCTTACCAAGTCACCGGCAACATTACCATTCCTTCCGGGCAAACCTTAAACATCGAGGCCGGTGTCCGTATCATCTTTCAAGGGTATTACCGTATTTATGTCGATGGCAAAATTGTTGTCAACGGTAATGAAAATAATTTTATCACATTTACTCCGGTTGACCAAAACACAGGTTGGGGCGGTATCCGTTTGGACGGCACACCGGATATCAGTGTGTTTCATTATTGTAAATTTGAATATGGCAAAACCAGTGCTTCAGGCAGTTATCCCGATATGCACGGTGGTGCGGTTGTCATAAAAGATGGCGATGCACAGTTTTACAATTGTATTTTCTCGCACAACGATGCCACCGGCGACGATGACGGTATGGGCGGTGCGGTTTATACCATGAATTCCGGCAGTAGCAGTCAAACTCTAACCAAATTTGTCGATTGTTTGTTTGAATACAATCATGCTTTTGGCGAAGGAGGGGCTATCAAATTTACCAACGACGGAAACTCACAAATAATCCGTTGTCAATTTATAGGAAATACAAGTAATTACGGAGGCGGAGCCATTATGTTCTATACCGCTTATAATTTGAACTTAACACAATGTTTATTTTATATGAACAGTGCCGACAATGCCGGAGGAGGTGCTTTAAAGAGCTTAAACCCGCAATCAAGTTTGACTATCACCAATTGTACCTTTGTCAACAATTCAGCTTACGGGGCAGGCGAAGGCAGTGCTGCCGATTTTGACTATGCCGATGTCAATATTGTCAACAGTATTTTTTATGATAATAACCAAACATACGGTAACGACATTAATATCGGACAAAATACAAGTATTAACATTGCATACTCAGACGTTGATATGCCTACAGGTGACACGGGAAACAACAATTTAAACAATGTCAATCCGCTTTTTGTTAATCCTTCACAAGGAGATTTTCAACTTCAAGCCAATTCTCCCTGTATCGATGCCGGCTTGTATATCGGATTACCCTATAATGGCAGCGCACCTGATATAGGCTGTTTTGAATTTAACACTACCGGCGTTGACAATTTATCCCGGACCGACATTTCCATTTATCCTAATCCTGCTCAAAATCAACTGTTTATAAAACTAAAAAAACAGCAAAATATCAACATTAAAATATTTGACAATACCGGTAGGGAAATATGGCAATCACAATCCGGATACAAACTTACCACATTGAAACTTAACGATTTACCACCAGGAATGTATCATATTCTAATAAAAACACAAGATCACTTATATTTGCAAAAAATTACAATTTTATAGAGTATGGCTTGCAAACATTTAAACATCAAAGTTACCGGCAAGGTACAAGGCGTTTGGTTTAGAAAATATACCCAAGATAAAGCACAATCGTTAAATTTAAACGGTTTTGTCCGTAACGAACCCGATGGCAGTGTTTATGTTGAAGCTGAAAGTGACGATGATACCAAACTAGATGAACTCGTTCAATGGCTTCATCAAGGTTCGCCACTTTCAAAGGTTGAAAAAGTTAAAATTTTAGAAGAGAAACCTTGTCAAAATTTTGACGGTTTTGTGATTCAACGGTAAAATTGTATCCGGTTGACAATCTCCACTACCACACGATTACACCCTGTGGTTTGTGTTATCAAAACCAATACGAAGATATGATTTTATATAGAACATCTACCCTAGATATTTGATACTTACAACTAGTTACTTAAACTTTTCGCTTTCAACATCAGGTTGCTAAGCTTGTTGAATCTACCCACATAAACTTTCAACTCAAATAGTTTTATAATTCTAAAAATATTTGTAAATTTGCAGGCTCAAATGAAGGAGATGAAGGCATTGCAATCGTATGACATAAAATTTAGCGGTCTCAAAAACGGCAAACATCAATACAAATTTCATTTGGACCGTCACTTTTTTGAGCTGTTTGATAATGACGAATTCGAACAATGTGATATTGACATCGTGATAGATTTAATTAAGAGCGATCAGTTTTTGGAATTTAATATTCACAATACCGGTACTGTTCAAGTACCATGTGATATCAGCGGCGAAATGTTCAACCAACAAATTAAAGGCGATTTGGATTTCATCGTCAAATTTGGTGAAACCTTTAACGATGACCGCGACGATTTGATTTATATTCCATACCATTCGCACTTGTATAACATTGCTCAACAGATTTACGAATCGGTTGTTTTGAGCATACCTGTAAAACGTATCCATCCCGATATACTTTCAGGTAAAAAAATTGCCGGCAATGCCAAATATATTGTCAACTATGATGACGATACGACCCCGGCATCACAACAGGGAGAAGATAAAGAAATTGATCCGCGTTGGGCGGCATTAAAAAAAATATTAACAGATAAAAAACAATAACGATGGCACATCCTAAGAGAAAATCATCTAAACAAAGAGGCCGTAAAAGAAGAACCCATTACAAAATTGATATGCCTCAGATAGCAATTGATCCTACTACCGGTGAAGCACATTTGTATCACAGAGCACACTGGCATGAAGGAAAATTATATTACAAAGGAAAAGTTGTAATTGACCCCGAACAAGAAGAAGTTTAAAAATCACAAAAAAACTTATAAAAACGCCATTTTTCTGTAAAAAAATGGCGTTTTTTGTATTTTTTGACAAAAAAACAGTTCTTTTTCATCTTTTTTTTCCTATTTTGCTCGCTCAAAAAAAATAACTAAAATCAAACAATATGGATATTAGAGAAGTTCAAAACCTCATAAAACTGGTTTCCAAATCAGGTGTCAGTGAAGTAAAAATCGAAAATAAAGATTTTAAACTGACTATCAAAAATAAATCTGACATTGTTCCGGCCACGCAAGTTGTGACTCCTGTTGCCGCTGTTCCGGCTGCCATACCGCCTGCCCCCGTTGCTTCTACGGTTACACCACCGGCAACAACAGCAACGCCACCGGCCGAAACAACTAAAAACGAAATTGACGAATCAAAATACGTTACTATTAAAGCTCCTATTATCGGAACGTTCTACCGCAAACCCGCCCCTGATAAACCACCTTATGTAGAAGTAGGCGATACAATCAAAGAAGGTGATGTGGTTTGTATTATTGAAGCCATGAAACTCTTCAATGAAATCGAGTCAGAAATTGCCGGTAAAATTGTAAAAGTATTGGTTGAAGATGCGACACCCGTCGAATTTGACCAGCCTTTATTCTTAGTAGAGCCTTTATAGTAATCTAAATGTATTTTGTGTATGTTTAATAAAATATTAATTGCCAACCGCGGCGAAATCGCTTTACGTATCATTCGTACATGTAAAGAAATGGGTATTAAAACCGTTGCCGTTTATTCTACGGCCGATGAAAACAGTTTACATGTCCGTTTTGCCGACGAAGCTGTGAAAATCGGGCCACCGGCAAGCAGTGAATCCTATCTGAATATTCCCAATATCATAGCCGCTGCTGAGATTACCAATGCCGATGCCATACACCCCGGATACGGTTTTTTAGCCGAAAATGCCAAGTTTGCCAAACTCTGTGAAGACCACAATTTGAAATTCATAGGACCAACGCCCGAAATGATTAATCGTATGGGCGATAAAGCCACAGCCAAAAAAACTATGATGGAAGCCGGCGTTCCTACTGTTCCTGGCTCCAAAGGGTTATTGGATTCTTACGAAGAAGCCGAAAAACTCGCTGACGAAATAGGTTATCCGGTTATGCTTAAAGCTACTGCCGGCGGCGGTGGAAAAGGAATGCGTGCCGTTTGGAAAAAAGAAGACCTCAAAAAAGCCTGGCAAGATGCCCGTCAAGAATCAAAAGCAGCCTTTGGTAACGATGGTATGTACATGGAAAAACTCATCGAAGAGCCCAGACATATCGAAATTCAAATTATCGGCGACCAATACGGCAAAGCAGCTCATCTCTCCGAAAGAGATTGTTCCATACAACGACGTCATCAAAAATTGATTGAAGAAACCCCTTCACCTTTTATGACTGATGAACTTCGTGAAAAAATGGGAGAAGCCGCCGTTAAAGCAGCCGAGAGCATCAACTATGAAGGCGTCGGAACGGTTGAATTTCTCGTCGATAAACATCGTAATTTCTATTTCATGGAAATGAATACCCGTATTCAAGTAGAACATCCGATTACGGAACAAGTGATCGATTACGATTTAATCAGAGAACAAATCAAAGTGGCCGCAGGCGTCCCTATTTTAGGTGTAAATTACTATCCCAAACTGCATTCTATCGAATGCCGTATCAATGCCGAAGACCCTTACAATGATTTCCGTCCCTCACCGGGTATTATCAAAACATTTCATGCCCCGGGCGGTCACGGTGTTAGACTTGACACACATGCCTATCAAGGCTATGTTATTCCGCCGTATTACGACTCCATGATAGCCAAACTTATTACAACCGCCCAAACCCGCGAAGAAGCCATTGAAAAAATGAAACGGGCTTTGGACGAATTTGTAATAGAAGGCGTTAAAACAACCATCCCCTTTCATAGACAACTGATGGATGACCCCGATTTTATCGCCGGTAATTATACCACAAAATTTATGGAAGAATTTGAGTTAGATGATAAATATCTCAAAGAATATGAAAGAAATGTCAAGTAAATTTTGATTAATAATACAACAAAAAAAGAGGCTGTCTCAAAAGGGCAGCCTCTTTTTTTTATTCCTGTAAAGTATCTAATTTCGTAGTTTAGCCCCGAATTTTTGTTCAAAAGCTTTGAATATTTTGTTCATAACTTTATCTATCTGCTTATCATTCAACGTCTTTTGTTTGTCTTGTAATATAAAACTTAAAGCATAAGACTTTTTCCCTTCAGCTATTTTATCCCCTTCATATACATCAAATAAATTGACGCCTTGCAACAATTTTCTTTCTACATCAAAAGCAGCATCATACAAATCTTTATAACTCACTTTTTTATCTATTTCCAATGCCAAATCGCGTCTCACCGATGGGAATCTCGGTATTGCATTATACACTAGCCGTGTGTTTTTCTTTAAGACTTCCAATAGATGATCCCAAATAAAATCGGCATAATATATATCTTTATTGATATCAAAAAATTTCCTTATCCCCGGTTTTACTTTTCCCAGACTTACCACCGGTTTTTTCGCCACTTCATAAACAATACTTTCATATAGATCATTATTGTCAGCGGGTTTTATCTTATAATCATCGATAGCGAAACGCTTCAATATGGCTTCCACTTGTCCTTTTAGATGGTAAAAGCCGGTTTGTTGCGACGTTTCCAACCAATTTTCAGGTATCAGTTTGCCTGTCATGACCATAGACAGATGCTTTTCTTCCACATATCTTCTTTCACCATACCGGTTATAGACCTTACCGAATTCAAAAAATTTCAAATCCGGTTGTTTTCTATTCATATTATAAGCAACCGATTCCAAAGCACTGAACAACATTGATTGTCTCAACACACTTAAATCACTACTCAACGGATTAAGTATTTCAACCGTTGTTTGTCTATCAATTTGAGTTGACAGTTCCAAATATTTCGGTGTTGTCAACGAATTGGACATAATTTCTGTAAAACCGCGGGACCGTAACAATTCCGATACGATATTCTCCACTTTATAAGAGGCTAATTTATCGGACACCTCGACACTGGCATTTATTTTGGTAGAAAAATCTATATTATTGTATCCGTAAACCCGTAAAATTTCTTCAACCACATCGGCAGGACGGGTAACATCAACCCGGTAAGGCGGTACCACAAGATTTAAACCGTGTTCGGTTTCAGATGCAATCTTTATCTCCAACGAGGCCAAAATATTTTTTATGACATTTTTATCAATGATATTGCCGGTCAAAGTATTCAAATAATCGTATGACAAAGAGATATTATACGATTCTATCTTGTTAGGATAAACATCTATCAAATCCGTTACAATTTCAGCACCGGCAAATTCTTTGATCAAAGTTACCGCCCGTTTTAAGGCATAAACGGTCATATCCGGGTCAATCCCCCGTTCAAATCTAAAAGAAGAATCGGTATTCAAGCCGTGCCTTTTGGCTACTTTACGAACCGTAACAGGGTCAAAATAAGCACTTTCCAAAAATATATTGGTCGTTTCTTCCGTGATTCCCGAATCTATACCTCCGAAAACACCGGCTATAACCATTGGTGTTTTTTCATTATAAATAATCAAATCTTCGGGATGTAGTTGACGTTCAACCCCGTCCAAAGTTACCAATGTATCTCCCGGTTCGGCGGTTTTTACGATAATTTTTTGACCGTGAATTTTTTCCGCATCAAAAGCATGCAAAGGTTGCCCCAATTCATGCATCACGTAATTGGTTATATCGACCACATTGTTAATCGGAGATAAACCAATGGCCTTCAAACGGTTTTGCAGCCACTTTGGCGAAGGGCCTATTTTGACATTTTTTATAGTGATACCGGCGTATCTCGGACATTTATCTTTATCAATTATTTCTATTTGAATGGGGCGAATCTTGCTGTCAATATTAAATTTTGAAACGGAAGGCGTATTAAAATTAACCGGCTCATTGAGATGTGTCAAACCGGCTTTTAAATCTCTGGCAACCCCCAGATGACTCATGGCGTCGGCACGGTTAGGTGTTAAACCTATTTCAAAAACTTCATCGGTTTCAACAGCCATCACTTCACTGAGTTTTTTACCAATTTCAACGGATTCATCCAATACCATGATGCCGTCGTGATTATCGCCCAAACCCAACTCGTCTTCGGCACAAATCATTCCGTAACTGACTTCGCCTCTGATTTTACCTTTTTTTATTTTAAATTCTTGATTGTTTTTATCGTACAAAACAGTTCCGACGGTTGCCACAGGCACAATTTGACCCGCGGCTACATTGGGAGCGCCACAAACAATCTGAACCGGTTCGCCTGTTCCCAAATCCACTTTTGTTATAGACAATTTATCGGCATTAGGATGTTTGTAAACTTCCAAAACTTTTCCGGTTACCACCCCTTTCAATCCGCCTTTTACCGATTCAAATAACTCAATACCTTCCACTTCCAAACCCAAATCGGTCAGTAATTCTCCGGTTTTTTCCACCGGCCAATCAATGTCTATAAACTGTTTTAACCAATTATAAGATATCTTCATTTATTCAAAATTTAGAGAACAAATTTACGGCAAAAAGTTATAATTATAAAAAATTATTCAATTATTCAATACTTCTCTACAAAAGTAAAATAATACATCTGTTACCATATAAAACACTATGATTAGTTGAACTATTAAGTATAAAAAACCGCTTGATTTTTCTCAAGCGGTTTTTCGGAATTTACTTATATAATTATTAAGCCTCACTACCGCGACCGAAATTAATCGGAGGCATTCCGGCTTTTTCATAATCTTTAATCGTCCCGTGAACGCTTTCAAAACGCTTGACATTATCACTTAAAGCCCTGACCAAACGCTTGGCGTGTTGCGGGGTTAAAATGATACGCGATTTTACTTTGGCTTTGGGGACTCCCGGCATAATTTTGATAAAATCAATTATAAATTCGGATGCCGAGTGATTAATCACCGCCAAATTGGCGTAGACTCCGTCGGCAACCTCTTCGGGCAATTCTATATTTATCTGTTGTTGTTTTTGTTCGCTCATAATTATATGTTTTTTTATACTTTCCAAGAGCATATTAATCTAACATATTATCTTGGATTTTGTCAATAATCATTTTTTCGTAATCCTCTTTTTGAGAAACGGCTATATTATCATACTCTTTCAAGCCTGTTCCGGCCGGTATTTTTCGTCCTACAATTACATTTTCCTTCAAACCTTCCAAATCGTCAACTTTTGCTCTGATAGCAGCCTCATTTAACACTTTGGTCGTTTCCTGGAAAGATGCAGCCGATATAAAGGATTTGGTTTGCAAAGCGGCTTTCGTTATTCCTTGCAAGACAGGAGATGCTTTTGCCGGTATAACATCACGCGTTACAACCAATTTTTTATCTTGCCGTCTCAATACGGAATTTTCTTCTCTTAATTGTCTCGGGGTTATCAATTGACCGGCTTTAAAGTTTTGAGAATCACCCGGATCTTCAACAACTTTCATAGACAAAATACGGTCATTTTCATCGATAAAATCAAACTTATGAACCAATTCGCCCGGCAAGAAGGTCGTATCTCCGGAATCTTCAATCATTACTTTTTGCATCATTTGTCTGACAACCACTTCAAAATGCTTGTCATTAATTTTTACCCCTTGCAAACGATAGACTTCTTGCACTTCGTTTACCAAATATTGTTGAACGGCAGAAGGGCCTTTGATTTTTAAAATATCATTAGGCGTAATAGCACCGTCTGACAGAGGTGTACCGGCACGAATAAAGTCATTTTCTTGCACCAATATTTGATTGGATAATTTTATCAAATATTTTTTTTCATCACCGGTTTTGGCCTTCACAATGATTTCCCTGTTACCCCGTTTGATTTTTCCGAAAGAAACAAAACCATCAATTTCGGAAACCACAGCCGGATTAGAAGGATTTCGTGCTTCAAACAATTCGGTAACTCGCGGTAAACCACCGGTAATATCGCCGGCTTTAACCGATTTTCTCGGAATTTTTACCAAGACGGTTCCTTTTTTGATTTTCTTTCCTTCTTCAACATTAATACGGGCTCCCAACGGCAAGTTGTAAGAACGTAATACCTCACCGTTATCGTCTACAATTTTTAGAGTAGGAATCAACTTTTTGTTTTTACTTTCCGAAATTACTTTCTCTTCACGATTGGTTTGATCATCTTTTTCAAGTTGATAAGTTACGCCTTGAATGATATTTTCAAACACTACCTTTCCACTGAATTCGGAAACAATCACAGAGTTCCAAGGATCCCATTCCGCTACAATTTCACCTTTTAATACTTTGTCTCCGGGTTTTTTATACAAACGGGCACCGTAAGGTAATTGATGTGTACTTAAAACCTTGCCTGATTTTTCTCCGATAATTTTCACTTCGGATGTTCTGGAAATAACGATTTCGACATTATCTTCTTCATACTTAACGGTTTTCAACTCGTCAATCTGAACGATACCGTCAACTTTTGCCAAAATATTGGACTCTTGTGAAACATTACCGGCAACCCCCCCTTGGTGGAACGTTCTCAAAGTTAACTGTGTTCCGGGCTCCCCGATAGACTGTGCAGCGATAACACCAACAGCTTCTCCTTTCTCAACCATTTCACCGGTTGCCAAATTGCGACCGTAACATTTGGCACAAATTCCATGTTTGGCTTCACATGTCAAAGGAGAACGGACTTCAACGGAAGTAATACTAGTTTGTTCGATTCTCTCAATGACTTGTTCGGTTATTTCTTCACCGGCCGGCAAAATCAATTCTTCGGTTTCCGGATCATAAATATCATCAAGTGCAACACGTCCCAAAATACGTTCGCCCAAAGATTCCACTTCTTCGTTATTTTTCTTCAAAGCCGTTACTTCAATACCTCTCAACGTACCACAGTCTTCTTCTCTAACCACTACATCCTGCGAAACATCGACCAAACGTCTGGTCAAATACCCGGCATCGGCCGTTTTTAATGCGGTATCGGCCAAACCTTTACGGGCACCGTGCGTAGATATAAAGTATTCTTGAATGGATAAACCTTCTTTAAAATTGGATAAAATCGGATTTTCAATAACTTCACCGCCTCCGGCAGTAGATTTTTTAGGTTTGGCCATCAAACCACGCATACCTATCAACTGACGAATCTGGTCTCTCGAACCCCTTGCACCGGAGTCCAACATCATATATACCGAATTAAATCCTTCGGCATCATTGGTAATACGGTTCATTAAGATTTTTGTTAATTCTGCATTAGCACTTGTCCAAACATCAACCGTTTTATTATAACGTTCTTTTTGAGAAATATCACCTAGTGAATATTGGTATTTGATTTCATCCACTTCTGCCTGAGCTTTGGAAATAATACTCTTCTTCTCTTCCGGTACCATAATATTGCTCAAGCCGAACGACAGACCACCTTTAAATGCATAGTAATATCCCATTTGTTTAATTGCGTCCAAAAATTTGGCCGTAGTCGGTATATCCGTCCGTTTTAAAATGGTTGAAATAATGCCTCTTAACGAACCTTTTGTTAACAATTGATTGATAAAAGGCACCCCGTCCGGTTTTACTTCATTAAACAGCACACGTCCAACGGTTGTGTCTATAATATGTTCAAAAGCATTACCTTGCTCATCATAATCCGTTATCAAGACTTTGATACCGGCATGAATATCCACCTTACCTTCATTCAAAGCTATTTTCACTTCTTCGGGCGAATAAAAAGTCATACCTTCTCCACGGACACCTTTACGCTGTTTAGTGATATAATACAATCCCAAAACCATATCTTGTGACGGTACCGTAATTGGCGAACCGTTAGCCGGATTTAATATGTTTTGAGAGGCCAACATCAAAAGTTGTGATTCTAAAATAGCTTGAGGCCCTAACGGCAAATGAACCGCCATCTGGTCCCCGTCAAAATCCGCATTAAATGCCGTACAAACCAAAGGATGCAAACGAATGGCTTTTCCTTCGATTAATTTTGGTTGAAAGGCTTGAATACCCAAACGGTGCAAAGTCGGCGCACGGTTGAGCAATATGGGATGTCCTTTCAATACATTTTCCAAAATATCCCAAACAATCGGATCTTTACGGTCTATAATTTTCTTAGCCGATTTAACGGTTTTGACAACACCACGTTCCAATAATTTTCTTATGATGAAAGGTTTGTACAATTCGGCCGCCATATCCTTAGGGATACCGGCTTCATATAATTTTAAATTGGGTCCGACCACAATGACCGAACGGGCGGAATAATCAACCCGTTTACCTAACAAGTTTTGACGGAATCGTCCTTGTTTACCTTTCAACGAATCGGATAAAGATTTTAATGGTCTGTTAGATTCGGTTTTTACTGCCGATGATTTACGGGTATTATCAAAAAGCGAATCAACCGCTTCTTGCAACATACGTTTTTCATTACGTAAAATAACTTCCGGTGCTTTGATATCCATCAGACGTTTTAAGCGGTTATTACGGATAATAACCCGGCGATACAAATCATTCAAATCGGAAGTGGCGAAACGTCCCCCATCCAACGGAACCAAAGGTCGCAATTCGGGTGGAATAACCGGAATGATATTCATCACCATCCATTCCGGTTTGTTGGGACGTTTTTCGTTGGCTTTTCTAAAAGCTTCAACTACTTGCAAACGTTTGAGTGCTTCGGTTTTTCGTTGCTTGGATGTCTCGTGACTGGCTTTGTGACGCAGTTCGTAAGACAATTCGTTCAAATCAATGGAAGCCAATAAATCACGAATGGCTTCACCACCCATTTTGGCAACGAATTTATTCGGATCGTTATCTTCCAAATATTCGTTATCAGGCGGCAATTTTTCCAATATTTCCTGATATTCTTCTTCGGTCAAAAACTGCATTTTTTTAACCGGATTGCCTTCGGCATCGACAGCCGGTCCCGGATTGATGACCACATAACGTTCGTAATAAACAATCATTTCCAATTTTTTGGTCGGTAATCCGAGCAAATAACCGATTTTGTTAGGCAATGAACGGAAATACCAGATATGCACGACAGGTACGACCAATTCGATATGACCGACACGTTCTCTTCTGACTTTCTTTTCGGTTACTTCAACACCACAACGGTCACAGACAATCCCTTTATATCTGATACGTTTATATTTTCCACAAGCACATTCATAATCTTTGACAGGTCCGAAAATACGTTCGCAAAACAAACCGTCTCTTTCGGGTTTATGCGTTCTGTAATTGATAGTTTCAGGTTTTAAGACTTCTCCACGCGACGCTTTTTTGATGCGTTCCGGTGAAGATAAAGCTATCGAAATTCTATCAAATTTAATGGTTGTATATTTTTTCTTCTTTTTAGCCATAATTATTTGCTTGTATTAAAATTTATTTGTTTTTGCTTTTTCCAAAACATCATTTCCTTCTTTATCTTCAAGTCTGATATCCAGACCCAGCCCTTTAAGTTCGTGCATCAACACGTTAAACGATTCGGGGATACCCGGTTCGGGCATGGTTTCTCCTTTTACGATGGCTTCATAAGCTTTGGTTCGTCCCATTACATCGTCAGATTTAATGGTGAGCATTTCCTGTAAAGTATGAGAAGCCCCGTAAGCTTCCAGTGCCCAAACTTCCATTTCTCCGAGACGTTGCCCTCCGAACAAAGCTTTACCGCCCAGAGGCTGCTGGGTAATCAATGAATACGGTCCGATAGAACGGGCATGCATCTTATCATCAATCATATGACCGAGTTTTAACATATAGATAACCCCTACGGTTGCCGGTTGGTCAAAACGCTCTCCCGTTCCACCGTCATACAAATAGGTTTCTCCGAATTCGGGTAAACCGGCTTCTTTGGTCAAAGCGATAATATCGTCTTCCGAAGCACCGTCAAAGATAGGTGTCGCAAACTTTTTACCGGTTTTAAGGCCTACCCAACCTAAAACGGTTTCATATATCTGACCGATATTCATCCGTGAAGGTACACCGAGCGGGTTCAATACAATATCAACCGGCGTACCGTCTTCCATAAACGGCATATCTTCACGCCGGACAATCTTAGCTACAATACCTTTGTTTCCATGACGTCCGGCCATTTTATCTCCTACTTTCAATTTACGTTTTTGGACGATAAATACTTTGGCCAGTTTTAAAATGCCAGGCGGTAATTCATCTCCGACACTAATGGCAAATTTTTCACGTCTTAAATTACCTTTCAACTGATTAACACGGATTTTATAATTGTTAATCAATTCGGAAATCAATTCATTGAGATGTTTGTCCGTCGTCCACGTCCCTTGGGTTAAATGCTCAAAATCTTGAACACTGTTTAACATTTTAAGGGTAAATTTCTTACCTTTGGGGAAGACATCTTTACCCAAATCATTTTTAACTCCTTGCGCCGTTTTTCCATTGACCAAAACAAAGAGCTTTTCTATCAATTTTTGACGTAAAGCTTCGTATTTAACTTCAAAATCCTTTTCAAGTTCTTCTATTTTAACTTTATCTTGCGCCGTTTTACGACGGTCTTTTATAGAACGGGTAAACAGTTTCTTATCAATAACCACCCCTTGTAACGATGGCGAAGCTTTTAATGATGCATCTTTTACATCACCGGCTTTGTCACCGAAGATGGCACGCAACAATTTTTCTTCCGGTGTTGGATCGGATTCGCCTTTCGGTGTTACTTTTCCAATCAATATATCACCGGGTTTGACTTCGGCACCGATGCGTATCATACCGTTTTCATCCAAATCTTTGGTTGCTTCTTCACTGACATTGGGGATATCATTGGTCAATTCTTCTTGTCCCAATTTGGTATCACGGACTTCCAAGGCATGTTCTACAATGTGCAAAGAAGTAAAATAATCTTTCCTGACGACATCTTCCGAGATAACAATAGCATCCTCAAAATTATATCCGTTCCAAGGCATGAAAGCCACACGTAAATTCCGTCCCAAAGCCAATTCCCCGTTATCCGTTGCATAGCCTTCGGTCAAAACTTGCCCTTTGGTCACTCTGTCACCTTTTTTGACAATCGGCGTTAAATTAATAGTGGTATTTTGATTGGTTTTTCTGAATTTAACCAGGTTGTAAACTTTTTCGTCCACATCAAAACTAACCAAGCGTTCTTCTTCGGTCCGGTCGTATTTTACGATGATTTTTTTTGCATCGACATAAGTTACCACCCCGTCACCTTCGGCATTTATCAAAATACGGGAATCTTTTACCAGCTTTCTTTCCATACCGGTACCTACAATCGGGGCTTCCGGTATCAATAAGGGAACAGCTTGACGCATCATGTTAGACCCCATTAAAGCCCGGTTGGCGTCATTGTGTTCTAAGAAAGGGATCAATGAAGCCGAAATGGAAGCAATTTGATTAGGGGCCACATCCATATAATTGATTTCATCTTTATCAACCACGGGAAAATCCCCTTCTTCCCTTGCCACCAAATGCCCGGGAATAATATTGCCTTCATCGTCTGTCGGAGTTTCCGCTTGTGCAATTTTCATACCTTCCTCTTCCTCGGCGGTTAAATATTTAATAGGATTATCATAAGCCACTTTACCGTTTTCGACCTCCCGGTAAGGTGTTTCGATAAAGCCCATATCGTTAATTTTGGCAAACACGGCCAAAGATGAAATCAAACCGATATTCGGTCCTTCAGGTGTTTCGATAGGACACAACCGGCCGTAATGAGTATAATGGACATCACGAACCTCAAATCCTGCCCGTTCTCTTGTCAAACCGCCCGGTCCGAGTGCCGACAAACGGCGTTTATGGGTAATTTCGGACAACGGATTGGTTTGATCCATAAATTGTGACAACTGGTTGGTTCCGAAAAACGATTTGATAACGGATGACAGTGTTTTGGCGTTAATCAAATCAATCGGTGTAAACACTTCATTGTCCCGCACGTTCATCCGTTCTCTAATCGTACGAACCATACGGGCTAAACCGACACCGAATTGTTGGGACAATTGTTCCCCGACAGTCTTGACACGACGGTTTGATAAGTGATCTATATCATCCACTTCCGTTTTAGAGTTAATTAACTCTATCAATTGTTTGGTAATGGTAATAATATCCTCACGTGTTAAAACTTGCACATCATGAGGAATATCCAAGCCTAATTTTTTGTTGATTCTGTAACGCCCTACCTCACCCAAACTGTAACGTTGGTCTGAGAAGAATAATTTATCAATAATACCCCGGGCCGTTTCTGCATCCGGCGGGTCGGCATTACGCAATAATCTGTAAATATATTCAACCGCTTCAATTTCGGAATTGGTAGAATCTTTTTGTAAGGTATGATAAATAATTGCAAAATCCGATTTTGAAATATCTTCTTTATGAAGCAGGATGGTTTTGGCACCGGAGTCCAAAATATCTTGAATATGTTCTTTTTCAATAACCGTATCACGGTCTAAAATAATTTCGTTACGTTCTATTGTAACCACTTCACCCGTTTCTTCGTCAACAAAATCTTCGTGCCAAGTTTTGAGCAAACGGGCAGCTAATTTACGTCCGACTACTTTTTTCAATCCGGTTTTACTGACTTTAACTTCATCCGCCAAATCAAATATTTCCAAAATATCTTTATCCCTTTCATATCCGATGGCTCTCAGTAAAGTTGTAATGGGTAATTTCTTTTTACGGTCGATGTAAGCATACATCACATTATTGATATCGGTAGCAAATTCAATCCATGAGCCTTTAAAAGGGATGATTCTGGCCGAATACAATTTGGTGCCGTTGGTATGCATTGATTGTCCGAAAAATACACCGGGCGAACGGTGTAACTGGGAAACAATTACTCGCTCGGCACCATTGATGATAAAAGTTCCTCTGGGTGTCATATAAGGAATCGTACCGAGATAAACATCTTGTACAACGGTTTCAAATTCTTCGTGTTCAGGGTCATTACATTCCAATTTCAAGCGTGCTTTAAGCGGTACACTGTATGTCAAACCGCGCTCAATACATTCACGGATAGAATAACGAGGCGGGTCAACAAAATAATCGAGAAACGATAATTCGAATTGGTTACGTGTATCGGTAACCGGAAAATTATCTTGAAATGTTTTATATAAACCTTCGTTATTTCGATTTTCGGGTTTGGTTTCCAATTGAAAAAAATCTTGAAAAGATTTTAACTGGATGGCCAATAAATCCGGGTATTCCGGAATATGTTTAACAGATGAAAAATTGATTCTGTTATCGGCATCCTTTCGGGGTAGTTCTTTGTTTTTATTTGCCATATTGGTAGGACAAAATTAAAGGTTATCAAAAAAGTTAAAACGGCTGAAAATCAGCACATAAAAGTGCATTATATAATTATATGCAAAATGGTTTAGGCCTGTCCCGGGACCTACCGGGAAGACCTAAACCAAAAAAATATTCTATGTTAGAACTACTTGAGCTCTACTTCCGCACCGGCTTCTTCCAAAGATTTTTTGATGCCTTCGGCTTCATCTTTGGAAACACCTTCTTTTACAGGAGCAGGAGCGCTGTCAACTACCGCTTTGGCTTCTTTAAGACCAAGACCGGTTAATTCTTTAACCAATTTAACAACGGCCAATTTGGAACCGCCGGGAGCTTTCAAAATAACGTCAAATTCCGTTTTTTCTTCTTCACCTCCTTCGGCGCCGCCAGCTGCGGGACCTGCTACGGCAACAGCAGCTGCTGCCGGTTCAATGCCGTATTCTTCTTTCATAATATCGGCTAATTCGTTAACTTCTTTTACCGTTAAGTTAACCAATTGTTCTGCTAATGCTTTTAAATCTGCCATTTTCTATCGTTTTTTATAGTTTATAATAATTTATTTTTTTAATGTAAGTTTTTTTATTCAGACTTCTCTGATAAAGTTTTCAAAATGCCGGCTAATTTTCCACCACCCGATTTAAGAGCGGAAACAACATTTTTAACCGGTGATTGCAACAATCCTATCAATTCACCGAGTAATTCTTCTTTGGACTTAATGTTGACTAATGTTTCGAGTTGGTCATCGCCTACATAGATAGATTCTTCAATCCAAGCTCCCTTTAAAACGGGTTTTTCGGATTTTTTTCTAAAGTTTTTGATAATCTTGGCAGGCTTATTACCAACATCAGACAACATTAAAGCGGAATTACCTTTCAACACTTCCCGTAAGTCTCCGAATTCTTTATCCGAAGCGTCCATAGCTTGTTGTAACATCGTGTTTTTTACTACTTGCAATTTGACATCGCTTCCGTAACAAGCACGACGTAAATCGGATGTAACTTTGGCATTTAAACCTAAAATATCAACGATATAAATTACTTCGTAATCGGATAATTTACGGGTTAATTCTTCTATTAATTGAGCTTTTTGTTCTCTTGTTCTCATCTTAATTTTTTTTGCTTAATTAGACGCTTTTAGGGTCAACCTTAATACCGGGGCTCATCGTGGAAGACAAACTGATACTTTTCATATAAGTACCTTTGGCAGCCGAAGGTTTTAATTTGTTTAAAGTGGTAATCAATTCCACGGCATTATCACGCAACTTATCGGGTGAGAATGAACGTTTTCCGATAGCGGCATGGATAATACCTGTTTTGTCCACTTTAAAATCAATTTTTCCGGCTTTAACTTCTTTAACGGCTTTACCGACTTCCATGGTAACCGTTCCGGTTTTAGGATTGGGCATCAAACCTCTCGGTCCTAAAATACGTCCCAATGGTCCTAATTTTCTCATAACAGCAGGCATGGTGATAATGACATCAACATCGGTCCAACCCCCTTTGATTTTGTCAATATATTCGTCTAATCCGACATAATCGGCACCTGCCGCTTTAGCTTCTTCTTCTTTATCGGGGGTAACCAAAGCCAAAACTTTTTTGTCTTTTCCGGTTCCGTGCGGCAACGTTACCACACCGCGAACCATTTGATTGGCTTTACGTGGGTCCACCCCTAATCTTACGGCAATATCAATAGACTCGTCAAAATTAGCATAAGATATTTCTTTGACTAATTTTGTCGCTTCTTCCAAAGTATAAACTTTGTTTTTATCTAATTTTGATAATGCTTCTCTTCTTTTTTTACTTAATCTTGCCATTTCTAAAATCATTTTAATTAAAAGGACTATCACCTTCAATGGTTATACCCATTGATCTCGCTGTTCCAGCGACCATTTTCATAGCCGATTCAACACTAAATGCATTTAAATCGGGCATCTTGTCTTCGGCAATTTGTTTAACTTGTTCCCAAGTAACACTACCTACTTTTCTTCGGTTCGGTTCGCCGGATCCTTTTTTGATTTTAGCCGCTTCCATTAATTGGACGGCAGCGGGTGGCGTTTTAACGACAAAATCAAATGATTTGTCTTTATAAACATTAATAGCCACAGGTAATACTTTACCCATTTTGTCTTGCGTTCTGGCATTAAATTGCTTGCAAAATTCCATGATATTTACTCCTGCGGCACCTAATGCGGGTCCAACCGGTGGCGAAGGATTCGCTTGACCTCCCCGAATTTGTAATTTAATTACTTTACTTATTTCTTTTGCCATTTTAGATATGTTTTTTCACAAAAAAAAACTATTATTTTATTGGAAGCTTAATAGTTTAAAATGCGTAACAGTTTATATTTTTATACTTTTCTTACTTCAAAGTAACCTAATTCCAATGGTGTTTTTCTTCCGAAGAACTTTACCATAACGGTAACTTTTTTTCTCTCTTTATTGACTTTTTCGATGGTTCCTTCAAAGCCTCTGAACGGTCCATCGGTTACCGTAACAGAATCCCCGACTTTATAAGGAATTACGACATTTTCTTCCTTCATAGCCAACTCATCGATTTTACCAAGAATTCTATTAACTTCGGCTTTACTCAACGGCATAGGACCACCTCCTTTGACACCGCTTAAAAAACCCATAACCCCGGGAATGGATTTGATTAGATGGGGTAATTCTCCCGACAAATTGGCTTCAATATATATATATCCGGGAAAAAGTGTTTTGTCTTTATTGATTCGTTTCCCGTTTCTAATCTGGACAACTTTTTCAGTAGGGACAAGGATACCTCCAACGTAATCTTGTAGATTATTACGTTGAATTTCATTTTCAATGAGTTTTTTTATTTTGGCTTCTTTACCGCTAATTACCTTAACGACATACCATTTTTTGACGTCCTCACTCATCGTAAACTAGCTTTTGATAAGCTTGTAATAAGCTTGCAATACATATCTGAATACGTAATCGACAAGTCCGATAAATATGGAAAATATAGCCGAAAATACAGAAACGACAATTGTCATTTTATAAACTTCGTCCCATTTGGGCCATACGACATGATTTGTCAATTCATTGTAAGCGCCTTTTACATATTCTTTTAAACCTTTAAGCATTGCTGTAATTTTAAATATTAAAAAAATTGCACGGGAGGAGAGACTCGAACTCCCGACACCCGGTTTTGGAGACCGGTGCTCTACCAACTGAGCTACACCCGTTTGTTGATAAGATGACTTATCCCTTTTTATAGAGAATTTGAAGCCCGATAACGGGCTTCAAATTTCCCAAAAAAAACTTACTTATTTAATAACCGAAATTAATCTAAAATTTCAGTTACCTGACCGGCACCAACCGTTCTACCACCTTCACGGATAGCAAAACGCAAACCTTTGTTTAAAGCTACCGGATAAATCAATTCAACTTCGATAGTCAAGTTATCGCCCGGCAATACCATTTCCACGCCTTCCGGTAAGTGAATTTCACCGGTTACGTCGGTTGTTCTCAAATAGAACTGCGGACGGTAGTTATTGTGGAAAGGTGTATGACGACCACCTTCTTCTTTTTTCAAGATATAAACCTCTGCTTTGAATTTTTTGTGAGGAGTAATAGTTCCGGGAGCAGCGATAACCATACCACGACGGATTTGGTTTTTATCGATACCACGCAACAACAAACCTACGTTATCACCGGCTTCTCCACGATCCAAAATCTTACGGAACATTTCAACTCCGGTTACAACAGAAGTTAATTTTTCGTTGCTGATACCTAAAATTTCAACGGGATCTCCGGTATTGATAACACCGGTTTCGATACGACCTGTAGCAACGGTTCCACGACCGGTGATTGAGAATACGTCTTCGATAGGCATCAAGAAAGGTTTGTCGGTATCTCTTTCAGGTTCGGGAATCCACTCGTCAACGGCTTCCATTAATTCTTCAACGGTTTTTACCCATTTTTCTTCACCGTTCAAAGCACCGAGTGCAGAACCGCGAATAACAGGCGTGTTATCACCATCATATTCATAGAAACTTAACAAGTCACGAATTTCCATTTCAACCAATTCCAACAATTCTTCATCGTCAACCATATCCACTTTGTTCATAAACACAACAATTCTAGGCACTCCTACCTGACGGGCTAAAAGGATATGCTCACGGGTTTGCGGCATAGGTCCGTCGGTAGCGGCAACAACCAAGATAGCACCGTCCATTTGAGCGGCCCCGGTTACCATGTTTTTAACGTAGTCGGCGTGACCCGGACAGTCAACGTGTGCATAGTGTCTTTTTTCGGTTTCGTATTCAACGTGTGCCGTATTAATCGTAATCCCTCTTTCTTTTTCTTCGGGAGCATTATCAATAGCATCAAAGTCTTTTTTCTCAGCAAGACCTTTTTTTGCTAAAACTTCCGTAATTGCAGCGGTCAATGTAGTTTTACCGTGGTCAACGTGACCAATGGTACCTATATTAACGTGCGGTTTGGTTCTTTCGAATTTTTCTTTAGCCATAGTACTAATTTTTAATCTTTATTTTTTCTTTTTTTAAGCTCTCCTTAGAGCCAATGACGGGATTTGAACCCGTGACCTCTTCCTTACCAAGGAAGCGCTCTACCCCTGAGCTACATCGGCCTTTCAGTAGAGCGGGAGACGGGATTCGAACCCGCGACATTCAGCTTGGAAGGCTGATGCTCTACCAACTGAGCTACTCCCGCATAAGGCTTTGTTTACCGCCCGGATATCTTAATAACCGGACATAGCCGGGAGAGCCACTCCCATTTTGTGGTGAGGGAAGGATTCGAACCTCCGAAGCTTGCGCAGCAGATTTACAGTCTGCCCTCGTTGGCCACTTGAGTACCTCACCAAATTTTTATGTATTTCAATAAGAGCCGATGGAGGGACTCGAACCCACGACCTGCTGATTACAAATCAGCTGCTCTAGCCAGCTGAGCTACATCGGCATTACGCTCTTATAACGGATTGCAAATTTATAAACTTTTCTTTTATCTGCAAAGAAAAAATAAGTATTTTTTTATAATTTTTTTGTCCGGTTTTTGCAGCAGCAAAAATAAAGCTTTTATAACCGGCTTCAAAATTATTAATTCGCTAAAAGTTAAGCTTTTTTCAGACTTTTATACATTATATTTATAATAAGCACCAAAATCATTATCAATGTTAAGGCGGCAGATAACCATTTTAACCGGTTGGCAAACGATGCCAATGAAACTAATGTCGAAGAAATATCCGGATACGAAAGTAAAAACTTGACCGTAAAAGCATTTTCTATCAAATCAAAAATGCTTATCAAAAAAGGAAATAATGTTAAAAAAGATATATTAACGGACGATTTACCAAGTAAAAAATTTATTAAAACTGCATAAACAAATCCGTAAATCATGGCATAGGGCGTGTCAATCAAAAGTGTCGATAACATATAAACATGACGTTTTTTGTCTCCCAATTCCGCTAAAAAATTTTTGGCATAACCGGTATCAAAACCGAATTGTAAATCAAATATTTGTTTGGTATCAAAATCCGTTACACCGAATAATCCAGGAAAAAACGGAAAGATAACAACATTAACCGATAAAATAAACAGAAATCCAAACCATAAAAAGCGTTTAGTCGTCAAGCGATTGATTAATGCATACATATCAATGAATTTTTTTAAAACTTTTATAGACAATACGCCATTGATTTCCCTCAGGCAATAAAGCCAATATATCTAAATAAGTCGCATGGGGGTAAACAAAAACGGTTTGGGCCGTAGCCATGCGGAATTTTACAGTTACGTCACGGATTTTAGTTTCAAGATTTTGCGGTCCGTCTTGCCGGACTTTTTCAAAATATTGCTCCAACGGGATACTCACAATGCTATCAGCCTGTTGGGTAAACAAACGGGCACCAGGATGAAAAACCCGGCTTAATTTGGCAACATCGGCTTGTTTTCTACCATCAAAATAATCTGATAGCGTTTGTTCAACCGCCACATACGGATTGGGACGACTCAAAAATGCCCTCAATACATTATTGTATTTTGCGACGGCATTGATATAAGGAAAATGACCTTCATTATGAAACGTATGCACTTCGGCATCAGGATAAAGTTCTTTAAGCTGCCGCCGCAACGATTTGGATATCAACGGGTCGTTATCCGATTCGAAAATTAATTTGGGAATACGTTTGTATTGATATTGACATGGATTAAACACAAACATATCTACCACCACTTTATAACGGGCAATAAGGCCTTTTTTACTAAAAGGCAATGAGGGTAAAAAAGCTGCCAATAAGCTGTCATGATGTGCCGCCGGCAAAAGTTTCTCGTCTAATGATTTCTTACCGAATCTACTGACAATAATTTCGGGCAATATAGAGACAATTTTAAACTTGGTTTGATTTTCCGATATTAATTCGTCATTTGGCGGATAAGTATTGCCAAAAACCGCTTTAACAACTGCGCCGCCCGGTCGTTTTTTTTATAAAGTTTGAAAAAGTCAGCTTTCTTGGCAGGTATTTGATACAAGATAATCAATAGAATAATTACCAGCAAAACGATGTAAAGGATTTTGGGTTTCATGATAAAATAATTTATGTAACAAATATAACGAAATTCTTTTGAACCATGAAGCCTACTATGAGAAGATAATATATCAAATTAATAATTCCCTTCGAGGGATAAGGAAGCCTATTGAGCTGTTAGATAAGACCTGTTAGGTTTTCCAAACCTGATAGATCTGACAAAAAAGAATGAAGAAAAATAAAAAGACCTACCGGGTCAGATAGGATATAAGTGCAATTGCCTCCGGTCGCGGGATCTAGGCGCAATGGTTCCTATCGGAGCCGGGAGACTCCGATGGAGCGGGCTGCTAGGTTGGGACAATATCAGGAGACCTGTGATCTCGATAGAGCGGAGTTATTAAAAAATGTTTAATTTTTAATATAATCAGTATCAACAACCAAAGTTTTAATCATCCTGCATTTACTTTGTAAAGAACATTCTCCTTTTTTACCGCAAACAAATGTATATTTTTTGTTTAAGACATAAAGATTAGGTTTACAGTTAGAATTACTATTTATTGTATCTATACAAGTATAAAAAAACTTGTAATTTCCGTCATTTTGAAAAAATAATCTTTTATGCTTTCTCTTCAATAAGCGTACAGTGTAAATATTTTTGTTGTTATACCGGGATGAAAGAAATAAATAGTATACATCATTATTTGAAATTGATATTTTGTTTATTCTTATTTGATGATACAAATCCGTTTTATTAAATAGAAGTTTTGATATTTTATTTTTAAGTACAACCGAATCATTTATCACATATTTATCATTTTCAATGTATGATATAACATTTTCATTTCTATAATTTTTTGGTATAGATGAACAACTGATAAAAATCAATATCAAAAATAAAGAATATAACTTTTTCATCGTTTTAACTTCTATTTTAATTAACTGTCATACTATCCTATATATTGTATAACAATAGCATTTTGATTGTCCCCACCAAGCCGGCAAGCAATATTCTTTACCTCAGCCGCCCACTCATGTCTGGATTTGCTCTCGTCAAAAGTCTGCCAAGGTATGGGTTTAACGAAAATGATTTTAACGGTATCTAATATTGCTTGTATAATTTGGATATAAAATTTTGATAATTTGTAATAACCGATTTGTTAAAATTTAATTCTTAGTAATGCCTAACAATACTATCTATACTTTTCATAACCTCTTTGCTATAACCTTCTTCATGCAACAAAATTTCACGATTTGAATTAACTAAAAAATAGGTTGGATAACTATACGTTATTGAGTCAAATTCGGTTAATATGACTGTATTAGCCCCCTAAAAACACGGACAAGATTATAGTTAAATAAATGTAATAATTTTGTCAATTATGAGTAAAAGAACATTCACAAAACAAGAAAAGTTGTCAATTCTGAAAGAAGCATCAGAACAA
>JALVST010000060.1 GCA_027024205.1 Flavobacteriales bacterium | reverse complement strand
TAATCCAAAGCACCGTAATTTTCGCCGTCTTTAATAATCAAATCCGGCGATGAAAATTTATTGCCCGAAGGCATAAAACTTTCCGATGCCGAACTGCCGGCAATAAAAAAACCGCCGTCGGATGCCCTGATTATCTGACCGATACGTTCGTTTGCCTGGCCGCCTAAGGTTTTTTGCCATTGGAGGCCGCCACCGATATCCAATTTGAGCAACCAGATATCAAATTGACCGATATTACCGGCGGTTTTATCTCCGCTTATACCGGAATTACTGATACCGGCAAGCAGATAACCGCCGTCAAAGGTAGGAATGATTTGTTTGAGATGATCAATGCCTTTACCACCGAAAAATTTGGTCCATTGTTTTTGGCCGTCCTCACCGTATTTGGTTAGCATATAGTCGTAATTGCCGCCGTTTACATCAGGGCTTGTTCGCGATAGACTGGCTCCGGCTAATAAAAAACCATAGTCCAAGGTTGGAATGGCATCGTAAAGAAAATCGGCGTGCGCCCCGCCTGCTTTGTGCTGCCATATTACATCTTGCGCCGTTAGCAGTTGAGTGACTAATAGTAAAATTGTTAATAGTTTTTTCATTTTTTAGTTATTTGATAAATTGATGAACTGATGATTTATTGTGCTTCATTGAATATTTTGGTTTTTGATGCTTGCCAAACATTTCTTACTTCTAATTTCTAACTTCTAATTTCTAATTTCTAATTTGATGAATTGACAAGTAGGTCGCTGAGTGTCCCGATAACGAAGGAATCGGGATGTATCGAAGCGCCATTTTCAATTATCCCTTATCCAACATGCACTTTCCACTTTATAAACTTTCAACTTTTAACTTTCTACTCCCTATAATGATACTCATACTCTTTCAATATATGTCCGTTTTTATCTTTGATATATTTCAGTCTTTGCAATGCATCATATTCATAATACTGCGTATCGCCTTTGGGATCAGTGATACTGGTAACGCCTACCAAAGGATCATAAGTATAAGTGGTTATTTGGGTATTATCCGGCAATGCTTGTCGCAGATTGTTCAAAGCCGTTCGCAAAGCATCCTCACTTGCCGCATCCATGTCATTATCCGAAGCCGTAACAGCAGCATCTATCAGACTTTGAATATTTTGGGCTTGGGCTTGGGTAAAATTTACTATTTTGGCTATGGGTTTGCTGTGTTGGTAACCGTATATATAATATATGTGCGGCCCACCGGCTTTACTGACTTCCGTGGGGTTGCCGCTGTCATCATAATTATAATAAATAATACGGGTATCAAAATCATTATTGGAACTATTGGGTCCTTTCAATACGGAAATTTTCTCCGGTAAAGTATAATTAAGTACCGGTATTTGCATAAATGATGTTCTTAGTTTTTGCCGCATAGTATTACCGTTGGATTGTATTTCTTTATCTACTTGAACCGGTTTGGCAATGATATTTTTTTGGGTTAAATCTTGATAGGCCGATAATTCATCCGAACTTATTGCTTGATTACCGGACCCCAAACTATTGAGATTGTCAATTTCAAAAGGATAATAATTTTTTAGCTTTATCTGATTACCGTTACTGTCTGTCGTTGTTTGTTCTTTTAGATAACCTTTTTGGTTGTCATACACATAATTCGTATGTTTTTCAACATAATCATTGGAAAAATAATTTTTCTCTTGTTGATAAGTTAATAATAATTTTTTTCCAAAATAAGTATATGGAGTATAATCAAAATCAGTTCCTAAATCCGCATATTTAACAATATCAACTAAATAACCTGTAACTCCTGTATCATAAATTAAGCTTATATAAGAATAATCTTTTGTTTTTTCTAGAACAAAATTCTGATTTTCATTTTTTAAAATTTTTTGCTCTTTTAATTCACCATTTTTGATTGTAAACAAATCAACAGGATAAAATGGATAAACAACCATATTGGTAAGCCCTTCATTATCAAAAAGATTAACAGTTTTACCCTTATTTAAATCATTTGTGTAAGTTACCACCCGGTCATAAAATACTGTATTACCCTGTCCAGTTGCCACTTGGCTTGTAGATAATACCTTTATAAAGAACCCAAAATTATTACTCATTTGGGAACTAAAAGTAAAATCATAATACATATTAAAAGAAAATATTGGTAAGTAAAATAAGTTGCCGCTACTTTTATAACCTGATTCATCAACATATTCAAAAAGATGAACAATTAATTGCCCATTGGTATAATCACTTGTTTTTTTTATTCTCAATCCACCGACATCAATATTCTCACAAGTATCTGTGTAATGGATATCAATAGAGGCTATGGCTTTTCCACCGTTAGCTTCCGATTTAAAAAATAATTGGGTACCGGCAGAAACATCAAAATAAGCTACATGATGATGATAATCTACTTGTGCACTACCATTGGAATTACTAAGAAATGATGCCAAACTTATATTACCATTCGTAACATCATCAACATTAACCTCACCTCCTTGTTCCTGATGGGCACTTTCAGATTGAGAACAACTTTCCGAACAACCGGCCAACATATTACAATCAACGTAACTGCTTGTATTCATTTCAGCTGATGCATCCGATATGCCCGGGCCACCTGCAAGTGCATAAAACTCAACTCTTATGGTTTGATCGCAATTGATATTTATAGTATCTCTTTTTTCCGGCGGTCCAATTGCACTTGAAAAAGATGAAGCTGTTATAATCTTATGCTTAGACAGAGGAGAGCTGTAACATTGCTCGGCATATTGAAATGCCGGATCTAAATATTTGATTTGGTTCAGTTCATATTCAATATGTGTATAACCTCCGGTTGGATAAAAAATGGTATCTAAGGCCCCCAATCGTGTACTATACAAATCAACACTTCTATCTCCATGAAATAAATCAACATTGTTTTTGCCATTATAATAACCCCAACTGTCTTGATTGGCATAATGTATTGTCTCGGGAATATCATCTTCGTTGTAGTAACTGAAACGGTAAAATGGCTGTTGATTATTATCGGCATCATATAATTGAATGGCTTTTAACAAATGATAATTTGAAAGCAGATTATTATAAATAAATTTGTAAGTCCTGAGTTTTCTGTAACCTGCATTTGGTGAGCCGTCAACCGGGTTGCCTTCATATACAATAATTTTATCCAAATAATACTTATTTTTGGCGTATGAGTTTGAAGGAACCGTATGGATTATGAATTCTATTTTTCCATTAGGAAAAATTATGTTTTTTAGAATTTGTTGATGTATGGTGGTAACAAATTCCTTTTTTGTAGCCAAATTCAATAATTCTACAGGCAAACCGGTTGGATATTTTGCTTCGGAATACGTTGTTTTAACATATAGACTATCATCATCTGCAGGAAAATAATTAAAATAAATCTTCTTATCATTGTTCTTAAATGAAATACTATCTAATTTCCAGCTACTATAATATTGAGGCATGACAGTATTGTCCGAAACTTCCGTAAGTTCTTTGGTATGAAAATCATATGCAACACCGTTATCATCATTTGCAACAAAACCCATGATGTCATTAGATATCCTATTGTAGGAAATTTGGTAATTTTTAAATGGGTATGTCAAAATACTACCATCTTCTTTAAAGACAAAACCACAATTAAATTTTCCGGCATTGATAGTGAATTTGTCCGGTTGAGCATCTCTTTCTCCGGAAATTACCATGTCGAAAAAGGCCTTTTTCCAATTAGGATCAGATATATTTTGCGCCAACTCATTTCCGGTAGTTAACCACCCGCTAACATGGTCATCATTCAATCCACGTAACTGTCGTGTAACCATCCCTTCTGCCCTTAATGTCCAACCCAAACCAACCAGAGCAGGATCTTCTTCGGTTTTTAACCCGGTGCTGTTATATTGTAAATAAATAGGATAACTGAAATCTCCAACTTTGATAGTATATATAGGAACCGTAAAGTTCAATTTGCCAATAGATAAATTTACAGGCACATCTCCGAATTTGCCTAAACTGGCAGCCTCGGGAGACACGGGAATTATCTGTGGCAAACCCGGATTAAATTGTTGGTCATTTTGACTATATACCACAAAATAACTAATCAATACCAAAAAAACAATCAACCTTTTCATCTGTTTATTTTTTTATTTTAACATTATGGTCAGATGTAACCTTTGATGATTAAAATAATCATTTTTTTGTGTGTTTAATGATTATTTTAATCATGTCGGTTTCATATCATTAAAAAATTTATATTTCTAAAAGTTTATTTTTGTTAATGGTTTGAATCATTAACAAATAGCTTATTTCACAATCACAAAACAAATAAAAAAAAACATATTTCCAAATAAAAGTTCAAAAAAAATTAATATTTTATGATATTTTTAATTATATACGCCACTTCCTCTAAAATATCCATTAAAATGTTATTAGTTTGTTATTTTACAGAGTTGATTTTATAGGGCAACATTTTTTTTTAAATAATTAAAAAATAAAATCCGTAAACATTAAAATAAATGACAAACTCATTTCCTCACTTTTCAATTCATCAACTCATCAATTCATCGGCTCATCAATTCATCAATTCATCAAAAAAAAACTACATTTGCCAAAAAACCATGACCAAAAAAGTTTATCATCTGAAAACCTGCGACACAACCCGTCGTATTCTGAAAGAGGTATCGGGATATTTAGACGAATTTGAATTTCAAGAAATCAAAGAACAACCCGTAACCGCCAAACAACTGGATGAGATGAAAGGCCTTGCAGGCTCGTATGGAGCACTGTTTAGCCGGCGAGCAAAGAAATACCGTGAAATGGGATTAAAAGACCAAAATCTGACCGAAGACGATTACAAATATTATCTTCTGCAAGATTACACTTTTCTAAAAAGACCGGTTTTTATCATTGGTGATGACATTTTTATCGGCAACAGCCGGAAAAATGTATCCGCTTTAAAAGAAAAATTGCAAAACTTATGACCCGCAGACAAAAAGGTTTCGGCTTTGCCCTAGCAGCAGCACTGATTTACGGTGTAACTTTTACCGTTGCCAAGGAAGTGATGAAAATTCACATTCCGTCTTTCGCTTTTGTTTTGATGCGGGTTAGCGGTGCCATGGTGGTATTTTGGGTATTGTCATTTTTTTCCAAAACCGAAACTGTTGCCAAACGGGATTATTTCAAGTTTTTTTTGGCAGCAATGTTCGGTATCGCAATCAATATGATGAGTTTTTTAAAAGGTTTATCTTACACCTCCCCTATTTCCGCTTCTGT
>JALVST010000059.1 GCA_027024205.1 Flavobacteriales bacterium | reverse complement strand
GAATTTTAACTTTTCCTACTTGTATTGCTATATTATTTGTTAGTTTAGCCTCTTTTATCTTTTTTCCATTCATTATGATACCGTTGGCGCTATTCAAATCTTGAATGTAATATTCGTGGTTTTTATAATATATTTTAAAATGTTGAGACGACACTGTCGGATCATTGATTTGCAAATCATTATTTGTATTTCTACCTATGGTAACTTCCGGCAGTTCTATATTCCAGTCAAACATTTGTCCATCGGGCAATACCACTCTAAGCTTTGAGAACCCCTTTACCGATTTCATTTCTTTGATAATGTTCTTTAATTCCTCGGCTTTTTTACGTTTTTCTTCCACTAATTGTCTTTGTCTTTGTTCAATTTCTCTTTTGCGTTGTTCTTCAATTGCTTTTTGTTCTAATTGAGATGCTTTTAACTTTTGCTCTTCTAATTCTTGTTCTTGCCGGGCAATTTTATTCATAACAGCTTCTTCCTTCAATTTCATGATTTGTTGTCGTTTCTTTCTGTTATTTCTTAACAGAAAGAATATAAGCAAAAGAAATAAAAGTGTTCCGCCTGTGATTACAGCAGATAGTTTTTTATGATTTTTAATCCAACATTTAATATCACAAATAGGTGATTTAAACGAAATATTTTTTGCTTCTTCATCAGTTTTTATTGTTACAGTGTGTAATTTTCCATCCTTTTCAAATGATGAGGTATAAGCTATCGTATAATCTTTTCCTTGCAATCTGCTTACGGCATTTTTTAAAAAAACTGTCAATGAATCGGATGCTGTTTCAGGACTATGGTCTCCATTTAATTTATAGGTTCCTTGTACGTGAAATAACTTGCCGTAAGTATTTTCGGCAAGTGCATCGATATTTTCATGTTCATAAATCATATACTGGATTGAATAAACCGGTATTTTGTATTTTCTGGCCAAAATAACCAAATCACCAAGTGAATTATAGTTTGACAGTTCCAAATTTTTTCCGGCGGATAGCACGACTAAAACTTTATTCTTTCCTTTGAAATTTTTATTGAGATATTGAATACCATCATTTATCGCATTGTATAAATCGGAGCTTTTTTGATTGTTGAATCTATCTTTCGGTTTATTATATTTGTCCAGTAAATCTGTTAATGCCTGATAATCATTTGTAAATTCATCGGAAAGAAAGTTTAATGGTGTTGAACCGTCCCTGTTTCTATCAAAAGTAGCGATGTTGAATAAATCTTTTTCATTGACGCTTTCAGGTAAAGTATTATTTAATATCTGCTTAAAGATACGTCTTTGAAAACCGTGATCTTTATGTAGCATATCTTCAAATAATATTAAAACAACTTTACTTTCATCGGTAACTTCCGGGGTAGATACTTCCAAATCAAAATCAACAGGTTGACCGTTTTCCATAACCTCAAAAGCCTGTTTTGTTTTTGTTTCCGGATTATAGATATTGATTTTAAATTCAATTTTCGGAAAATGAGTTACATCAACATCTTTCATTAACACTATATTTTGTGCAAAAAGATTGTTAATGATGAATAAAGTAATAATTATGACCGAATAAATTCGTTTACGACCAACCATGCTGAATTAATAAATTGACCACTTAAAATAACACATTAAAATCATGACATATTAA
>JALVST010000058.1 GCA_027024205.1 Flavobacteriales bacterium | reverse complement strand
GGCATCGGCCAAATCTTGTGCCGCTTGTGCCGTTACAATATTTCCGGCAATAACATCTAAATCAGGAAAGAGTTCTTTAACCTTTTTTAAAGCGTCCATAATACCTTTGGAATGTCCGTGAGCCGAATCCAAAGTTACTACATCCACCCCCGCATGATATAAAGCGGTAACCCTATTTATCATATCGGCACTGACGCCTATGGCTGCTCCGGCTAACAACTGACCGTCTTTGCCGTAAACAGCGTTGGAAAATTGCCCGGTATCTACCTCAAAATCTTTAACTTTTCTGACTTCACTTACCTGCGATTCTATATCCAAATTCTTGTGGATGATACCCAATCCGCCTTCCAAAGCCATAGCCGTAGCCATCGCGCTTTCGGTAACGGTATCCATTGCCGCCGAAATTAACGGTATATTTAAGGTAATGTTTTTGGTCAATTTGGTTTTTAAATCGACTTGATGCGGCAGTACTTCCGAAAAAGCCGGGACCAATAAAACATCGTCAAATGTATAGGCTTCCTTGATAATTTTTCCGTTTAGCATTTTTGATTATTTTAAATTTAATATTTTCGTTACAATGGTATTGTTCATACGGGACCCAATGGTTGTTTTTTATCATTTCATTCTACAATAATATCACCCCATACGGAGTTCAATGATTGTTTTCTTATTGTTATCATTTTCTGTTAGTGACCTCCGGGCGGGCGTTTCTACATCATAACATTTAACAAGAAACGAATTACATTCGTTTTTATTCCCATTCTATGGTTGCCGGCGGCTTGCTACTGATATCATAAACCACACGATTGATCCCTCTTACCTCATTGATAATCCGTGACGAAACTTTTTCCAAAAAATCATAAGGCAATCGGGACCAGGTTGCGGTCATAAAATCCGTTGTATTTGCCGAACGAATCACCGCCGTATATTCGTAAGTACGTTCATCTCCCATAACTCCTACGGACTTCACAGGCAGTAATACGACAAATGCCTGACTGACTTTGTCATATAAATCATTGTGCCGTAATTCTTCAATAAAAATAGCATCAGCTTGTTGCAAAATTTTAACTTTTTCTGCGGATACTTCTCCGAGAATACGGATGCCGAGTCCCGGACCGGGAAAAGGATGCCGCATAATCATATCCCGGGGAATGCCCAATTCCAATCCTATTTTTCGCACTTCATCTTTAAACAACTCTTTGAGCGGTTCCAACAATTTCAAATGCATTTTTTCGGGCAAACCGCCTACGTTGTGATGTGATTTGATGGTAGCAGACGGCCCCCCTTTGGCCGATTGCGATTCGATAATATCGGGATAAATGGTACCTTGTGCCAAAAAGCCGGCATCTTTGATTTTTGATGCCTCACGGTTAAAAACTTCTATAAATTCTTTCCCGATAATTTTTCTTTTTTCTTCGGGATCGGATACGCCTTTCAAGGCCGCTAAAAATTGTTCTCCGGCATCGACAAGCTTGATATTCATATCGTAATGCTTACCGTACGTTTCCATTACCGCTTGCGCTTCATCTTGACGCAACAAACCGGTATCGACAAAAATACAAGTCAACTGCTTACCAATAGCTTTGTGTATCAGCATTGCGGCAACTGACGAATCCACTCCACCCGAGAGCCCGAGTATCACTTTTTCATCGCCTACTGTTTCTTTTATAGTGGAAATGGTTTGAATAATATAGTCATGCAAATTCCAATCGGGACGGGCCTGACAAATATCCAAAACAAAATTTTTCAGGATTTGCCGTCCGTATTCGGTATGTTCCACTTCGGGATGAAATTGCACGGCAAATAATTTTTGCTCATCATTATAAATTCCGGCTATACAGGTATCGGTATGACCCAAAACGCCAAAGCCATCCGGCACTTGTGTGACTTCGTCAAAATGGCTCATCCAAACTTGAAATTTGTCAGCCGTATTTTTAAGTAACGGATGGTCAACATCCTTATAAAAAATGGCTTTCCCGTATTCGCCTATTTCCCCTTTATCAACCGTACCGCCCAAGAGAAAAGTCATCAATTGCATCCCGTAGCAAATACCCAAAACAGGGATATCCAACTTAAAAATATCTGTTGAGATCAAATGAGCATCCGGGCTATAAACCGATGAAGGTCCGCCCGACAAGATAAGCCCTGCCGGTTGGCGTTTGGTTATCTCTTCCAACGAAACATTGTAAGGTAAGATTTCAGCATAAACACCATTTTCACGAATTCGCCTGGCGATAAGCTGATTATATTGCGACCCGAAGTCCAGAATCACAATACCATTTAAATGTAACTGACTATCTTTTGTGACCATTTGCAAAAATACATAATTTTCGTTTTTTGCAATATGGTTAAAAAAAAAATTTATTAACAATTTGGGGTTAATAAGTTTGTGCATATTGCTTTTATAATAGTAGAACTTCGTTCATAACAAATACAAGAAATTTTTAATCATGAAATATTAACCTTACGAAAAAACCTGCCAGAAAAAATCAGGCAGGTTCATTTATTTATAAAGCATATAGAAAGCTATTTCCCCGCATTCATAATAATCGGAAGTCCGTCTTTACCCCCGACGATGATGACTTTTGTATTGGGAGATTCGGACAATTTCAGAGTAGCTTCAATACCTTTCCAACGCAGAAGTTTGTCGGAAATACCCATGGAGACAATATCTTGAAAATCTTTAATTCCCTTAGCTTCAATGCGTTTACGCTCGGCTTCTTTCTTTTCTTTTTGAAGGCGGTATTCGTATTCGAGGGCTTCTTGTTGTTGTTTCAATTTTCTTTCAATAGCATTTTTGATAGTCGCCGGCAATGTGACGTCTCGCACTAAAACATTTTTCAAATGCACAAAATTGTCATTGAGAATCCTATCGGTTTCATCAAAAATTTCTTGGGTAATGGCTTCTCTTTTGGTTGAATAAATTTCTTCCGGCGTATAACGGCCTACAACATTTCTTGTAGCGGAACGCACCGCCGGTTTGATAACGTCTTCAATATAATTCAAGCCACGCAGTTTGACCAATTTTGCCAAATCTTTATGACGCGGTTGAAACCAAACCGTAGCGTCCAATTGAATGTCCAAACCGTTAGATGATAAAACTTTCATACTCTCAAACAACTGTTGTTGTTTGACATTTACTTTATAAACCTTATTCCAAGGTGCCACGAGATGAAAGC
Organism: Flavobacteriales bacterium; assembly: GCA_027024205.1. Classification (GTDB taxonomy): domain Bacteria; phylum Bacteroidota; class Bacteroidia; order Flavobacteriales; family Flavobacteriaceae; genus WGBX01. Next base: position 12,107 of record JALVST010000058.1, on the reverse strand, counting down.
CCTCATCCAAAGGAATTTGTGTGGTATCAACCCCACCGCCAAAAGTTTTGTATAATACTCCTTTGTAACCGGTTTCGATAGTCGTCATCGAAGAGAAAATCAGAACCAGTACGATAAAAAGAATAATACCACCGGTAACACCGAATTTTATTTTCTTGTCTATTTTCTGATAAGTTTCCATGTCTGATATTTTTTTGAGTAAAAATACAAAAAATAATTTTTTAATAAGAAAAAATGATAAGCAACTGATAATTAACAATAAATATAATTTTTTCACAAATTAGAAAAAAAATCGTAGCTTTGCTTACTATAATGAAATGGAAAATACGCCATATAAGACAATAAAAGTATCATATGAAGCCATTACAAAAGAAACTAGCAGAATATCGACTTCCACAGATGTTTATGGAGCAAGGTATTTATCCTTTTTACCATCCGATTGAGACGGGGCAAGATACGGAAGTTATTCTACGTGGAAAAAAAACTTTAATGTTCGGCTCAAACAGTTATCTCGGATTAACAAAGCATCCCGAATTAATTGAAGCTGCCAAAAAAGCTTTAGACAAATACGGCACAGGTGCTTCCGGTTCCCGTTTAATGAACGGCAATTTGGACCTCCATGAAGAATTGGAAGCCAAATTAGCAGCATTTGTAGACAAAGAGGCTGCTACCGTTTTCAGCACAGGCTTTCAATCCAATTTGGGTAGTATCGCCGCTTTGGCTGGACGTCACGATTATATATTAATAGATGAAAAAAACCATGCTTCTATCATTGAAGGCACGCGCTTATCTTTTGCCAAAGTCATTAAATTCCGGCACAATGATATGGGAGATTTGGAAAAACGTTTACGAAATCTGGATCAAAGCAGAATTATTCTAATCGTTGTCGATGGTATATTCAGTATGGAAGGCGATATTGCTCCACTGGACAAAATCACTTCATTAGCTGATAAATACAATGCTTCTGTTTATGTTGATGATGCACACTCACTCGGTGTTTTAGGAAAAAACGGGGCCGGGACATCCGACTACTTCGGGGTCACTGACAAGGTTGATATCATCATGGGAACATTTAGCAAATCATTGGCATCCTTAGGAGGATTCGTTGCCGGCAGTAAAGACGCTATCAATTACCTTAAACACAATGCCCGTGCTTTATTGTTTAGTGCCAGTATTCCACCGGCATCGGCCGCTACGGTTTTAAAAGCACTCGAAATCATCAAACGTGAACCCGAACGTATTAAACGCTTATGGGAAAATACACATTATGCCAAAAAATTACTCACAGAAAACGGTTTTGATATCGGAGAAAGTACCACACCTATTATTCCGATACACGTTGGTGATGATGTGAAAACCTATTACTTGGCTACCTTGATGTTGCAAGCCGGCGTATATGTCAATCCGGTTGTACATCCTGCCGTTGAAAAAGGGAAAGCTATCTTACGATATTCGTTAATGGCAACTCATACTAAAGAACAAATTGAACGTTCGGTGGAAGTGCTCATCAATTCTGCAAAAAAACTTCAATTAACAAAATAACGTTACAATGTCCATACAAATCAAAGAAGTTAAAAACAAAAAAGATTTAAAAAAATTTATCGCTTTTCCGGACCAACTATACAAAGGAAATCCTTACCGGGTACCACCGCTTCACACATTTGAAATGTCCACTTTGGATAAAACCAAAAATCCTGCTTTTGATTTTTGCGATGCCAAATATTGGTTGGCTTATCGAGACAGAAAGATTGTCGGCCGGATAGCCGGTATTATCAATCACAAATCCAACGAAATTTGGAAAGAAAAAAATATCCGCTTCGGTTGGATAGATTTTATCCAAGATAAAAATGTTGCCGAAGCACTATTCAACAAAGTCATACAATGGGGTAAAGAACAAGGTATGACCGGCATTCACGGACCTCTGGGATTTACCGATTTGGACCTAGAAGGTATGCTGGTTGAAGGTTTCGACGAACTGTCAACTCAAGCAGAGATATACAATTATCCTTATTACCCCGAATTTATGGAAGCACTTGGCTTTCATAAAGATACTGACTGGTTGCAAATGGAATTGGACCTGCATATTAAAGAAGTTCCCGAAAAAATCAAACGGATTTCAAAAATCGTCCAAGAAAAATACGGTTTACAATACAAAAAATTTAAAAGTGCCAAACAAATCAAACCTTATGCACAACAAGTCTTTGATTTGATTAACGTGTCTTATAAAGATTTATACGGTTATGTTCCGTTGACGCAAAAACAAATAGATTACTATACCAAGATGTATTTTGATATGGTCAATCCCAAATATGTCGGTATGGTAGTCGATAAAGATGATAAATTGATCGGCTTCGGATTAGGTTTTTTGTCGCTGTCCAAAGCCATGCAAAAAGCCAAAGGAAAACTATTTCCTTTAGGCTGGTTTTATCTGCTCAAAGCCATGTATTTTAATGACACTATTGACTTACTGCTGCATGCCGTTCATCCCGATTATCAAGGTAAAGGGGTTCCGGCTGTTTTTTATGAAAAAATGACACAAGCTTGTATCGACAATGGTGTTACCAAAGCCATTACCAGTCATATTCTTGAAGACAACAAACCCTCATTGCAGATGTTTAAAAACTTTAAACACCGTCAACACATGCGTCGTAGAATTTATGCCAAAGAATTTTAACAGTTGTTTTAACAAATGTTGCCCTTTAATAAAAGATTAAGTCTCGTGGATGTGGTTAACTTTCTATTTTGGTTAGCCATTTTCATTTTTTATATCATCTCATTCTCCGTTTCCACTTATAAATTGCACGGATTTATTCTCCTAGCCGGTTTATTGATTTTTATATGGTATATCGTTAAAATCAGACGTTACACACATAAAACCAAATGGCAAAAGTTTCTGTTACTCACTTATCCTGCGGTTTTTTTAGTATTGGTTTTTGATAGTATTCATTTAGTGCTGCCCTATATCAATTCCAATATTTATGACCGTAAACTTTATGAAATAGACCATTGGTTATTAGGTACCAATCCGACTGTTTGGATTGAACGATTTATTAATCCGGCTTTAACAGAATTGATGTATATTTTGTACTTCTTCTATTTTCCGATGCCTTTGATTATTTTGGGTTATTTATATTTGCAAAAGAAATACAAGGAACTGGACAAAGCGTTAGTCTTTCTTTTAATAACATATTACGGTTCTTATTTACTATATTTTGCAGTTCCAGCTCTCGGGCCGCGATACTATCCCGAATTGATTATGCAACAAAGAGTCCCGCTAAACGGATTGTGGTTGACGGACATTATTAGGGATACCATCAGTTCATTGGAACACAATAAATTCGATGCCTTTCCGAGTTTACATGCCGCTATCAGTTTGGCCACAGTCATTATTATTGCCCGGTACAGAAAAAAATGGTTATGGATTTTTATTCCCGTTCTGATTGGTATTTTTATTTCATTGATTTATTGCCGTTATCATTATTTTATTGATATTATAGGCGGTGTTATTTGGACCATAATAGCTTTTGTGATAACCAAAAAATATTACGATAAATATTATCAAAAGTATTTTGTAACATTCTTAAGTAACTAGTATCAAATAACGGAGAATAGATAATATTGGGGAGTGATGAAATGATGATATGATGAAATGATTGAATATATATATATATATATATATGAAGCAATAAACAAGCATCAAAGAAAGTAACACCCTATGAACCGGAAAAATCATAAATTCATCAACTTAAAAGACGGGTATATGGTGTAGACTAATAAATAAGCATTAAAAATCTAATAATCAATGAAACGAAACAAATCATCAATTCTTCAATTTCTCAAACAAATTAACTTTGATTGGCGTGACATTCACACTTACGTTTTGCTGTTAAGTGCACCGGTACTTTTAACTATATACCGTTATCACGCATATCCCGGATTCTTTACCCCCGATGTTGATTCCGGACTGCCCGGCGATCAAAATTTGCACGTAAACCAATTCATCCGTTTTTTCGGTTTATTCTTTATATTACCGGCGGTTTATATCAAATTTGCCATGCATAAAAATCTCAAAGATTTCGGTTTAGGATTAGGAGATATAAAAACCGGATTAAAAACTTTATTGATATTAATTCCGGTCATTGTGATAGCTATCTATTTTGCATCCGGCATGCCCGATGTCCGTTCGGAATACCCTTTGGCTAAATCTTTAATACGCGACTACAATCATCTACTGTTTTACGAAACAACTTATGTCATTTTTTATTACATTGCTTGGGAATTTTATTTTAGAGGTATTTTGATTTTCGGACTAAAAGACCGGTTTGGAGCTTTCAATGCCATTCTCATCCAAACTATTTCATCCTGTTTGGTACATATCGGGAAACCCGAAGGCGAAATTATCGGTTCCATTATAGTCGGTATAATTTTCGGTATGATAGCTGTCAGGACCAAATCAATCTGGTATGTTTTTGTGCTTCATGCCTTGATTGGAGTATTGACAGACTTATTTATCATTTTTTAGTAACAAGTACCTAGCGGCTTGAAGTGTTGTCCCGCTGATAAACCGGGATGAATTGACAATTGAAAATTGAGGAATGAGAAGTAAGAAAAGAGGAATATCCGGCATAAAGCAATTAACAACCATTAAAGCCCCTGATAAACTATGAACCGGAACAAATCCTTTATACCTCTATAAAAAAATGACAATTGATTTTGAAAGGTAAATGAATTTGTTGTATTTTTATGTTTCAAAAGTAACATTATTAACAATAATAAAAGTAATCATATGAGTGAAATACTTAATTTTTTTCAACAGAACATACAGATGATTTACATCGTCATTTTGATGGTTTTTGCCGGCGTAGAAATTATAGGGCACGTGCCGGCGGTTTTACACACACCATTGATGTCCGGAGCTAATGCTATACATGGCGTTGTTATTATCGGTGCCATTTTGGTGATGCTCCACATGGACCCGGAAAACACATTGGGATTGGCTATCGGATTTGTAGCCGTAGTATTGGGAACGCTTAATGTGGTAGGTGGTTTTGTAGTAACGGATAGAATGTTGGACATGTTTAAAACTAAAAAATGATGGAAACAGCTTTACTCAACATTTCATATTTAGTAGCCGCTATCGGCTTCATTGCCGGTCTGAAAATGCTTGGCAGTCCCAGGACAGCCAGAAGAGGTAATTTAATTGCAGCCTTCGGTATGCTTTTGGCCATACTCGGCACTATTTTCATATACCCGAAAACGGCTCATATTGAAGTTCCCGGATTTGTTTATACATTAATATTTATTGCTATTGTAATCGGGACAGCCATCGGTTGGGGAATAGCCGTCAAGGTTGAAATGACCAAGATGCCCGAACTCGTTTCATTTTTTAACGGTATGGGCGGTGCCACTGCGGCACTTATCGGATTGATGGAGTTTTCACACAATGTCGGTCACACATCCAAAATGTCTATGATTGTAGCCGGCTTGGTTATCGGAAGCATTTCATTTGCCGGTAGTATGATTGCCTGGGGCAAACTCAGTGGTAAAATGCGAAAACCCGTCCGGTTACCAAATTACAATATTATCAACACCTTAGTTGCTCTTATCATTATCGGATTTGCCATTTATATAGTTGTTTCACAAGTTAGCAATCCTGTTTATATTTACACCTTGTTCGGTTTGGCATTGATTTACGGTATTTTGTTCGTTTTGCCGATTGGCGGTGCCGATATGCCGGTCGTTATTTCATTACTGAACTCCTTTACAGGATTAGCAGCGGCATTCGGCGGATTTTTATATGACAATATGGCCATGTTGACCGGTGGTATTTTGGTCGGTTCGGCCGGAACCATTTTGACCGTTGCCATGACCAAAGCGATGAACCGCTCCCTTTCAGCTGTTATTTTCGGGGCTTTTGGTGAAGGTAGTGCCGCTGCCGGCAGTAGTAAAAAAATTCAAGGTAATATCAAAGAAGCCAGCCCTAGTGATGCCGCTATTTTACTCAATTATGCCAATAAAGTGATTATTGTTCCCGGATATGGATTGGCAGTAGCACAAGCCCAACACGTCTTACACGAATTGGAAGAACTTTTGGCCAAAAAAGGTATCGATCTCAAATATGCTATTCATCCGGTTGCAGGACGTATGCCGGGACATATGAATGTTTTACTGGCGGAAGCTAATGTCGATTATGATAAACTGGTCGATATGGATGATATCAACAACGAATTTGCTAATACCGATGTGGTTTTGGTAGTCGGAGCTAACGATGTGGTCAATCCGGCCGCTCACAACGACCCTTCAAGTCCTATCTACGGCATGCCGATTCTCAATGTGGAAGATGCCAAAAATATCATCGTAAATAAAAGAAGTATGAAACCCGGATATGCAGGTATCGAAAACGAATTGTTTTACAATCCCAAAACTTCCATGCTTTTCGGAGATGCCAAAGCGGCTTTAACCAAAGTAGTGCAAGAATTAAAAAATATGTAAATCGGATAGTTAAAAATCCGTGATCTTACGGATTTATAATGTCTTGTAAAAAAATAAACAGCTTAAAACAAGTGGCGGCGGAACTTTGTCCCGCCGCCACTTGTTTTAAAATATAATAAAACGGTTATTGATTTTGCAACTTGATATAATTCAAAGCACTACCGGCTTTAAACCATTCTATTTGTTGTTCATTGTAAGTATGATTGACTTTGATGATATCTACTGATTTGTCAGGATGTTCAATCTCGACAGTTAAAGGTTTATCCGGTGCAAATTCATTCAAATCTACAAAATTGAAACGGTCGTCTTCTTGAATTTTATCATAATCGGCTTCATTATCAAACGTCAATGCCAGCATACCTTGTTTTTTCAGATTGGTTTCATGAATACGGGCAAACGATTTTACAATAACCGCAATAACATTGAGGTGTCTCGGTTCCATAGCGGCGTGCTCTCTGGACGAACCTTCACCGTAATTGTGGTCACCGACAATCACACTTTGTAATTTGGCTTGTTTGAGGTCTCTTGCCACTTTGGGGACCGGCTCATACTTTCCGGTAAGGGGATTTTTGGTTTCACCGGCTTTTCCGGTAAATGCATTGATACCCCCTAATAACAAGTTATTGGAAATATTATCGAGATGTCCACGGTATTTTAACCAAGGTCCTGCCATTGAGATATGGTCGGTTGTACACTTGCCTACAACTTTAATCAATAAAGGCGCATCGTAGATATTATCACCATTCCAAGCAGGGAAAGGCGTTAACAGTTGTAAACGTTCGGAATTAGGATTAACGATAATCTCCACATTCGAACCGTTTTCAACAGGAGGAAGATAACCCGGATCATCCACTTCAAATCCTTGTGGCGGTAATTCCCAACCCGACGGGTCTTCAAATTTAAAACCGTCAATGGTATCGGTTTCAGGATTAAAATCCAGACGTCCCGAAATGGCTGTTGCCATCACCATTTCCGGTGAGGCTACAAAAGCGTGTGTATTGGGGTTACCGTCTGCACGCTTGGCAAAGTTACGGTTAAATGAATGAACAATCGTATTTTTTCTATTGCCTTCGATATCGTCACGACGCCATTGTCCTATACAAGGACCGCAAGCATTGGTAAAGATTTTGGCCCCGAGTTTTTCAAACACTTCCAAAATTCCGTCCCGTTCTGCCGTATATCGAACTTGTTCCGAACCGGGATTGATACCGATTTGAGCTTTGGGTTTGATACCTTTTTCCAAAGCCTGGCGGGCTACGGAAGCTGCACGGGATAAATCTTCATAAGACGAATTAGTACAAGAACCAATTAACCCCCACTCTACTTTTAAAGGCCAATCATTTTCACGGGCGACTTTACCCATTTCTTTGACCGGTGTATCCCTGTCCGGTGTAAAAGGGCCGTTGAGATAGGGTTCCAATTCACTCAAATTAATTTCGATAACTTGATCATAATATTTTTCAGGATTGGCATATACTTCATCGTCAGAACGTAAATATTCTTTTATTTGATTGGCTGCATCGGCTACATCGTCGCGTCCTGTGGCTCTCAGATAGCGTTCCATAGCAGTGTCATAAGCAAAATTGGAATTGGTCGCTCCTACTTCGGCTCCCATATTACAGATAGTACCTTTTCCGGTAGCCGACAAACTTTCGGCCCCTTCGCCAAAGTATTCGATGATAGCCCCCGTGCCGCCCTTGACAGTCAAGATCCCGGCCACCCTCAAAATAATATCTTTGGGGGCCGCCCAACCGCTCAGTTTACCGGTCAATTTTACTCCTATCAACTTCGGAAATTTCAATTCCCAAGGCATACCAGCCATCACATCAACCGCATCGGCCCCACCTACACCGACAGCAACCATACCCAAACCGCCTGCATTGACGGTATGTGAATCGGTCCCGATCATCAAACCGCCGGGAAAGGCATAATTTTCCAATACAACTTGATGGATAATCCCGGCGCCGGGTTTCCAAAAACCGATTCCGTATTTTTTTGAAACCGATTCTAAAAAATTATAAACTTCATTATTTCTGTTTATAGCCTCTTGCAAATCTTTATCGACACCCATATAGGCTTGTATCAAATGGTCGAGGTGGACCGTTGAAGGTACTGCCACTTTGTCCTTGCCGGCTTGCATAAATTGTAGTAAAGCCATTTGTGCTGTCGCATCCTGCATGGCAACCCGGTCCACTTTAAAATCAACGTAATCCTCCGCTCGTTTATAAACTTTGTCCGGCTCACCCTGCCACAAATGTGAATACAATATTTTTTCGGAATAAGTCATTGGTCGTCCCAAGACTTTTCTTGCTTTTTCAACCCGTTGGGGAATGGTTTCATAGACCTTTTTAATCATATCAAAATCAAATGCCATATACTTAATTTTTAGGTTTTTAATAGTTTTTTTTAGTTGAAACAAAAATAAGATTTTTTGAGTAAAAAGCCTCTTTTAATATCAATATTTTTCCAAAATTTACATTAATTGATAAAATGATATTTTTCATCCTTTTTAAATCTCATTTTTAGATTTTTTTATATCTTAAAATGAAAAATGTATTTTTACCTGAATAAACTTCCGGCATAAGATTAAGCCCGCGGATGAAATTTTCGTAAAGTGTCGTGTAATTTTTGTTTATCCAAATGCAAATAAATTTCTGTAGTCGTAATACTCTCATGTCCGAGCAACAATTGAATGCTTCGCAAATCTGCCCCGTTCTCCAATAAATGTGTCGCAAAAGAGTGTCTTAATGAATGTGGACTGATATTTTTGTTGATACCGGCTTTTTTTACCAAAGATTTAATAATGTGAAAAATCATGACACGAGTCAATTGTTTGCCTCGTCTGTTGAGATATAAAATATCGGAAAAAGCCGGGTCTATCTTTTGATGATTTCTGATATACTTGATGTATATGTTAATATATTTCATGGTATATTCACTTACTGGTACAAAACGTTGTTTATCACCTTTACCGGTTACTTTGATAAAACCTTCATCAAAATACAAATCGGATAGTTTCAGATTGATTAATTCGGAAACACGCAAACCACAACCGTAAAGTGTTTCAATGATACTGCGATTACGCTCCCCTACGGGTTTTGACAAATCAATGGCAGCAATCATCCGGTCTATTTCTTCCAATGTGAGCACATCGGGTAATTTGCGGCTTAATTTCGGTGATTCTATCAAATCAAGCGGATTTACTTCTACGATGTTTTCTAATAATAAAAATTTATAAAACAAACGTAATCCCGATATCAAACGGGCTTGTGTATGCGGAGAGACCAAATCTGACAATTGATAGATAAAACCCTGTATCAAAGCCGTATCAACCTGTTCGGGAAGTAATTGTTTGTCATGGCGTAAAACAAAATTTTTGAGTTTATTGACATCGTTTACGTAAGCGGCAATGCTGTTGTCCGACAGTTGTTTTTCAAGTTTTAAAAATAATTTGAATTGTTCTATGGTATTTTTCCAATCCATCTACGTTTTGTATTAAAAAAAACTTTATTTTTGCTTTATAACATTAAATCATTAAAAATATAAAGATATGAAAAAAATTGTTGTATTATTAACTTTTATGATAGGATTTAGCGTTTGGTCACAAGATTTTAAAATCGGTTTAACTTTGGCTCCTACTATTAATTTTAATCAACATCAAACTAAAAATAATAACGGCCAATGGGTAACCGACAAAGACGGATCCGGCGGATTAGGATGGAAAGGCGGATTATTAACCGATTACCGTTTTGCCGGAAATTATTATCTACATTCCGGTTTGTTGATACACAGCAAATCATTTGATACGGATGCTTCAAAAACTTCCATAACCACTTTGGAAATACCGATTGCTTTAAAACTCAGAAGTAAGGAAGTAACTAATAATGTTCATATCACAGGATTTTTCGGGGTTACGGCCGACTTGAACGTCGGAGCAAAATCTAAATCAAACGGCGTTTCTTTGGATGTTTCCGACTCATATAATACTTTCGGCTCTTCATTTATGGCAGGAGCCGGTGCCGAATATGACTTGGATTTCGGAAGTGTCGGTTTGGGGATATCGTATCATCTGGGGCTTACAGACATCAGTAAATTAAGTAACGCCAAAGCAACGCCCAGACACATTTCAATTGACATTGTTTTTTATTTTTAATTTAATGATAACCAATAGATTTTTTCTAATCCCGTTTCAATTTTCAAACGGGATTTTTTTGTTTTTTCAAACAAATGGCATTATCTTTGGTTTTATATAAAAAATATTGTAACCTGTTGTTTATCTTAAAGAAAATAAAAGCTATTATTATGAAAAATATTATCAATTTAAGTTTAACGCTTTTTATTCTTTTGATTGCTTCATGTGGCAATGTCAAACAAATTCAACGAGCAGTTTACAGCGGTGAATATGACAAAGCTATAGATTTATCACTTGAAAAAATCAAAAAGAAAAAAGGAAAAAAAAGTGCCGACCAGTATGTCGCTTTACTCAAAGAAGCTTACGACAAAGCCGTTAACCGTGATTTGAATTTAATAGATAAATTAGTAAAAGAACCTAATCCCGAAAAATGGCGGCAAATCTATGATACTTATTTGCTACTGGATACGCGTCAAGAAAAAATCAAACCCGTTTTACCCTTATATCTGGTCAAACAAAACAAACAAGTCCGTTTTGATTTTCAAGACTATACTAATCGCATATTGGATGCCAAAAGTCATTTGGTAGAACATCTGTATAAAAAAGCCAAAATTTTACTCAAAAGCCATAACAAATCGGACATCAGACAAGCTTACGATTTGCTTGACGAAATTGATAGAATCGATACGGGATATAAAGATGTGTCCCAGCTTATGCAACAAGCACATGCACGTGGTACTACTTATGCTTTTGTTAAAATTTCCAATGAAACCGATAAGGTCATTCCCAAAAAATTACAAGACGAATTATTGGATTTCAGTTCTTATGGAGCCGATAATTTTTGGGTTGAATATCACAGTAAAAAACAACCGGACAAACATTACGATTATACGGTTGATTTAAAATTTAAACAAATTAATATTTCGCCTGATAAAGAGCGTGAAAAGGAAGTTATTGAAGAAAAAGAAATACAAGACGGTTATACCTACCAAAAAGATGCTAATGGCAATATTGTCAAAGACAGTTTGGGCAATCCCATTAAGATACCGCGAATGATTAAAGTACGAAGCAAGGTGCATTTGTATCAACAATACAAAGAAGCCCAAGTGGTAGCACAAGCCGAAATAACGAACAACAGTACTGGTCAGCTCATTGACAAAATACCTTTGCAAAGCACTTATGTTTTTGAACACAATTTTGCAACTTATACCGGTGATAAAAGAGCCATCAGAAATGAATACTTGAACTTTTTAAAAGAAAAACGTATCCCGTTTCCCACTAATGAGCAAATGATATACGATGCAGCTCAAGATATAAAAATGCAGTTTAAAGATATTTTAAACAAAACGAACTTTTAAAAAAAAGAGGCTGTCTCAAAAGGGCAGCCTTTTTTTGTTTTTTGTAAAAAAAACGGGAGAATTTCTTCCCCCGTTCCTAAAGATTTTGTATCTTTAGGTATGCAAAGCTCAGCAAATATACCATT
>JALVST010000057.1 GCA_027024205.1 Flavobacteriales bacterium | reverse complement strand
TTCTCCCAACCACATGGCAAAAATAGTACCTGCAGATAAGATGATAACCGAAATGGTTACAAACAACCAAGTTTGTTCAATTAAAAAAGCACTTTTGGGTAACTGGTTATACAAATTATAGACATAAGTTGGCCCTTGTATTAAAGTTACCCCGATAGTCAACCAACGGGTTATTTGTGTAATCTTTTTATGACCGCTTTCACCGGCTTTTTGTAATTTTTGCAAATAAGGAACGGCAATTCCCATCAATTGCACCACAATGGAAGCCGAGATGTATGGCATAATACCCAAAGCAAATATGGAAGCCCGTGCAAAGGCACCTCCCGTAAATTGGTTTAATAGGTTAAGTAAAGTATTGCTCTCGGCTTGTTGCCCCAAATTGGCCAATTGTGTCGGGTCAATTCCCGGCAACGATACTTGGGCACCAAACCGGTAAACCAAAATTAACCCCAGTGTAAACAGGATTTTTTTGCGAAGCTCCTCAATGCTCCATATCGCTTTGATTGTCTCAATAAACTTCTTCATGAAATTAACCAATTAAATAAGTTCAACTTTACCACCTGCCGCTTCAATAGCTTCTTGGGCTTTTTTAGAAAATTTATGCGCATGCACCGTAATAGCTGATTTGATTTCTCCGCGACCAAGTATTTTTATCAATTCCCTTTTGCCAACCAAACCCAAAGCTACGAAATCATCAAAGGTTACCGTGTCTTTGATTTTACCTTTATCAATCAAATTTTGTAATGTATCGAGATTAACACCTTGATAAGTTACATGATTGATATTGGTAAATCCGAATTTCGGTACCCGTCTGTACAAGGGCATTTGTCCCCCTTCAAAGCCGGGTGTACGGGAATAACCCGAACGGGACTTGGCTCCTTTGTGACCACGTGTTGCCGTACCGCCTTTTTTAGAACCTTCACCTCTTCCTTTTCTTATATCTTTTTTTACCGAACCTGCTGCCGGTTTTAGATTATGTAATGCCATCGTTTCCTAGTTTTTTAATTCCTCAACACTGATTAAATGTTTTACCTTATTAATCATACCTTGTATCTGTGGGGTCAATTCATGGACCCGTTCTTGTCCGATACGTTTCAAACCCAAAGCCTCCAAAGTTCTTTTTTGATCTTTGGGTCTGTTAATGGTACTTTTGACTTTTATTACTTTAACTTTTGTCATCATCCGATTTTTTATCCGTTAAAAACTTTACTCAGAGAGATACCCCGTTGTCTGGCAACCGTATGGGCATCTCGCATTTTCAACAAAGCATCCATTGTTGCTTTTACAACATTATTAGGGTCGGACGAACCGTGTGACTTGGTCAAAACATCATGCACACCGGCTGATTCTAAAACAGCACGAACCGCTCCCCCGGCGATAACTCCGGTACCGGGTGAGGCCGGTTTTAAAAAGATACGTGCCCCACTGAATTTCCCCAATTGTTCGTGAGGAATAGTTCCGTTGATAACCGGTACACGTACCAGGTTTTTTTTGGCGTTTTCTATTGCCTTTTGAATGGCATCGGGGACTTCTTTGGATTTGCCCATGCCATAACCGACAACACCGTTTTTATCTCCAACGACTACAATAGCCGAAAAACTAAAAGTTCGTCCCCCTTTGGTTACCTTGGTAACCCGGTTTACAGCTACCAAACGGTCTTCCAATTCTAATCCGCCGGGTTTAACTCTCTCAATATCTTTGTATTTATCAAGCATATCTTAAAATTTTAATCCTCCTTTTCTGGCGCCATCGGCCAATGATTTAACACGTCCGTGATACAAAAAACCGGAACGATCAAATGTTACGGTTTCAATACCTTTTTCCAATGCCAATTTGGCAATCTTTTCTCCTACCATAGCCGCTTTTTCGGTTTTCGTACCTTTATGCGAAGCCACTTCTTTATCTTTTGACGAAGCAGCGGCTAAGGTTACCCCTTTATCGTCATCAATCAATTGCGCATAAATTTCTTTATTACTTCTGAAAACAGAAAGACGGGGACGTGTAGCCGTTCCCTTTACTATCTTTCTGACGCGCTTGTGAATGCGTTTCCTTCTTTCTACTTTATTGAGTTTCATAATAATTTCTTATTAGGCTGTTTTACCTGCTTTTCTTCTGATTTCTTCACCGACATATCTCACACCTTTACCTTTGTAAGGTTCAGGTTTACGGAACGATCTGATTTTGGCGGCAATATGACCGATTAATTGTTTGTCAAACGACGTTAATTTTACTATCGGATTTTTACCTTTTTCAGATACGGTTTCAACTTTAACTTCTTTGGGCAATTCAATCATGATATTGTGTGAAAATCCCAAAGATAAATCCAAAATTTGACCTTGGCTGGATGCCTTATACCCAACACCAACTAATTCCAATTCTTTGGTCCATCCTTTCGAAACGCCTTCAATCATATTAAATAACAATGAACGGTAAAGTCCGTGAAAAGCTTTGTGTTTTTTACTATCCGAAGGTCGTTTGACACGGATCACACCATCCTTTATGTCAAATTCAATACCGCCTTTGATTTCTTGGGTCAATTCGCCTAATTTTCCTTTGACGGTTATCATATTGTCTTTGATATCGACGGTTACCCCTTCGGGTATGGTTATGGGTTTAAATCCTATTCTTGACATAATTCGATTTTTTTAATAAACGTAACATAAAACTTCACCGCCTATATTTTCTTTACGGGCTTGTTTATCGGTCATTACCCCTTTTGAGGTGGAAAGAATGGCTATCCCCAGACCGTTCAATACTTTGGGCATATTGTCAACCCCGACGTATTTACGTAAACCGGGTTTACTGACTCTTTCCAATTTTTTAATGACAGGTAATTGACTGTCTTTATCATATTTCAGGGCAATTTTGATAACCTCTCTATTTCCTTCTGTATCAAATTTATAACTCAAAATATAGCCTTGATCAAACAATATTTTGGTTATTTCTTTTTTGATTTTTGACGAAGGTATTTTGACTACTTTATGTCCTGCGCTTTGCGCATTTCTGATTCTTGTTAAAAAATCTGCTATCGGATCTGTATTCATTTCTTTCTGGTTTTAAATTTACCAACTGGCTTTTTTAACGCCCGGTATTAATCCTTGATTAGCCATTTCTCTAAACGTGACACGGGAAATGCCGAATACTCTTATATAACCTCTGGGTCGTCCGGTTATTTTACAACGGTTGTGCAATCTTACCGGCGATGCATTTTTAGGAAGTTTTTGCAATGCTTCCCACTCACCCGCTTCTTTTAAGGCCTTACGTTTGGCTGCATATTTAGCAACCAATTTTTCACGCTTACGTTCACGGGCTTTCATTGATTCTTTTGCCATATTATTTTTGCTTTTTAAATGGTAAACCTAATTCTCTTAATAATGCTTTTGCTTCTTTATCGGTATTGGCAGACGTTACAAAAGTAATATCCATACCGCTGATTTTATTGATTTTATCAAAATCAATTTCAGGAAATATAATTTGTTCGCTGATACCTAAATTATAATTTCCACGTCCATCAAATCCGTCCGGCTTCACCCCTTGAAAATCTCTTACTCGCGGTAAAGCGATTGTAATCAATCTATCTAGGAATTCATACATCTTATCTTTTCTTAGGGTGACTTTGGCACCGATAGGCATACCTCTTCTTAATTTGAAGGATGCCACATCTTTTTTGGAGATGGTCGGAATGGCTTTTTGTCCGGTAATAGTCGTTAATTCCTCAACGGCATAATCGACCAATTTTTTATCGGACACCGCAGCACCGACCCCTCTACTGACAACTATTTTTTTTAGTTTCGGCACCTGCATCAAATTTTTATAACCGAACTCTTTCATCAACGCATCAATAATGCGTTCTTTATATTCTTTTTCTAATCTGGGTGTATAATTCTTCATGGCTTAAATAACCTCTTTTGATTTTTTAGAAACTCTAACTTTTTTACCATCTTTGATTTCATATCCAACTCTGGTCGGTTTTCCTGTTTTAGGGTCAACCAAAGCGACATTTGAAATATGAATCGGAGCTTCTTTTTCTTCTATTCCACCTTGAGGATTTTCTGTGCTTGGTTTAATATGTTTTTTAATCATATTGACATGTTCAACCAAAACTCTGTCTTTTGATCTAAAAACTTTCAGCACTCTACCTTTTAATCCTTTATCTTTTCCGGCTATTACGATAACTTCGTCACCGGTTTTAATTTTAAACTTCTTCATGCTTATTTAAGTTTTATAAAACCTCAGGGGCTAATGATACGATTTTCATAAATTGCTTATCACGTAATTCTCTGGCTACCGGCCCGAAAACACGTGTTCCTCTCATTTCACCGGCAGGGTTGAGTAATACGACGGCATTATCATCAAATCTGATGTATGAGCCGTCGGGACGTCTGACTTCTTTTTTAGTTCTGACGACCACACCGGTTGAAACGGTTCCTTTTTTTACGGTACCGTTGGGAGTGGCTTCTTTAACTGTTACGACAACTTTGTCACCCAAAGAAGCATAACGTTTTTTGGTTCCTCCCAATACTCTGATAACCAATGCTTCCTTGGCACCGGTATTATCTGCAACTTTGACTCTGGATTCTTGTTGTACCATAATTACTTAGCTCTTTCTAAAATTTCAACTAAACGCCATCTTTTGGTTTTACTCAAAGGACGGGTTTCCATTATTCTGACTTTATCTCCCACATTACATGCATTTTTTTCGTCATGAACAACATATTTTTTTGTCTTGTGAACGAATTTTCCGTAAAGGGGATGTTTCATACGTTTAATTTCGGTAACGACAATGGTTTTATCCATTTTGTTTTTGGTAACCAAACCGATACGTTCCTTCCTTAGATTTCTAGTATTTTCCATTTCCTTAATTTCTAATTAGTTACCCTTTCTTTGATTTAATTCCGTCATCAATCTGGCAATGGTTCTTCGCATTTGACGGATTTGCATGGGATTTTCCAAGGGCGATACGACATGAGTTATCTTCAAACCCTCGTATTTCTTCTTCAAATCAGCCAAACGTTCATGTAATTCGGCTGTTTCCATATTTCTTATTTCGGACATTTTCATAGTTCAAACTTATTTTTCTTGAAATTCCGGAGCGATAATGAATTTTGTTTTGACCGGTAATTTTTGAGCGGCCAAGCGAAGTGCTTCTCTGGCCACATCCAAAGATACACCGTCAACTTCAAACAAAACCTTACCGGGACGCACAACGGCAGCCCAATACTCCACATTACCTTTTCCTTTACCCATCCTTACTTCCAAAGGTTTTTTAGTAATGGGTTTATCCGGAAAAATTTTAATCCACAATTGCCCTTCCCTCTTCATATAACGAGTAGCGGCAACACGAGCAGCTTCTATTTGTCTGGAAGTAATCCAAGATGACTCCAATGCCTTGATACCGTAAATACCATAAGCCAAACGGTGTCCTCTTTGCGAATTACCTTTCATTCTTCCTTTTTGCTGCTTACGATGTTTATATCTTTTGGGTTGTAACATGTTTGACGATTTTAAATAAAATTATTTTCTTCTTCTATTGCCTCTCGGTTTTCTTCCTTCTTTTTTGGTAAAACCAATCAATGGCGAAAGTTCCCTTTTACCGTAAACTTCTCCTTTCATAATCCACACTTTGACACCCAAACGACCATAAGTCGTATGAGCTTCCTCCAAAGCATAATCGATATCGGCTCTGAAAGTAGAAAGCGGGATTCTTCCGTCTTTATAAGTCTCGGAACGGGCCATTTCCGCACCATTCAATCTGCCGGATATCTGAACTTTGACACCTTCTGCATTCATACGCATGGTAGAGGCGATAGCTTGCTTGATGGCCCTTCTGTATGATATCCGGTTTTCAATTTGGCGGGCGATATTTTGTGCCACCAAATTGGCATCCAATTCGGGTCTTTTTATTTCAAAAACATTGACTTGAACTTTTTTTCCGGTCAATTTTGAAAGCTCACTTTTCAATTTATCGACCTCTGCTCCTTGCTTCCCGATAATAATACCCGGTCGCGAAGTGGTAATGGTAACCGTTATGAGTTTTAAAGTTCTTTCAATGACAACTTTTGAAATATTGGCTTTTGGTAACCGTGCTTTAATATATTGTCTTATTTTGTGATCTTCTGCAATTTTATCACCATAGTTTTTTCCGCCATACCAATTGGAATCCCAACCTTTGATGATTCCCAATCTGTTTCCTATCGGATTTGTTTTTTGTCCCATACTACTTAACTATTTTTTTCACCTAAAACTATGTTTATTTTACTAAATCTTTTTCTGATACGATGTGCCCGTCCTTGCGGAGCCGGTTGAATCCGTTTTAACATTCCTTTTTGATCAACCGTAATGGTTTTAATGTATAAACCGGCTTCTTCCACATCTCTATCGGGATTTTTGACTTCCCAATTGGCAATGGCACTCAATAAAAGTTTTTCAATAATAGAAGCACTTTTATTGGGTGTAAATTTCAAAACGGCAAGGGCTCTGGTAACGTCCAAACCTCTAACCAAATCAACAACCAATTTGGTTTTCTTAGCAGAAACCCCGTGATTATTCAAGCTTGCAAAAGCAACATTTTTTTTATTTTCTTTAATGGCTTCGGCCATTAAGCGTTTTCTTTTTCCCATAATCCCTATTTTTTGCCTTTATTTTTTTTATCTCCGGCGTGACCTCTAAAAGTTCTGGTCGGGGAAAATTCTCCCAATTTATGACCAACCATGTTTTCTGTAATATATACCGGAATAAACTGACGTCCGTTGTGAACGGCTATTGTCTGACCAACAAAATCAGGTGTAATCATCGAAGCTCTCGACCAGGTTTTAATCACGGTTTTTTTACCGGATTCCACATTGGCAAGAACTTTCTTCTCTAATTTATAATGAACATAAGGTCCTTTTTTTAACGATCTAGCCATATCTTATTTCTTTCTACGTTCAATGATATATTTATTACTATATTTCTTTTTGGATCTGGTTCTGTATCCTTTGGCAGGAATACCTTTTTTAGATCTCGGATGTCCTCCGGATGCACGACCTTCACCACCACCCATCGGATGGTCAACAGGGTTCATAGCTACTGGTCTGGTGCGCGGTCTGCGGCCTAACCAACGGCTACGTCCGGCTTTACCGGATACTATCAATTGATGGTCGGAATTGGATACGACTCCGATAGTCGCATAAGCCTCGGATAAGACCAAACGGGTTTCACCGGAAGGTAACTTAATGGTTGCATATTTACCGTCTCTTGCCATCAATTGTGCAAAGGTTCCGGCACTACGGGCTATCTGTCCACCATGTCCGGGTTTCAATTCAATATTATGAATTATAGTTCCCAGAGGTATGGCTTTCAACGGTAAAGCATTTCCCGTATCCGGAGCTACATTTTCTCCTGAAATTACGGTTTGACCTACTTGCAAACCGTTAGGTGCAATGATATAACGTTTCTCTCCGTCGGCATAAACAACCAAAGCTATAAACGCAGATCTGTTCGGGTCATACTCAATGGTTTTAACCGTTGCGGGAATCCCCGTTTTATTGCGTTTAAAATCAATGATTCTGTATTTTTGTTTATGTCCACCGCCTCTGTGTGGCGCTGTTATTCTACCTTTTTTATTACGACCACCGGTCTTTTTCTTCGGAACCAAAAGGCTCTTTTCGGGCTTATCAGTCGTTATTTCTGCAAATTGATTAACGACTCTAAAACGCTGTCCGGGAGTTATCGGTTTTAATTTTCTTACTGCCATTTTCTTAAATATTACTGTAGAAATCTATACTTTGACCTTCTGCTATCTCAACAATTGCTTTTTTATAGGCATTTGTTTTTCCTGTGACAATACCGCTTTTTGTATAGCGTGTTTTTCTTACGGGTGGATAATTCATGGTTCTGATAGCCAAAACATCTACCCCGTATAAATCTTCTATCGCTTTTTTTATTTCGATTTTATTCGCTTTCTTATCGACAACAAAACCGTAACGATTAAATTTTTCGGTTTCGTTCATCATTTTTTCCGTCAAAATCGGCTTTTTTATTATACTCATAACACGCTTTTTTTAAAAATTTGCTTCAATTTCGGGAATTGCATCTTCCGTAAACACCAATTTTCCAGCATTCAAAATGGCGTAAGTGTTTAAATTTAAGCCATTTACAACTTTTGATTTCGGCAAATTGCGTGATGACAAATATACATTTTTATTTGGATTTATAAATACAAAAGTGGACTTTTTGTCATCTAACTTCAAGGATTTCAATACTTCAACAAAATTTTTGGTTTTCGGAGTATCGAAATCAAAGTTTTCCACAACCATTATATTGCCGTCTTTCATCATTGTACTCAATGCCGATTTTCGGGCTAACCGTTTTACTTTTTTATTCAATTTAAACGAATAATTTCTCGGTCTGGGGCCGAAAACACGTCCTCCTCCTTTAAACAAAGGATTTCTGATGGCGCCTGCTCTGGCGGTTCCCGTTCCTTTTTGTCTTTTTATTTTACGGGTACTTCCTTTGACCTCGCCACGTTCTTTGGATTTATGTGTTCCTTGACGTTGGTTGGCCAGATAATGTTTAACCGCCAAATATATTGCATGCTCATTCGGTTCTATTCCGAATATTTTTTCGGAAAGTTGAACGGTTCTTCCGGTCTCTTTGCCTTTTATATCATATACTTTCAGTTCCATCATTTCTTAATTATTAAATAAGCATTTTTATGTCCGGGAACACTCCCTTTTACAATTAGAAGATTTTTCTCGGGAATGATTTTCATGACTTTCAAGTTTTGGACGGTAACTTTTTCGTTACCCATATGTCCTGCCATACGCATTCCTTTAAATACTCTGGAAGGGTCTGAAGATGCACCGATAGAGCCGGGTGCTCTCAGTCTGTTGTGTTGTCCGTGTGTGGCTTGTCCGACACCGCCGAATCCGTGTCTTTTGACAACGCCTTGGAACCCTTTTCCTTTGGATACACCGGTAACATCGACAAATTCTCCTTCAACAAAAACATCTTCCACTCTGATTTCGTCTCCTAATTTTACTTCTTTTTCAAAATCCCGGAATTCAACGACACGTCTTTTAGGAGTCACACCCGCTTTCTCAAAATGACCCCGAAGGGCTTTGGGTGTATTCTTCTCTTTTTTGTCATCGAAACCGAGCTGCACAGCATCGTACCCGTCAACTTCTTCGGTTCTGACTTGGGTAACATAATTCGGACCAGCCAATATCACGGTAACCGGAATATTTTTCCCGTTTTCGTCAAAGATGCTGGTCATTCCTACTTTTTTTCCTATTATACCCGACATTATTATGTTATCTTAATTATAAATTAATGTTTCTATTTCAATATCAAACTTTGATTTCCACTTCAACGCCACTTGGTAATTCCAATTTCATGAGTGCATCAACCGTTTTAGGCGATGAACTGTAAATATCCAACAAACGTTTGTGGGTATTGAGTTCAAACTGTTCTCTTGATTTTTTATTGACGTGTGGCGAACGCAATACCGTAAAAATTCTTTTGTGCGTCGGTAAAGGGATGGGACCTGTAACAACAGCACCGGTTCCTTTTACGGTTTTTACGATTTTTTCAGCTGATTTGTCAACCAAATTATGATCGTAAGATTTTAATTTTATTCTTATTTTTTGAGCCATGTCTAATGATTTATCCGTTTACTTTTTCTATTACTTCTTCTGCAATATTCTTAGGCGTTTCGGCATAATGCGAAAACTCCATAGATGATGTGGCACGACCGGAGGACAAAGTTCGCAATGTCGTTACATAACCAAACATTTCCGAAAGCGGCACATGTGCTTTGATGACTTTGGCACCGGCTCTCTCATCCATACTCAATACTTGACCGCGACGTCTGTTTAAATCTCCTACAATATCACCCATATTTTCTTCGGGTGTCACGACTTCCAATTTCATAATCGGTTCCAACAGTACAGGTTGTGCCTTTTTAGAAGCTTCTTTAAAACCGAGTTTTGCCGCCAATTCAAATGATAACGAATCGGAGTCAACAGGGTGGAACGAGCCGTCCACCAAGGTAACCTTCATCGCTTCCACTTCAAATCCGGCCAAAGGTCCGGTTTTCATAGCTTCGGCAAAACCTTTTTCTACCGAAGGAATATATTCTTTCGGAATATTACCGCCTTTGATTTCATTGATAAATTCCAAACCTTCCTTACCTTCGTCAGCAGGTTCCAATTTGAAAATGATATCGGCAAATTTACCACGACCACCGGTTTGTTTTTTATAAACTTCCCTGTGGTCAACGGGTGCTGTCAAAGCTTCTTTATATTCAACACGCGGTTGTCCGACATTGACTTCAACTTTAAATTCTCTTTTTAACCGATCAACAATAATCTCCAAGTGCAATTCACCCATACCGGAAATAATGGTTTGTCCGGAGGCTTCGTCTGTTTTGACTTGGAAAGTCGGATCTTCTTCGGATAATTTGGACAAAGCCATACCCAATTTATCCACATCGGCTTTAGTTTTGGGTTCAACTGCAATACCGATAACCGGGTCGGGGAAGTCCATAGATTCTAAAACTATTGGATGTTTTTCGTCAGACAAAGTATCACCGGTTTTGATATCTTTAAAACCGACACCGGCAGCAATATCACCGGCTTCAACCCGTTTAATAGGGTTTTGCTTGTTGGCGTGCATTTGGTAAATACGCGAAATACGTTCTTTTTTACCGGAACGGTTATTTAAAACATAGGAACCGGCATCTAAATAACCCGAATAAACTCTAAAGAATGCCAAACGACCGACAAACGGGTCGGTTGCAATTTTAAAGGCTAATGCTGCAAATGGGTCTTTAACATCAGGATGACGTAATTCTTTTTCACCGGTTTGAGGGTTAGTGCCCTCAATGGCGCCAATATCCAATGGTGAAGGTAAGAAACGCATTACACCGTCCAACATGGCTTGTACCCCTTTATTCTTAAAAGCCGAACCGGCAAACATTGGAATGATAGACATATCAATGGTAGCTGCTCTCAAAGCAGCGATGATTTCGTCTTCGGTGATGGAATCTTCATCTTCAAAGAATTTTTCCATCAAAGCTTCATCATATTCTGCTACGGCTTCAATTAAATTGGCACGGTGTTGTTCTACTTCATCTACTAGTTCTTCCGGAATAGGCACTTCTTCATAAGTCATTCCTTTATCTTCTTCGTTCCAGATAATGGCTTTTTTGGAAATCAAATCCACTACACCTTTAAAATCAGCTTCTTCTCCTATCGGCACTTGCAAAGGCACGGGATTACCACCGAGCATTTCTTTGACTTGATTACAGACATTAAAAAAATCGGCACCTTGACGGTCCATTTTATTAACAAATCCAATTCGAGGCACCTTATATTTATCTGCTTGTCGCCATACGGTTTCCGACTGTGGTTCCACCCCGTCAACGGCGCTAAACAAAGCGACCATACCATCCAATACCCTTAATGAACGTTCTACTTCAACCGTAAAATCAACGTGTCCCGGGGTATCGATAATATTGACTATATAATTCGCCCCGTTATACGGCCAAACACATTGTGTTGCCGCAGAGGTAATGGTGATACCGCGTTCTTGCTCCTGTTCCATCCAGTCCATAGTGGCGGCACCATCGTGCACTTCCCCTATCTTGTGACTGATGCCAGTATAATACAATATACGCTCCGTGACGGTGGTTTTACCCGCGTCAATATGCGCTGCAATACCGATATTTCTTACTTTACTTAAATCTTTTGCCATTACTACTCAATTATTAAAATCTAAAATGTGAGAATGCTTTGTTAGCTTCCGCCATCCTGTGCGTATCGTTTTTCTTCTTAACGGCACCGCCTTCTTCTTTATAAGCAGCCAAAATTTCGGAAGCTAATTTTTGCGGATATGATTTTTCATTACGTTTACGTGCAAAATTAATCATCCATTTCATCGCCAAGGAAACTTTTCGTTCGGGTCTGATAGGCATCGGTATTTGGAAGGTAGCCCCTCCCACACGACGACTTCTGACCTCAACATGCGGCATCACATTGGTCAAAGCATCTTTCCAAATCTCCAAGGCGGATTTTTCTTCTTCACCTTTCTTTTGATCTACGATATCCAATGCTTCGTAAAATAATTTGAAAGCAAGGGATTTTTTACCATTCCACATCAAATTATTAACGAATCTTGTTACCAAAGGGTCGTTAAATTTAGGGTCCGGTAAAAGTTGTCTTTTCTTAGGTCTTCCTTTTCTCATTGTTAATTTTTTTCAATTACTACTTTTTAGGGCGTTTGGTTCCGTATTTGGAACGACGTTGTTTTCTACCTTCCACTCCGGCGGTATCCAACGCACCGCGAATGATATGATATCTTACACCGGGTAAATCTTTCACCCTGCCACCTCTAACTAATACTATCGAGTGCTCTTGTAAGTTGTGTCCTTCTCCGCCAATGTATGCGTTTACTTCATTGCCATTAGTCAAACGAACCCGTGCAACTTTTCGCATAGCCGAATTCGGTTTTTTAGGCGTCGTCGTGTAAACACGAACACATACACCGCGTTTTTGCGGACTTCCTTTCAAAGCAGCCGATTTACTCTTCTTAGTTATTTTGGTTCTTCCTTTTCTAACTAATTGTTGAATTGTAGGCATATTTGTTATTTAATTTTTACTTTAATCTTTTTCGGACGGCAAAGATAGAAATATTTTTTTGTTTTTCAAATTGATTTT
This sequence comes from Flavobacteriales bacterium, assembly GCA_027024205.1. Lineage (GTDB taxonomy): Bacteria > Bacteroidota > Bacteroidia > Flavobacteriales > Flavobacteriaceae > WGBX01. The sequence continues at coordinate 2,601 of JALVST010000057.1, read as the reverse complement.
TACATATTTACCAAAAAAATATTTTAAACTTGCAATAACGGATATTTTAAGACGTTTTATTAGGTCTGACAAATTGATGAATTGAGGAGTAGGTCACTGGGTGATTTTGTGAAGTATGAGCAAAATTGTATCAAAGTGACCGGGTTGATGAACTGATGAATTGATGAATGAATAATGAACACCGATTAACGAATGTCGATTTTAGAAGTATAAAAGAGTTGAAAGTTAGTAGCAAGTATAAACGTTATGTTGCAAAATCTAAAATCTTATGCGCCCTTATGTGCCTTTTGTGGTTTAAAAAAAATCTGACACTTCGACAAACTCAGTGACCTAATCAAAAATCTGAAATCGCAAATCTGAAATGAAAAAAAGCTTCGTTATTATACTTTTATTACTACACGGCTTAATAGCGGCGCAGCAGGAAACATCCGGGTTATCAAGAAATGATACATTAATTAATATACTCTTAAAAAAACACTTGTTAGGGGCATATACAGACTACACAAGTATACCAAAACAAGTCAAAGGAAAAAAAATTGCAGATACATTATATATATATATAGATGATAAGCAGAAAAAAATTGCGTTGACAGACTTGGATAAACGCTTACAAAACATCAACGACTCATTGATTTATGCCGGTTTTCTGTTCAACCGTTTACAACCGGATAGCATCCGGATTAAACAACAAAATCTGCATATCTATTATCACATTTTAAAAAATAATCAAAGCAAAATAGACAGTTTGGTCATTGTTACAAACAAAAATTTCCCGGCTAACATCCGCAAAAATCTTAACAAATCTTTTGCCAGAAAATTAATTAATTTACAAAACATAAAGCTGGTTGTAAATTTCATTAACAATAATTCCGGTTACAAACTTACTTCCCAACCGGTTATTAATTTTTACAAAGAAAAAAAATTACTTGTCTTAAAACTGCAAAAATCACAAAGCAACCGGCTCGACGGTATTTTGGGATTCAATTACGACTCAGAGAAAAGCAAACTTCGATTGGAAGGCGCCATTAACACGAAATTTTTCAACTTATTTAATACAGGCGAACAAATCTATCTGGAATGGCAAAGAAAAGATGAAAAACAACTGATCCGGTTCAACACCGAATTTCCTTACATCAGAGGCTGTAATTTTATTTTTTCCAATTTTTTTTCTTCCAAAAGACAAGATACAACAGGTTTTTCGGTAACCAATCAATCCCGTCTGGCTTACCGGCTTAAAAACCAAAGTTTCGGATTTAATTTTACCTATCAATTCACAGCAGAAAACGGCAGTGAATATAACAACCGGCTTGCCGGTATCTATTACCAAAATTTTTTCATAACAAAAACGAGGAATTGGTCGGGCGGTATTAAGGTCCGATTGGATTTAAACATCAGCGAACCGGACAAAAAATTATTATATACACAACTATATGCGAATGAACGTGTAAGACGTCATATTATCCTGTCTCATAACATCCGGATATATACAACCAATCAAAAAAACTTGAAGACACTACCCGAACTGCAAAGTGGCATGTTAAGAAAAGCAAGTAGCATTGAAGATGAGTTTACAGCTATTACGAGTTTTAAAAATGAGTTGATTTACCGGACAAATCATATCGATTTTTATCTTATTGGCGATTATATTCGCAGAAATACTCTGCAAAACTCAACAAAAGTTTATATAAATACAGGAGCGGGGCTCAATTTTTTACAGAAAAATCAAATACTAAGTATAGAAATAGTTAAGCCTGTATATATTACTTATGATGCTGATTTACAGGGTATTTACATAAACATCAAGCAGTCTCTGAGATTTTAGACTGGCAAACCGGACAAAAAAATGAGATTAAAATTTGTGTATTTAACTTTTTATTAAGATATTTGTATTTGACAAACTCAAAAATAATAGAAGATGAAAACAAAGTTTAATGTAATCTTAACGCTCATACTGGCGTTAGTCGTGCAACTATCGTTTGCACAAGGTAAAGTAATCACTGGTGTGGTTACTGATGCCGGAAACGGAGAACCGCTTCCGGGAGTTAACATTCTCGTAAAAGGTACTAATAACGGTACTACTACGGATTTTGACGGTAAATATAGCATCAAAGCAAATCTGGGAGAAACACTCGTATTTTCTTTTGTCGGCTATACAACCGTTGAAAAAACAGTTGGTAGCTCCAGTGTTATCAACGTGCAGATGAAAGAGAGCGGAGAAAAACTGGAAACTGTTGTAATTAACGCTCTTGGTGTGGAAGTAAAAAAAGCAACTGAAAAAGGTATTTCTACGTCAAAAGTTAAAGCCAAAGTTTTGGAAACAACCGGTGAACAAGATGTTATTGCCGCTATGTCCGGTAAAGTATCCGGTGTTAAAATCAACGTTGCTTCCGGTGATCCCGGAGCTTCAACAAATATCGTAATCCGTGGTCCCAAAACAATTTTGGGTTCTACACAACCACTATTTGTTGTTGACGGTATCCCGGTACGCGGAGGATTACGAAGTAGTAGCGTAGACGGTGTAGAAAGACCTTCAAAAATAGGGGATATCGATCCTGATGATATCGAATCAATTAAAATATTAAAAGGCGCCGCTGCTGCTGC
>JALVST010000056.1 GCA_027024205.1 Flavobacteriales bacterium | reverse complement strand
TGGCGTATCTTGTCGTGATTGTCACAATATGCATACCTTAAAACTCAAAAAACAAGGCAATAAATTATGCTTGCAGTGCCATGAAAGTACTTATAACAATCCCGCCCATCATTTTCACAAACAAGGGACAGCAGCCTCTCAATGTATCAACTGCCACATGACCGGACGCTATTATATGGGTATAGATTTTCGACGTGACCACAGTTTCAGAATACCACGCCCCGATCAAAGCGAAAAATATGGCACCCCCAATGCTTGTACCGGTTGTCATAAAGACAAATCTAACCGGTGGGCTAGTCAAGTAATAGAAAATCATTTCGGAAAAAACCGCCAGGATCATTTTTCTAATGATATGCTCAAAGGCTATTTTACCAATCCGGATTATTTTTTGGAAGTTGTCCGGCAAAAAAAATATCCGGCTATCAGCCGTGCCACCGCTCTATCACATTTTGCCGGAATTAACTTGACAGATGATGATATACGGACCGTCATATCATATTTAAAAGATAGTTCCGCACTAGTTAGAAATGAAGCAATTACGGGGTTGGATAAATATACAGCTCCGGCAATTATCGACAAAATAAACAATTTATTAAATGATTCTATTCGATTGGTACGTATTTCGGCAGCAAGGTACTTACAATTGCATAACCTACCGGTTGACACAAATTCAACCGCCTACAAAGAATACCTCACCGAACTTAAAACTAACGCCGACTTTGCTTCGGGACAACATCAATTGGCCTTGTTCTATCAATCAAAAGGTCAAATAGACAAAGCCATATTCGCTTACGAAAAAGCTTTAAAAATAGATAATTATTTCAATATGTCGCGGATAAATTTAGCGCTGCTTTATTATCAAAAAGGAAACATAAATAAAGCGGAAAAATTATATCAAACCGTCATCAAACAGGAACCGGCATATAGCTATCCGTTTTTTATGTTGGGGCTACTCTACAATGAAACAGGTGATAAAGCCAAAGCCATGAAATATTTGGCAACGGCTTGCGACAAACAGCCCCCCGTTAGCCGGGCATTTTACAATTACGCATTGATGCTACAAGCCGCACATAAAGATAAACAATCGGTTGAAGTGCTTCAAAAAGCTCTGCAAATTTTTCCAGGTAATGAAAACTTATTATACGTCAAGCTTTTAGGAGAAAAAAACGCCGGCTTTAACGACCAAGCCCTTAAAACCTGCCGGTTGTTATTGCAAATCAATCCCGACAATCAAACTTATCAAAAAATTTATCATGATTTGCAAAACAAATAGACATGGTAATTTTTTAAACTATACTTCGCCGTGAATCTTCGGTTCCTTACGGAACTATCTAAAAATAATCCAATTATTGAAACCGGCTTTGTTGGTATCTTGATTATACAGATTAATCGAAAAATTTTAATAAATCTATAATATCAGAAGCTATCATTGAATAACTGTTACACTTTTCAACATATTTTTCCGCAGTTTGACCATGAATATAAACACCGAGTAAAGCCGCTTTAAGAGGTTGGAGACCTTGTGCCAAAAGCCCTGTAATGATACCCGATAGAACATCACCGCTTCCGGCAGTCGCCAAAGCCCCATTAGCAACCGGATTTATATAGAAATATGCCCCGTCACTAATGGTCGTATAAGCACCTTTTAATACGGTAATAACTTGATATTTTGCTGAAAATTCTCTTAATTTTTGCCATTTTTCCCAATCGTTTTGCCACTCACCGGCAAGCCGTTTAAATTCACCGGCATGTGGGGTTAAAATAGTATTTTTGGGAAGTAGTTTTAGCCATTCGGGACGCTTTGCCAAAATATTCAAAGCATCAGCATCGAGTAAAAGCGGTTTGATATTGGTTTTTAAAAAAATTTCCAGAGCTTTTTGGGTTTTAGGTTTCGTTCCCATACCCATTCCCAATCCGATAGCGGTAATTTTATCCGGCACTTCTATATAGGTGATGTATTTTTTTGAATTACCGGTTGTCGTCATCACTTCCGGCACAAAAGTTTGACTGATTTGGTAACCACAACGGGGTATAAAATTAGTCACCAATCCCGCTCCGATACGCAAAGCCGCTTTTGACGCCAAAACAGGGGCCCCAATCATACCGTAACTACCCCCTACAATTAAAGCATGCCCGAAAGTATTTTTATAGCTAAATTTGAAACGTTTTTTTAGCATCTTTTTTACGCCTGACGTCAACATAAGATATTTGGTAGGCATTTCATCAATGATACTTTTTTCCAGTCCGATATCTACAATTTCAAAATCATTGACAAATGTTTCATTTTCAGGGAAGAAAAAACTTATTTTAGAAAATTGAAAACTATAAACCATATGAGCCTTGACAACAGGGTCACTTATCGCGTTGGAACGATCGGCATATAATCCTGACGGCATATCGATACTTAAAATTTTTGAACCCGAAGCATTCATAAATTCAATAGCTTCCTTGGCAATACCAGCAGCCGGACGGGATAATCCCGTACCGAAAATGGCATCGACAATAATCTCATTTTCTGAGATTTCAGGTTGATTATCTTTCGAAAATTCCAAAATTTCAACGGATGTTTTTTTAAGTTTATTAAAATTACTGTCAAAATCCGGCGATGATTGTTTTGTAAAAGGCACAATTACACAATAAACCCGGTAATCCGGTTGTAACAAACGGGCTAATACCAAACCGTCACCACCATTATTACCTTTACCACAAAAAATATAAATTCGTTTATCGGGTGACAATTCTTTAACGATATGCGGTTTCAAATTGATAACCGCCCGTTCCATTAAGGCTTCGGATGTAATATTTTGTCTTATAATCGTCTGATTATCAATTTCTTTTATTTGTTTCGCCGTAAATAATTTTTGAAACATCGGTATTAATTTGAAATCTTGTTTATTTTTGCTAAAAATACAAATAAATGAAACGAAATCCAAGAATTGTTTTTATGGGAACGCCGGAATTTGCCGTAGCAAGTTTAAAAAAATTGATTGAGAATAATTATAATATTGCAGGTGTTATTACAGCTCCGGACAAACCGGCAGGACGCGGTAAAAAACTTCGGGAAAGCGCCGTAAAACAATTTGCCAAACAATACGGTTTACCGGTTTTACAACCGGTCAATTTAAAATCAGAAGAATTTAACAGGCAGTTAAAAGCTTTAAAACCCGACTTACAAATCGTTGTGGCGTTTAGAATGTTACCCGAAATCGTATGGCGTCTGCCTGAGTTCGGCACTTTTAACTTACACGCCTCCTTACTTCCCGATTACCGCGGTGCAGCACCTATCAATTGGGCGATTATAAACGGCGAAACCGAAACCGGTGTCACCACATTTTTTATCGATGAAAAAATAGATACCGGCCAAATCATCTTACAAGAAAAAGTTCCTATTGCACAGGAAGACAACGCTTCGTCTTTGCACGATAAATTAATGGAAGTTGGCAGTAACCTGGTCCTTAAAACCGTTGATTTGATTGTAGAGAACAAAGTGAAAACCACAGCCCAACCGGAAAGAGATTTACCCAAAAAAGCCCCTAAACTTAACTCTGAAAATACACGGATAAATTGGAACGATAAAGCGGAAAACATCCATAATTTAATCCGTGGTTTGTCTTATTACCCCGGAGCATGGACACAAATCGGTTTGCAAAATGATGAGACTAAAAAACTCTTCATCTATAAAAGCCGTTTTGAAAATACCGGTCAAAATGAACCGGTTGGAACCATCATCGCCGGAAAAAAAGATATGAAAATCGCTGTCAAAGATGGTTATATTTATCCTGAAATCGTTAAATTGCAGGGTAAAAAGATGATGGATATAGGGTCCTTTTTGAATGGCGTAAAAAATAATACCTCATTAAAACTAAATTTTTAACTACTTTTTAAAAAAAATATGGCAAAATTTCAAGATTTAATCAATCAAAACACCCCTGTTTTCGTTGATTTTAAAGCGGATTGGTGTGCCCCTTGTAAAATAATGACACCTATTTTAAAAGAAGTCAAACAATATTTCGGTTATCGTATAAAAATTATAAAAATAGACATAGATAAAAACCCCGGTATTGCCCGGAAGTATCAAATCAGAGGCGTGCCTACCAGTATTTTATTTAAGAATGGACAACCCGTTTGGCGACAATCAGGTGTAATACCGGCTGACCAATTGATTCGTATTTTAAGTCAGTATTTTTGATATTTTTTTCTTTTAACTTAACCACATTAATATCTTGATGATATTTTTGCAATCATTACACCCGCATCACTATCCCCTTATGAATATCAGAACAGGGATAGCAATTCAGTTTCTCGTTTAGCATTTTATCAATTCATCATTTCCTCATAAAACCGGATTTTTTATTTATTTTTACACCCAAAATTATAAAAGCATGAAACCTTATTTGGAGTTATTACAATATATTTTGGACAATGGGACTGACAAAAGTGACCGGACGGGCACCGGAACCCGTAGTGTGTTCGGATATCAAATGCGTTTTGATTTACAAAAAGGATTTCCATTGGTAACAACAAAAAAAATCCATTTAAAATCTGTTATTTACGAATTGCTTTGGTTCTTAAAAGGCGACACCAACATCAAGTATTTACAAGATAACGGCGTCAGAATTTGGAACGAATGGGCAAATGAAAACGGCGATTTGGGACCTGTTTACGGAGCACAATGGCGCAATTGGAACAATGACGGTATTGATCAAATATCACAAGTAGTCGAAACCATAAAAAATAGTCCGGACAGTAGGCGTATGCTGATCTCGGCCTGGAATCCTTCCGTAATGCCTGATACTTCAAAGAGTTTCAGTCAAAATGTTGCCGAAGGCAAAGCCGCTTTACCCCCGTGTCATGCCTTCTTTCAGTTTTATGTGGCAAACGGTAAATTATCGTGTCAGATGTATCAACGCAGTGCAGATGTTTTTTTAGGCGTACCTTTTAATATTGCTTCTTATTCTTTACTAACCATGATGATAGCACAAGTTACCGGACTGCAACCGGGCGAATTTATACACACGTTCGGTGATGTGCATATTTATAAAAATCATTTTGAACAAGTCAAATTACAACTGAGCCGTAAACCGAAACCGCTTCCGCAAATGAAATTGAATCCAGAGGTATCATCAATTTTTGAGTTTAAATATGAAGATTTTGAGTTGATAAATTACGACCCGCATCCACATATTAAGGCTAAGGTTGCCGTTTAAAAAAACTTTATAAACAAAAAAGAGGCTGTCTCAAAAGTAATAGAGACGGCCTCTTTTTTGTTTAATTTTTTTAATTTTCGGCATAAATTATTTTTTCATCAAATATTTTTTATAACACTCCAAAATTTCTATAAATAT
>JALVST010000055.1 GCA_027024205.1 Flavobacteriales bacterium | reverse complement strand
ATGCGCTATCCAGATGAGCTACGCGACCTTGCGTATTACTTTTTCTCAATCTCATCGCTGTGACCGTCCCGACATTAGTCGGGATGCGCTATCCAGATGAGCTACGCGACCTTGCGTAAAAAATTTTAAGTTCGAAACCTGCTACAAATGATAGTCGGGGTAGCAGGATTCGAACCTGCGGTCTCCTGCTCCCAAAGCAGGCGCGATAACCGGGCTTCGCTATACCCCGATAATTAGCGGAGAGACAGGGATTCGAACCCTGGCATCGCTTGCGCGATGACAGATTAGCAATCTGCTCCGTTACCACTCCGGCACCTCTCCGTAACAAGTGAAATTAACTATTTCCAATTGCGACTGCAAAGATAAAAAGCTTTCTTTAATTAACCAAAAATTTTACAGCTTTTTTCCGCCAAAAAATATAGTAAAAATTATAATGTCTTTCAATTGATTCCCTTATATTTGAATAAAATTTTTTATGAAAAAAACTTTCGGTATTTTTAGCATATTAAGCTTTTTTATAACTGTTTCCTGTACAATTTGCACAGGAAATCAGGAACCAGAAATGTCGGTAAAAGCCACTTGGATTATACAAGCATTCCAAACCGTTAAATATCAAACTTTTCCCCGCATCAAAGCCATTGCCTGGTGGCATGAACGCTGGGAAAATGAAGACGGTAGTATCAGTGATTTACGTATCAATTCCTCAACAGAAAGTTTAGAGGCCTTCCACACCGGTATAAACGATACTTTTTATCAAACATCCGCACAATTTGATAACAATAACAAATTAATACCTCCTGCACAAAGTGTTTATTTTGCTGCTTTTCCGGATTTTGGCGAAACAGAAGATCAAGTCACGGCACAACGAATAGACGATTTTGAGACATTAGCTCAAAAACAAATAACTTGGGCTTATTTTTCCGATAATTGGTATCAAAATATTGAATTTCCCATCGCTGCCGTCCAAACCATTCATCAAACCGGGAAGACACCTTTTATCAGAATAATGGCTCGCACTACAACTGACGAAAACATAGCAGACCCCAATTACAGCATGCAAAATATCCTTGACGGTAATTTCGACACGGAACTACTACAATGGTTTCAACAAGCGGCAAATACAGGATACCCTATTTTGATAGAATTCGGAACAGAAGTAAACGGAGATTGGTTCCCTTGGAACGGCTTATATAATGGCGGTAGTGAAACTATAAATTACGGCGATCCTAATTTACCGGACGGGCCCGAACGCTTTAAAGATGCTTACAGGCATATTATCGACTTGTCACGACAAGTAGGCGCAACTAATTTGACTTGGTTTTTTCATATTGATGCTGCCGGACAACCGGAAGAGAATTGGAATGATTTTGAAAATTATTATCCCGGCGATAATTATATCGACTGGATAGGTGTCAGTGTTTACGGGGCTGTAACTCCGGATGAAACGCCGGTAAATTTTGAAGTTAAACTTAATATGATATATAACCGTATAACAGCTATGAGTAATAAACCTTTGGCTATACTGGAAACAGGCATTGTAGAGTATTAATAAGCATGTAAAGCCTCAGCCAAAATACTTGCCGGATGCTCACTTTTCATATGAACACCATCACCGATTTGATGGCGGCAGCTTGTTCCGCTAGCTGATATACTGACATCAGGTCCAACTTGACGTAATTTTGGAAAAAGTTTTAACTCACCAACTTTCATACTCAATTCGTAATGTTCTTTTTCGTAACCGAAACTACCGGCCATACCACAGCAACCCGAATCTAACAAATCAACCCGGAAGTTTTTGGGAATAGACAAAACGAAAGCACTGATTTCCGGATCGCTTAAAGCTTTTTGATGACAATGAACGTGTAAAGTGATTGTTTTTTTAGCATCTGTAAAATCATTAGAACTTATGTTACCGGCTTCAAGTTCCCGTTTGATAAATTCTTCAAAGACATAAGTATTACGAGCAATTTTTTGAGCATTTCTTTTCAAATTATCGTCTGTTACGAGTCGCAGATATTCATCTTTAAACATTAAAATAGCAGAAGGTTCTATCCCGATTAAAGGTGTTTGTTCGTTTATCAATTCCGTATACAACCTAACATTTTTAACAGCCAAATCACGAGCTTTCTCCAAAAAACCTTTGGAAACATATGCCCGGCCACTTTCGGCACTGTCTATGATTTTGACTTCGTAACCCAATCTTGTTAAAACCTTAATAACATCTTTTCCCGGTTGTGCGTCCATATAATTTGAAAATTCATCTATAAAGACATAAACCGTTTGTTTGCTTTCGCCTTTCGGGTTAAGCACGTCCGGATGTTTTTTTATCCAAGTAATCAAACTTTGTTTTTCAAGCTGCGGCAAACGGCGTTGTAACGCTATTCCTAACATCTTTTTAATAATACCGGCAACTGGTTTACGTCGGATAACAAAATTATAAATACCCGAAAAATGGCTCAAATAACGATTGACTTTTCCATTGTAAGCAAACAATTTGTTACGCCAAGTAAAGCCGTTTGCTTTTTGATACCAGTAGAGAAACTCACTTTTGAGCATTGCCATATCCACAGTGGACGGACATTCGTTTTTACAAGCTTTACAAGAGAGACACAAACTCAAAGTTTCATACAATTCTTGATAATCAAACCGGTTTATTTTATCCGAATTTGTCAAAAATTCACGTAGTGCATTAGCTCTCGCCCGGGTCGTATTTTTCTCTTCTTTGGAGGCTTGATAGCTGGGACACATCACACCGGCAGCTTCCGGTGGCTTACGGCAATCACCTGAACCATTACATTTTTCAACAGCCCGTAAAATACCGCCTTCTACTGAAAAATCAAATAATGTGGGTATTACCGGCTCAGTTCTGTCAGCTTCGTAACGTAAATTTTTATCCATCGGATAAGGATCGACAACTTTGTGTGGATTAAAAATATTGTATGGATCAAAAGCTGTTTTGAGTTTTCGTATCAGCTCATAATTCTTTTCACCAACGATTACGGGAATAAATTCACCACGCACAATACCACTACCGTGTTCTCCGCTTAAAGAACCTTTATATTTATGAACCAAATCGGCAATTTCCGAGACCAATTCCCGGTAAATGCGTACATCGACGGATTTTTTCAGGTTGAGAATAGGTCGTAGATGAATTTCCCCGGCCCCGGCATGTGCAAAATAGACCGGAGTTTTGTCCTTTTGTTTCATAATTTTAGAAAATTCGCCGATATAAGACGGTAAATCCGTGATACGAACAGCCGTATCTTCTATACCTGCAACTGCCTTGTCGTCACCGGGCAAATTACCCAATAAACCCAATCCGGCTTTACGCAATTCTTCAGCTTTGGCGGCCTCATTATTAGGAAGAAGCGGGAAAGCATAACCCAAATTTTCACGTTTCAAATGCTCTATCAATTCTTTGGCCTGGTGTTCTAAATCCGTCATATTTTCTCCTCGTAATTCGAGCATCAAAATAGCTTTGGGATGCCCTTGAATAAAATCACGGTAATGTTTGTATTTCGGGCTTTTCTCGGTTTGTGCCAATATAATGTCATCCATTAATTCACATTGATATAAATTGTGTTGCATGGCAGGCGCCACGGCACGCATACTCTCGTCAATACTGTTAAAATGTGCCGTTACCATTAAGCGTTGCGGGGGCTGTACCTTATCCAATTTTATTTTAATTGCCGTCATAAAAATCAAAGTCCCTTCGGAACCGGCTATCACTTTGCCGAGGTTAAATTTTTTACCGGAACCTCTAAAAATTTCATTATCTATCAAACTGTCCAAAGCATAACCGTTATTACGACGGTGAATTTCAGGATACGGCATATTTTCCAAAATTTCACGTTGCACTTCCGGTTGACTGTATGTATCACGAATATGCCTGTAAATACGGCCTTCAAGGTTGTTTTGTAACACTTTTCTATTAAAAGTTTTCTTGTCCATTTCAGTGATACGGATAAAATCACCGTTACTCAAAAAACCTTCTACTTCCAAAATCTTATCACGGGTAACGCCGTATTTAATAGAAGTGGAGCCACTGGAATTATTACCGGTCATTCCACCTATCATACAGCGACTCGACGTAGATGTATTGGGAGCAAACCATAACCCGTAAGGTTCCAAAAAACGGTTTAGTTCATCCCGAATAACACCGGGTTGCACTTTTACCCATGCTTCATCCGGATTGAAATCCAAAATGGCCGTCATATATTTCGAGACATCTACAATAATCCCTTTACCAACTACCTGTCCGGCCAGTGATGTGCCTGCTGTCCGGGGAATTAAATGTGTTTTATTACGTGAAGCATATTGAATGAGTAATTTGATATCTTCATTGGTTTTAGGATAGGCAACCGCTTCGGGCAACATACGATATACCGAGGCGTCAGTAGCATAGATATGCCTATGCAAATCATCATAGTGTAGTTCCCCTTGCAATTGTGAATGTAACCGATTGAGTTTATGATTAACTTTCATCTTTATCTTAATTAAAAGATAAAGTTAAAAAATTTATAAATACAAATCGATAAATATTAATTATCCTCTATCATAACATGGTATATTTTTTTTATGAACAAAATTGTCACGTTAATAAAAGGTTGACGGATAATAATTTAATAAATCCGGCAAATCTCCGGTTTTTCACAAAAAATTATCATGGGATAAAAAGAGAGTATGGCAAAAAAAGACCCGGCAGGTTAACATAAACTACCAAGTCAAAAAATCAGAAAAATTTATAAAAATCCGGCAAAAATTTAATGATGATGACCGTTACAATTATGATCACCGTGATGATGATGTGAATGCGGAATGGTTCGGGGATCAACGGCTTTTAATGTACCTGCTATCAGTTTTTCTACCGCTTCATCGGGATTTTTTTCTTCTACAATATAAGCACGAACGCCCAACATGGCCAATTTTTGAATACCGCCCATACCGATACCGCCGGTTAATAAAATTTGACCGGTTAAAATTTCGTGTTCTTCCGAATTGGTTTCAGGATTGTGCAATAAATTATGAATAGTATGTTCTTTCTCTACTTTTATAATTTTTGAACCGGTCAAACCCTCGGTTTGATCTATTTCATAAATTTTAAAATATCTGACATGTCCGGCGTGTTCTGCTATTTTGTCCCCGTTTTTATTGGTTGTTACAATTACTTTTGCTTTCATATTTTATTTTTTCTTGATGCAAATGTAATGAAAAAATAATGATGAACATCCGTGCGTTACTACTTGGAATTATCAACAATCATTTCAACTGCCCGATGTACAACCGATACTTTTAAAGGTAACGAACCTAAAATTTCACCATCCGGAGAGACAACTTTATGATGACTACTTCTAAATTCCACTTCTTTAACTTGATAATAATCTACAAACGGAGAGGCAATATAAGAACCATTAAAAATTTTAGAAAAAGTTTTAAGTAGACGCAAACGCCCAACTTTGTTTACTAACACGACATCTAACAAAGCATCATCGACTTTTGCCTTGGGGGCCA
>JALVST010000054.1 GCA_027024205.1 Flavobacteriales bacterium | reverse complement strand
CTTTGGGGAACCGAGGGTGCTAACGGTGTTGTCTTGATAAAAACCAAAAGCGGAAAATTTGCCAAAAAAGGAAGAATCGGGGTTTCCATCAAAAGTTCTATTTCATTTGATAACCCTTTGACCAAATTTCCTTTGCAAGATAAATACGGACAAGGCGTAAACGGTACATGGACTGTTACTTCCCTTTCTTGGGGTGATAAAATCAGTGACAGACCGGGCGGAAATGATGTTTTGGACACATCCGGCAGTTTATACTTTGAAGATCAAGACGGAAAAATATGGTACCCCATTTTAACCAAAAACAGTAAAGAAACTTTTATTGAAAAAAACAGAGATGCCGTTATCGGTAGAGGTATGCAAATTAAAAACGGTGTTCAATTAAACGGCGCCACTGAAAAAGCTACCTATTTCTTGGGAATTAATAACCTGAATCAAGACGGTATATTTGCTAACAGTTACTATGACAGAACTGCTTTAAGTTTTAACAACACCATAAAACTCAGTGATAAGTTTAAAATAACAGACAATGTGCAATTTATTAGCACTAAACAAAATGCCATTCAAAAAGGGTCTAACTTATCAGGGTTACTGTTGGGACTTTACAGAACACCGGCTGATTTTGACAACTCCGGTTACGTTGGAAAAAGATACGAAGCCGGTGAATTGGTAGTAATCGGTAGTCATAGATCTTACCGTAAACCACTCGGAACAAAAGATCATAAAGGTCCGGGGTATAATAACCCGCTCTTTACCGTTTATCAACAAGAGAACCCTTATAGCTCAAGTCATATCATTGCCGGACTTAACTTGAATTACCAGTTTACCGATTGGTTTACATTAATCGCCAGAACCGGTTTGGACTATGCTACAAGTAAAGGAGCCAGCTTTTTCCCTGTTAACAGCGGAGAGGATCCGGACGGAAGATATAGTTCATACCTTTCAAATTATCACAGAATTAACAACGATTTGATAGGACAAATCAGCAAACAACTTACCGATGATTTGAATTTGGACTTGTTAGTAGGTGTAAACTTTAGCCACTACAAAGGTGAAAGTCAATCAGGTTATTACAGAAATCTCTTGTTGAATGTTGATACCCCCACTTCCGCACTCTCAACAAGTGATAATAATGGCCCCCGTTTCGGAACAACCATTAAAAGAAAAGGAGGGGCTTACGGTTCCGCTACATTTACCTACAAGAAAATGTTATTCGCCACCCTTACCGGACGTTCCGAAATGGCTTCAACATACTACGGGTCGATTTTCTATCCTTCCGTATCCCTCGCCTTTGATTTTAACAAATTGAGCGTATTTGAAAATGCAGAATGGTTAACCAGCGGTACTATCAGAGGAAGTTTTGCCAAAGTCGGTAACGAGCCCAATCCGTATCTTTTGGACACTTATTATGTAAATGCAAGTGACGGTGACGGTTGGGGCTCAGATTGGAATTCCTCAAGTTACGGCGGCTCCATTTGGCGTGATATAATTGAAGGTAATGCAAAATTAAAACCCGAAACTACATCAGAAACGGAATTCGGTTTGGATTTAAGAGTATATGACAGACTTAGCTTATCAACTACTTATTATAACAGTAAGTCTGAAGATTTGATTTTATACGTCCCGAAAGCCGCATCATCCGGTTTCCAATATAAGTGGGAAAATGCCGCTACCATGGTCAATAAAGGTATCGAAGTTGAAATGAATTATAATATCATTAAAAAACCTGATTTAAAATGGAATTTCGGGTTGACTTATACTCAAAATGATAACGAGGTTACTAAATTAACAGGCGCAGAGTATATAGGATTGAACGGATTTACCAGTACTTCTTCCGGAGTTGCCGAAGGGCAACCATTTGGTGTGCTACGATCAGGTGATTTCAAACGTGACAGTAACGGCAACTTGATTTTAGATGCAAACGGTTTCCCTCAAAAAGGTGATATCATTTTTGCAGGCGATCCTAATCCCGACTTTTTAGCCGGTTTCCATACTGACGTTAATTTCAAAGGATTTAAATTAAACGTAGTGGTTGACGGCTCATTCGGCGGACAATCGTGGGACGGTACCACAGGTGCCTTAACCTATTTCGGTAGAACTACCTTTACGGCTAATGAAGCAACTATCAGTGGCGCTGATGCAGCAAACATCGTTAATTATAGCGGCACACCTGTAAATGCCATTCCATATGCACAATTTGACGGTACCAATTATACTGTCAGAGGTAATGTGGAAGATTTCGGCGGCGGCCCTGTTCTTCTTGACCAAACTTGGTACAGAAGTCTCGGAGGTGGTTTCGGACCTGTTGGAACCCAATTCTTTAAAGATGCCACTTGGGTTAAGTTGAGAGAAGTTTCACTAGGCTATACCATTAATGCCGACTTCTTGAAAAAAGCCAAAATCAAGTCTATTGATTTCGGTGTTACCGGTAGAAACTTATTCTTATGGACAAAAGATAAATCATGGGGTATGGATCCGGAAACCAACTTATCCGGTTCCAGTAAAGGACGTGGTTTGCAATACTTTAACCACCCGACTACCAAATCCTTATTGTTCAGCACATCAATTAATTTCTAAAAATGAGAAAAATGAAAAAATTCAAATTATTCAATATATTAATACTGATACTGCTTCTTACCGGCTCTTGTAAGAAGTTTGTTGAAGGCTATGAAAAAGATCCGAACGGTCTTTTAGATACCAATGATAAACAACTCTTTCAAGGAGTATTATTAGAAAACCAATTCTTCTTAAAAGGAGAAGGATTGAGAATGGCTATGATTTGGTTGAACCAAGCAACCGGAAGTGATAGACAAATGGTTGCATTTAACAACTGGAATAGTGTTGGAAACAACCAATTTAACGGTCCTTGGGGACAAGTATATACAGTTATAGGTGAAGCCAAGTTATTGGAAGACAAAGCTACGGAAATAAACAACATCAAATTGCGCGGTGTTGCCAAATTAATGCGTGCATGGGCAGGTGGTACGGCAGCATCCTTATGGGGAGATGTTCCCTTCTCCGAAGCCGGACAACCTGATGTAACCAAAAATCCGGCTTATGACTCTATGGATCAAGTCTTTAATCAAGTCCAAACCTTACTGGATGAAGCTATTACCGATTTAAGTGACCCGGTTGGAAATATTTATGACACAAAAGACATATATTTCGGCGGAGATGCCAGCAAATGGATTAAATTAGCGCACGGTCTTAAAGCCAGATTCTATCTCCATGCCGGAGATTATGCAAATGCCGAAGCAGAAGCGGCACAAGGGCCTGCATCTCCCGATGATGATATGTATGCTCAATTCGGTAACTACTATGCTCCTTCAGGAACATGGAACCCTACTTTCAGTTTCTATATCAACCGTGAAGATTATCTTTCTGCACAAGATTCCTACGGTGCCGACCTTTTAATGAACGGTACTCGTAATAATGCCAAAACCGATGAATCAATCAGAGGATATTATAATTACGAACCCGGTTCTTGGTGGGGAACTTCCTATGATTTTGACCTTAACGTAATGGCTGCCCAATGGACCGGAGCAGACGGAAAATTCGGCGGTAAAATGGAATTGGTTACTTACGGAGAAATGTTATTGATCCAAGCGGAAGCCGAAGCCAGAACAAATGGCGTTGCAGCGGCATTACCTTATTACAATCAGTACAGAACGCTATTGGACAATGATAACTATACCGGACATTGGGGACCTGACGCCTTTGGTGTTCCTGCACCGTTCAACATGTATTTACCTTATGATGTTGCAGACTTCCAAGCCGGAGGCATTGAAAACCAAGATAACATTCCTGAAAAAGAAGCATTCTTAAGAGAATTGTTTGAAGAAAGATATGTCTTCTTTATAGGTGATTATGAAGCATTTGTTGACTTTGAAAGAAGTAATAATGATGCTGATGTTCCTCAATACTTTAACTTGAAATCCGGATTTTCAGGAAAACCTTTGAGATTCATCTATCCTCAAAGTGAGATTGATGCTAACTCTAACTTCCCGGGAACAGCCCCGGCAGTTACCGAACCACTACCCATGTATCAATAAAATGATAACATCAAATAATAAAAGACCGCCAAATTTGGCGGTCTTTTTTTTATAAATACTTACAATTCGAGGTATTATACAAAATATTAATCTATCTTTGTCAATTAAACATTAAAATTAGAAATAAATGAACTCCCCTCATAAATTCCACATTCCCGTTATGGGCGTTGCTTATACCATTGATACACCGCTTAAAGTAGCACCATTCGGTATCGATTCCGTTATATCGCTTGTAGATAATGTTTTGCTGGAAAAACTGCGGGCAAAGTATAGTGAAAAATTTAACTTACCCTACAAAGAAATTTCACAGAAAGCCGAAGATTATATGAGTAAACGCATTACAGCGTATCTAAACATGATCAACCGGTTAACCACCGAAAAATTTGAAAGTTTAAAAAATAATTTTGAAGATAAAAAAACGGAAATATTTGATTATTTCGAAATGCTACCGGAAACATCTGAATTGAAAAAGGAATTTATAAAAAGAATGGACTCAAATATAGACGAGCTGAAAAATTGGGTGAAAAAACATTTGCAAATGGGCAGCATTGATGTCAATATTATGACCAAAGTGGATAAAACGAATTATGATAAAAACGGAGAGGCATTGCCCCAAGAATTTAATGATGCACATGCAGCTCTTCGTGGTTATGCCAATAGTGATCTGGAATCTTCTTTGGTATTGTCTGCCGGTATGAGCCCTCGTTTGTATAGTTATATTGAAAATTTTAACGATTTTTATCCTGACAGCAAAGGTTATATCAAGAAAAAAATTATTCTTAAAGTCAGTGATTACCGTTCTGCTTTAATTCAAGGCAAATTTTTGGCTAAAAAAGGGCTTTGGGTAAGCGAATACCGGATTGAATCCGGTCTGAATTGCGGCGGACACGCCTTTGCTACGGACGGCTATCTGATGGGACCTATTCTGGAAGAATTTAAAAATAACCGGAAACGGCTTATTGAAGATGTACATAATATTCTGATAAAAGCATTAGAACAAAAACAAAAACCCATCCCCGGGGAAGCATTACCTATGCGTATCACCGCCCAAGGTGGCGTCGGGACAAATGAAGAACACGAATTTTTATTGGATTATTATAAGATGGACAGTGTCGGCTGGGGGAGTCCGTTCTTATTGGTTCCGGAAGTAACAACCGTTGATAATGAAACAAGAGAAAAATTGGCTGTTGCCAAAGAAAAAGACCTGTATTTGAGCAATATTTCCCCGCTCGGCGTCCCTTTTAACAGTCTACGTAACGCTTCGGCAACTATAAAAAAAATTGAAAAAGCCCGTAAAGGGCGTCCCGGAAGCAGTTGCCCAAAAGCTTATTTGGTATCGAACATGGAATATACAGAAAAGCCTATTTGTACGGCATCCAGACAATACCAATATCTAAAACTCAAAGAACTGGATGAAAAAAAACTGCCGAAACCGAAATATGAAAAAGAGTTTGACCGCATAACAGCTCCTGAATGTTTGTGTGTAGGCTTGGCG
>JALVST010000053.1 GCA_027024205.1 Flavobacteriales bacterium | reverse complement strand
TCGGGAACATTAAATTAAAATATAAACAGATGAAAAAAAAAAGAGACGTTTTGTCAATATGCTTCTGCATTTTTTACTATCATAAACATTACGAACAACTGCAATTTGAAACGAATTACATTCGTCTCTACATTTACAATTTCAACTAAATTATCACACTCGGCACTTTACCGCTTTGCCCTTTATACTTTTAACTAAATCATTATACTTTTTTGTGTAAATTAGCGTTTTAAATATTTAAAGTTCTCCCGGCAGTTGGAGATTAATATCGCAGTTAAAATGAACAAAAAATTTTCATTGAATTTTTTATGGTTATTTGTATTGGCTATCGTATTGATGCGTTGTTCTACACAGCGTAACAATTTTGTCAATAGGAATTTGCACCAACTTTCGACAAAATATAATGTTTTGTTTAACGGCGAAGAGGCATTGAATGAAGAAGTTAACACCATTCATGAGAGTTTTCACGACAATTTTTTCGAGATTTTACCTGTGGAACGATTTAATGCCGAATATGTAATTAGTTTGCCGAATCAAAACACTGGTAATCCCAATCTGGAACGTGCCGAAGAAAAAGCGGTAAAAGCCATACAAAAACATTCCATGGAAATAGGCGGTGTACAAGAAAACAATCAAATTGACAAAGCTTATTTGCTTCTGGGAAAAAGTCGCTATTATCAAAAACGTTTTATGGCGGCACTCGATGCCTTTAATTATGAATTAGATAATGATTTCAATTCTGATATCCGTCCACTGTTTAAATTATGGAAAGAGAAAGCCAACATCCGGATGGAAAATTACGTGCCGGCTATTCGCAATTTAAAATTTCTTGCCCGTCAGAAAAGTACACCGCAAGAAATAAAATCCGAAGCTTATGCGTATGCCGGACAAGCTTTGATAAATATGGACAGCTTGCGGTTAGCCGCTGAAAGCTTACAAAAAGCTGCAACACTGGCAAAAGATAAAGAAAAAAAAGCCCGTTATTATTTTATCACGGCCCAACTCTTAGACAAAATCAAATTGCGGGATTCGGCAGTTGCACTTTTAAAACATATTGAAGAACAAAAGCGTCCCCGCAAATACAGAATACAAGCCGAGCTGTTTCGTTATCATTTGTCACTTAACAAAAAAGACCAACATCCCGAAATGCTCAAATCTCTATATACCAAGCTCAAACGCTATGAATTTCATAAATTTTATCCTTACATCAATTATGAAATCGGCGAAATTTTTCATTCGGAAGACAGTTTGAAATCGGCTGTGGATTATTATACTAAAGCCGCCCGGTCACAAGATAAATATCTCAAAGAAAAGGCATACGAACAAATGTCTGAAATAGGCTTTCAAAAGAAAGATTATTTGATGGCGGGAACCTATTTAGACAGTTTGTTGCAAGTAATGGATAAAGAAACGCTGAAATACTTGAAAACCCGGCACAAACGTCGTAATATAGACGATATCATTGTTCTTGAAAAATTAATCAAACGTAATGACAGTATCATGACCTTGGTAAAAGCCGATAGTTTGACCCGTGTCAAAATGATACAAGACTATATCGACAAATTGCGTCAAAAGGAAGCGGAAGAAATGCAGAAAAAATCAGCTGAAACGGATTTTACACAAGTCAAACCCAAATACACGAGTTTTTATTTTTACAATAATTCTTTGGTCGAGAAAGGGAAGGCTTATTTTGAAAAAACTTGGGGTAAAATCAAATTGACGGACATGTGGCGTTTGAAAAATAAAATGAGTATAGATGATAACGAATTAACCGGTGATGACAATGAAGAAGATAAAGAACAAACCGGCGGAGACGACCATCAATCCGATCAAAATATTCCCGACAAATACAAAGTGAGTTTTTACTATAAAAAAATACCTTCGGACCCTAAGAAAATCGATAGTATTTTAGGAGAATTGAATTATGCCCATTATCAAGTGGGAATGATTTATTATGAAAAATTTAAAGAGCCCGAGAAAGCCAAAATGCATCTGGAAACCATGCTAAATACCAACCCCAAACCGGAATTGATACCGCCGGCCAAATACAATTTGTACAAGGTCTATAAAGATATGGGGAAATCCTTACTGGCAGAACATTTGGCTCAGGAGATAGTTGATAAATATCCCGGGAGTATCTATGCCGAATTGATAAAAAATCCCGGTAAAATTTCCGAACGTTCCAATAAAGAATTTCAACAGGCTTATGAAAAATTATACAGACTGTATGAAGCTCAAAAATATGACAGCTTGTTAAAAATTTCGGAACCTTTGTTAGTAAAATTTAACTTCCATCCCGAATTGGGCAAGATAGAATTGTTGCGTTCTACTGCTATTGCCCGTAGTCTAGGATTAGCAGCCTATGAAAAAGCTTTACAAAATATTATTTTAAAATATCCTAAAAGTCCGTATGAAGTTGAAGCAAAAAAACGGATGACATTGGTAAATAAATATAAGAAAAAAACCTATACGGCAGCAGAGAGTGATTCATATAAATTGGTCATTCCCTATGATATTTTTGACCCTTCGGTCGATAATTTTATAAACTGTATAGAAAAAGTAGTGGCAGAAACCAAAAGTACACATTTGCATATATCAAAAGATCCGTTTATGGCACACCGGTCTTTTGTAGTGGTTCATAATTTTTTCAGTGAACAATCCGCCAATTATTTTGCCGGTTTGCTACAAAAAAAATCTTGTAAGCCTGATGAATATTTTGTAATTTCGTCAGACAATTATCTGACCCTTCAACTCACTAAAAAATTTAAAGAGTATAAGGCGTTTCTCAATAAAAACAAAGTCGAACAATAATAAAACAACACAAATATGTTTGCAGATAAGAAAAAACACACACCCGAAAATACCAAATTGCCTAATTATATCGGTGTTACTACCAAAATAAAAGGAGAAGTCAATTCAAAAGAAGATTTCAGAATAGACGGTCATTTTGAAGGAAATCTGACGACAACCGGAAAAATCGTTTTGGGAGAAAAAGGGATCTTGGATGGCAATATTAAATGTGGTAATGCCGAAATTCTGGGTAAAGTCTCAGGAGATTTGACAGTTGATAATCTATTAAGTCTAAAAGCAACAGCAAAAATTGACGGTAATGTTATTATAGGTAAATTGTCCATAGAACCGGGGGCGTTTTTTAATGCCACTTGCCAAATGAAAAATGCGCAACCAGTAAAAAATGTCAATCCCAAAACCAAATAATACCCGTAAATTTTTACAATTTACATCTATCCCTTTCGAAATGTTTCTCATTATTTTCGGAGGATATAAATTGGGAACATGGCTGGACTCGAAATATCCCAATGAGCAAAATCTTTATTTGATTATTTCAACTTTGTCAGCTGTTTTTTTAGCTATGTTTTATATTTTGTGGCGGGTAAAAAAAATATTAAAATGAATAAAAATAACATTTATTTATTTTTATCGGTGATTATTCTTTTTGTTTTAACTTACTTTCTTAATTATTTTTTTATAGAAATTTTCAATGTCAAAAATACCGCTTTTGTTTGGCACTTTTACTTTTTTATTTCAGGCGTTACCGCTATTATGTTGCTGTCGTTAATTTTCATATTTAATTATAATAGTCGTTATACCGGGCATACTTTTATCATTTGGACGATGATAAAACTTATGGCCGTCATGGTTTTTTTTTTAATTTTTGTTTTTGAGCCGGATGTATCGTTAAAAAATAATGTATTGTATAATATTGCAGGT
Organism: Flavobacteriales bacterium; assembly: GCA_027024205.1. GTDB lineage: Bacteria > Bacteroidota > Bacteroidia > Flavobacteriales > Flavobacteriaceae > WGBX01. The sequence continues at coordinate 12,171 of JALVST010000053.1, read as the reverse complement.
TTATATATACTGTATTTGATTTATGAAGTTTTTTTTACGATTTCATTGATAAAAAAATCCGGTTGATGATTATATGTTTCAAATAAAAATAAAAGAAGCTGTCCGGGACGGACAGCTCTTTTTATGGTGGCATGATTAAAAATTATTTTTTAATAATCTGATATGTACCGGTTGTTTGTCCGGTTGTAATTTTAAGGATATAACTACCGGAAGGCAAGTCACTGATGTCTAATTGAGCGGTTACGCCGTCATTATCAAAGTTTTTAACTTCTTGTCCGGTTAAATTAACGATGGATATATTTTGAATATTTTCATGGGCACTGATTGAAATCATTCCATTGGCAGGGTTCGGATATACTTTAAGTCCTGCTATGTGATTTTCAGAAACCGAAACCGTTGTGCCTTTGATAGCACAAATAGTATATTCATCCACTCCTTCAGTTCCGATAACAGTAGCAGCACCGGTTAGTTTATCTATTGCATACAATCCACTGGTACTACCTGATGTTTGGTCATATTGAAACAACGTTCCATACAAATTACCGGTTGTAGGGTCAGCCCCCATATCCTGGGCATATCTGATATTTATGCCGAGTGCGCCGATAGCGGTAGCAGCCCCGGAAGTGGCATCAATACTGTAAAGTTGATCATCTTGCATATCGATACCGTATAAGTTACCGTTGTTATCAACATCCATACCTATCATTAAACCGGCATTGTTCATAGGTCCGATTAAAGTTGTATTTAATGAAGAATCAAATGTAAGTAAAACATTTCCATTTGTTAAATAGCCTGTTTGCAAAGCACTGTCATAAGCAATTGCCGTAATGCTATTGTTTCCGATATCTCCATGAAAATAGCCGAACTTGTGAGTAGCCCCGTTTCCATCGATCAGATAAACGGCATTTGTCCCGTATTCAACGGCGACTAAAACATCATTGATAAAAGTTCCTGATGTAAAGAAATCATTTGATGTTAAAGGTCCTATCGGAGTAATGGCTCCCGAGTTAATATCAAAAGTTGCCAAATTATTGTCATCCCCGCTACTGTCCATATCTGTTGTAATGTAAGTATAAACATTATCCAAGGTATAAGTGCTGGGATAATCGATAATATATAATTGTTCGGATTTTGTATCATTCGCAGAATTGCTATCCCCCGTTAAAACAACCGCTGCTTCAGCGGTATATGTGCCGACGGGCAATGTAGCTTGTGTGGTTGTCGTTACGACATAACTTCCTCCCGGAGTCAAATTGGCGCCTGTAACGTTAACGGTTTCAGTGAAAACGCTATTACTTGATGAATCAGTTATATTAAAAACGACATCGAAATTATCTTGGGTATTGGAACCGTTATTATATACGGTAGCGTTCAAAGAGAACGGCAAGTTAGGCAAAAACGTTTCGGGCATTATATTTATTGTAGCCAAATCATCCGCATCCGGTTCAAAAATCATAACATTATCTATAGCCCAATACCATTCATAGTTAGCATTGTAATAGTGAAAACGGACTTTAAAATTGGCATTTTTATAAGCGGTTACATCAATAATTTGATGATCGGGGTTTCCCCATGCTCCTGTATCGGAGGTTACGGAATAAACATTAACCCATTGGGTGCCGTCAAAAACATCGACGTCACCGACTTCGGTTAATGAATCACCATCGTAAGCATTAAAATACTGATCAAATGATATAAATACACTGTTTAAAGCTGAAACATCTACTTCAGGTGAAGTTAATTCGGCATCTAAATCGGCTTGGCCGTAACTGTCACTGTCTATCATGGCAAAGGGTGTGCCGTCAAGAGTATTGCCATTGTAATCATTTACAAAAGTCCAATTGCCATTGCCCATATTATCTACCGTTGTCCAACCTGTCGGTAAGCTGGCACTGTCAAAATTTTCAGATAATAAAGCATTTAGATTGGGATTGCGCAATTGATCAAATTGATGTGTAACGGGTCTGACTGCTTGTAAATAATGGCGTTCCATTTCTTTACTCATAAGTTGGTTTTGAGCATTGATACTCCAAAAACCAAACATGAAGAATGATAAAATAATAATTTTTTTCATGGTGTTTATTTTTTTAATTAAGATGCCACAAGTTACGAAAAAAAATTGAACAGTTCAACTTGTTGTTTTGTAAAGAATTTATGATATAATTTTATGTTTTTAAACGAAATCGTGAATTATTTCAAAATTTATTTTCTTAAATAATCGTGTTTCCAATTCCGTTGAAATATTTCCGGGATATAGAATGTGAACATTAGCCCCTGCATCGAGTGTAAAGCATACCGGCAAATCTGTTCTGTTTCTGATTTCCCTTATCAAATGAATGATTTTTAAAGTGTCCGGTTGCATTAAAATATAATTAGGGTTGGAGGTCATCATTAAGGCGTGTAATTCGAGTGCTTCGGCTTCGGTTAGTTTGATAAATTTTTTCAAGTCACCGGTTTTTAAATATTCAGACATTTGCAAAGTGTGGTCAAAAGCCTGTTTTTTTCTGATGTTTTTAAAAGGATGATTATGCATTAAATTGTGTCCGGCTGTGCTGGATACTTTTTTTTGTTCTTTTTCTACCAAGACAATACTGTCTCTGAAATTTTTAAAAACCGGATGTAATTCGAAATCCGGGACAATGGCATATAGGTCGGATGTATTATCGATTTGCGGATGTTGTCCCCAAATCATGACGGGATGCGCCGTACTGCGGGCGGCACTACCCGAGCCGAGACGGGCTAAAAAGGATACTTTTTTGTTGTAATATTCGGCCGTTTGTTGTGTATATAATTGTTTTTCAAGCTCGATAATTATTTTTGCCAAAGCAGCAAAGCCACTGGCAGACGAAGCAATACCACTGGAATGTGGAAAGGTATTATGACTGTAAATCTCCCAGTGATATGCGTTTATAAACGGGGCATAGATTTTTATTCTTTTGAAAAATCCGGCAATTTTCGGTTCAAAATCCGGTTGATATTTTTCGTTAAGAAAAAACTTGAACCTTAGGTTTTCGCCGGTCTTGTCCAAGGCTGTTAAACGGACAATTGTATGAGTCCGGCTTTTGTTTAAAGTAAAACTTACGGAGGGATTCATCGGTAATTGTAACCCGTGTTTTCCCCAATATTTTACCAGAGCAATATTGGACGGTGCAGATATATTTATTTCTGCGGGAACGGATATTTTTTTTATGGGAGAAGTTATTATAAAATCTTGTTCTGTAAATTGCATTTGACCAATCTAAAAATTAATATGCGGATTGACGGGTTGAATATCTTTGATATGTAATTGTAAACTAACTTTGTTGTTCCAATGGTTTTCTTCCAAAGTATAGGCTATTTTTAAAGGAATTCCTGACTTGACCAATCCGGCTTTGCCGGCCATATTAAAAGCGATACCGGACATGGTAATTCCAGATTTTAATTCTCGTAAGGAGATTTTGAGATGTTTACCTTCTTTGCCTACGATTTTGCTGTAACCGGTATCATTGACACCTTTCGAGACAAAAACCGGATTCATATTTCCTGGACCGAACGGCGCCATTTGTCTGAGAATATTGTAAAATTTTTTGGTAATATCTTTGAAAGTTAAATCGGTATCAATGATTATTTCAGGGACTTTGGACGATTCGGCAATGGTATTTTTTACCACTTCTTCAAATTTGGCTTTAAATTTTTCAAAGTTGCCGGGGGCTATTGTTAAGCCGGCAGCATATTTATGTCCGCCGAATTGAATAATATATTCTCGGCAAGCATCCAATGCGTCATATACGTTAAATCCGGGGACGGAACGGACCGATCCGGAGATAACGCCGTTAGATTCCGTACATACGATTGTAGGGCGATAATAGGTTTCAATCAAACGACTGGCCACAATACCAATCACGCCTTTGTGCCAATCCGGGTGATACACGACCGTTGAAAAACGGTTTTCTTCACGGTTATTTTTTATTTGATTTAAAGCTTCGTCGGTGATTTTTTGGTCGTAACCGCGACGTTCTACATTATACAATTCTATTTCGTCGGCAAAACGGTTTGCGACTGCCAAATCTTTTTCTACCAATAGTTTAACGGCTTCTTTTCCATGTTTGATTCTTCCTGCGGCATTGATGCGTGGCGCCAAAGTAAAAACCAAATCGCTGATATTAAGCGTTTTATCTTTTTTTGTACGGGATAAGGCCCGTAAACCGGCACGTGGATTTTTTTCAATTTGTTTCAATCCGTAGTAAGCCATAATCCTGTTTTCGCCGGTGATGGGTACGATATCCGCTCCGATACTTACCGCTACCAAATCGAGATACGGAACAATGTCATCAAGAGGCAATTGTCTTTTTTGTTGCAAGGCTTGTATCAATTTAAAACCGATACCGGCACCACTCAGTTCTTTATAGGGGTAAGGGCAACCGGGTTGTTTGGGATTTAAGAAAGCGACAGCCGGTGGTAATATATCATCCGGTGTGTGATGATCACCTATTATAAAATCAATTCCTTTTTGACTGGCATAAATAATTTTATCGGCGGCTTTGGTACCGCAATCCAAGGCGATGATTAATGAAAAGCCGTTTTCAACGGCATAATCTATGCCTTGTATCGATACTCCGTAACCTTCACTGTAACGGTCCGGAATATAAGTATCAACATTATCATAAAAGTCTTTTAAGTAAGAATACACTATCGAAACCGCCGTAGTTCCGTCCACATCATAATCTCCGTAAACCAGTATTTTTTCATGGTTTTGAAGCGCTTTTTCAATCCGTTCAACAGCCGTTGTCATACCTTTCATCAAAAAAGGATCGTGCATATCGTCAAGTTCCGGTCTGAAAAAACGCCGTGCTTCTTCAAAATTACCGATCCCTCGTTGAGCTAATAAAACAGCGTTTTTTTCGGGGATATTTAATTCATTTTGAAGACGTTTTACAACCTCAAAATCCGGTTCCGGTCTGTATTTCCACTGCATAAAATCTTTATTGTAAATTCAGTTTCCAAATTTACAAAATTTAAAGGGGATAAAAAGCATTTCATGTAAAAGTTTCCTGACAAACCGGTTTTTACCGGTCAGACGTGTCCATATGTGGGTTTCACTTGACAAAAAGACAAGAAAATAACATTTTTTGTCGTTAGGTGCGTCCGGTTATTTTTTTAAATAATTTTTGCCACCACGATTTATGTTTGTCGTCAAAATAATCTCCGTAACCGTAACCGTATCCATAGCCGTAACCGTATTTGTGGCCGTAACCGTATTTTTTGAAAGTAGTTACTTTGAAATCGTTATAAATTATACCGATGTTTTTCATCAATTTTTTCTTGTATTTTTCATCAATATTTTTAACCATTGATTTCAAAGTATAATCTTCCCGGACGATAAAAATGGCTATTTCGGCATATTTTTGCAGTTCCATGGCATCGGAAACCAAACCGATGGGCGGTGTGTCAATGATAATTTGATCGTATCTTTTTGATAATTCTTCAAACAATCCGGCGGTTTGTTCATTTAAGATTAATTCGGACGGATTGGGAGGGGTTTTACCCGAGAGGATTAAATCCAGATTTTCAATATTTGTCGGAACGATAATATCGTCCAATTCTGTCATTCCGCCCAAATAATGGGATAAGCCCGGATGTTCGTTTTTAGCTTCGTCAAAATATTCTTTCAGTTTCGGTTTACGTAAATCAAATTCCAACAACACGGTTTTTTTCTTGCTGATGGCCTGTGCAACCGCCAAATTGGAAGACACAAATGTTTTACCTTCACCGGATATGCTGGAAGTGATTAAAATTGTATGTGATTGATTGCGAGCAGGAAATATAAATCGCAAAGCCGACCTGATAGACCGGAACGATTCAGAAACAATATCGTTGGGATATAGTAATACCGGTAAATTACCTTTTTTATCCAAATGATAAACTTGCCCGATGATAGGTGTGTCGGTCAGGTTTTCAACATCCGAAATATCGTGAATTTTATTGTCTAAAAAGAAAAGCACCGTGAATATGAGAGCCGGAAGAAACAAACCGGCAACAAGGGCTATTAAGAAGTTAACTTTTCTATTGGGCGCTACCGGTGCTTGTCCCACGTCTTTGGCCGTGTCAATAATTTTTAAATCCGACACGTTGGAGGCTTTGACGATACCGGCTTCGTTACGTTTTTGTAGTAGCGTATTAAAAATTTCCTGTTTTAAATCATATTTGCGTTTAAGCCCTAACAATATTTGTTTTTCTTCGGGTAACTTGTTGATTTGAGCGTCAATTTTTTTGATTTTGTCATTGATTAATGCCATTTCCCGGTTGAGTGTGTTAAGAGCCGAATTGACGGTTTGCAATAAAGATTGCCGCAAGGACTCAATCTCCAAATCAATTTCTTTTATAACATTGGCATTGGGCTGAAAACGGGTTAAGTGATTTTTGCGCTGAATGGCCAATTGTGTGATTTTTGCTACTTTTTCTACAATTGTCGGGTCATCTATTCCTACAACGGTAGGCGCAGGCAGATTTTCATAGTTGGTTTTGTTGTTGAGATATTCGAGTAATTGTTCGTAATATAATTTTTTTAAATTAATACTACTTTTGGTTTGGTCCAAAGAGGATATTTTTTCAAATAGTTTGGCTGTGGGATCATCCAGGTTTAAGATTGTCCTGTTGCTGATGAAATCCTTCAATTCACTTGCTGCTTGGGATAAATCTTTACGGATAAATTTCAGGGTGGAATCGATAAACTTTATGGTGTTTAAAGCGTATTTGTTTTTTTCTTCCAGTATTTGTTGTTGCAATAACTTGGTGGTGGTATTGAGGTAGTCTGCTATTTCCGCTTTATTTTGTCCTCGTAATTTCAGGATTAAGATAGATGAATTTTTGTCTTTGTTTTTAACTTCCAACCGGTCTTTCATATCTGAAACCACACGGTTAAAATCTTTTAATGTTAAAATGTAAGTATCTGTTTTATTATAAGCGATACCGGGATTGCGTTGAATGGTTCCGGATAAAAATCCCAAATCAAACGGTTCGCCGAAACGTAAGGTTTTACTAAACGGCTGAACAAGCGCTTGTTTGGATTTTTTTTCTTGGTATTGAAATAAAGATATTTGCTCATTTTCCGGTTTAAAATCGAGTTGGAATTGCCGGTCATTTAATATTTTTATTTCAAAAGGGACATCGATGGCCTGCCAAGCGGTATAATCAGGTTTAAAAATAAAAGGACTGTTTTTATAGATGTCAATCAAATAATATTTTCCTTTTTTCCGGTATGTAATAAAACTTTTTAATTTGTCAACAACTTTTTCGTTGTGTTTCCGGGATTTAAAAGTGGTAATAACCAAATTAACTTTGTCACTGACCCCTCCCCAGTTAAAAACCAAACTCATATTGGAGGTAAAAAACGGATTGTTTTCATCCTTGATGGTGACATAGCTATCCAGTTCGTAGATATTTTGTTGATGCAAATTGATATAATATGCAATACCCAAAGCGATAACAGTAGTAGTGACAAACCATTTCCATTTGGTCAAAAGCCTTGACAATAATTGCTTAAAGTCAATAGAAAATTCTTCATTATCAAAAGAAAACTGATTATCGGTATTCATAAAAAAGTTATTTTACGTATTTGCTAAATAATATGATGGTAGTGATTAAAGATAAGGCCGTGATAGTAGCTGAAATACTTTGTTGTAGTGTCGTTCCGGTTCCAAGAGTTTTTTGACGTAATGGCGGGACATAGACAATATCATTGGGGCGGATATAAAAATAAGGAGAATTGATAATGTTACTGTCGGTTAAATCCAATGTTTGTTTTACCCATTTGTTTTGTTCCCGTCTGAGAACAACAACAGCTTTACGGTTCCCGACCAAAGAAATATCCGATGCACCTGCAAAAATATCAAACAAATTGGGACGTTCTTTATATAACATACCGGTTCCGGGATTTTTGACTTCTCCCAAAACCGTAAAAGGTACACCGGCAAGTTTTACTTTTATGTATAAATCATCCAAACTTCTGAATTGTGTTGCTAAAAGCCTTTTCTTAATGAGTTCTTTAACTTCCTTAAAAGTTTTGCCTTCCACATGAATTTTATTGATGACCGGCAATTCTATAAAACCTTGATTATCTACAACATAGCCTCCAAAGTATAAAGAACTTTGCATATTGGTATTATTGGTGGTACCGTTATCTTGTATTTTAAAAAGACGTTCTATGGTTTCATTTCCCGATTTTAATTTGATATACAAAATGTCGTTTTTTTGAATTTTGTAGGCAGATGTATCGATTTTATTTTCGGGTAATGCATCCTGAACATATACTATGTTTTTATAGGGTACACACGAACCGGCAAAGAATATCAAAAAAAATCCTGCAATTAATAACAGATAATTTTTCATAGATTTTAAGATAAATTTAAATTTGTATAAAACAATTCACAAATATAAAACAAATTATTTTCGGTGCAACTGCAAATTTGGTAATAATCTGTTATTTTAAATAATGGCAGAAATGAAAACTATGATCCGTAGCCGGGCCGGATGTTTTCGTGATCATATCATATTTTTTCGATTTATTTCGGTTGATGCCAATTTTATAATTTTTCTTAATTTTCCAGGTCCGGATATAAAAAGTCGTTATAAGGAAAACGTTTGACATGAATTTTGCGTACTTCATTGTATAATGTATCTTTTAATACATTAATATTTATTTTATTAATGGCCGAGATAAATACTACCGGTTTGCCGGTTTTGGCCAGCCAGGTTTTATGTAAGGTTTCGAGTTTGTTTTGTGGGGTGTCAGGTAACAAATCGATTTTATTAAAAATGATGATGGCAGGCTTATCGACCGCTTCTATTTCCGATAAAATTTTCTGGACGGTTTGAATATGCTCTTCAAAATTCGGATGCGATATATCGACTATATGCAGTAACAGATCGGATTCGGTTACTTCATTGAGGGTTGATTTAAAAGATTCTATCAGTTGGGTAGGTAATTTACGTATAAAGCCGACAGTATCGGTAAGAAGAAATGGAATATTCCGGACAACTATTTTTCTGACGGTAGTATCCAAGGTGGCAAAAAGTTTGTTTTCGGCAAAAACGTCCGATTTGCTCAATAAATTCATCAATGTGCTTTTTCCCACATTGGTATAACCGACCAAAGCCGCTCTTACCATTTTCCCGCGATTACCGCGTTGAGTTTCCATTTGTTTATCAATAGCTTTTAATTTTTTTTTGAGCAAAGCTATTTTGTCCCGTATGATCCGGCGGTCGGTTTCTATTTCCGTTTCACCGGGGCCACGCATACCGATACCACCACGTTGTCGTTCCAGGTGTGTCCACATACCGGTGAGGCGGGGTAACAAATATTGATATTGTGCCAATTCCACTTGTGTACGGGCATAAGATGTACGTGCCCGCTGTGCAAATATATCCAAGATCAAACGGGTACGGTCTATAATTTTTACTTGTAAAAATTTTTCCAGATTTTTTTGTTGTGCCGGACTCAATTCGTCGTCAAAAATGACGCTGTCAACCTTATTTTCTTCGATATAATTTTTAATTTCCTGTAATTTCCCCGAGCCTAAAAAAGTTTTCGGATTGGGTTTGTCACGTTTTTGAACAAAACTTTTTAGGACAATTCCACCGGCAGTTTCTGCCAAGAATGCCAATTCTTTTAAATATTCATTAACTTTTTCGACTGAATGTGAGGGAGTAACGGCACCAATAAGAATAACTTTTTCGTAAAATTTTTCTTTTTTTTCAATCATTTTTCTAATTATTGGTAAATAAAATCATTTTATAAAGTGATATGCCAAAAAAATTATTATTTTTGTCATTATTATTAAAATAACAAAATTATGAAAAGAAACAATTACTTTATAATGTTGGTGCTGCTATTTGTGTTTTTAACGGCAAATATCAATGCACAGCATGTTAATGCGGGCCCGGATCAATTCTTATGTAATGATGAAACCGAAGTTACATTGCACGGTGGATATAGCGACGTTATAACGGGGCGCTACCGGGTTGATGCCATTCCTTTTAATTGGATTCCGATTGATGCCACCTCACAAGATGTTATGGTTACGGAATTCGGAGTGACGTCGCCATTGAGAATCGATGACAACTATAGTGATGTCATAAACTTGCCATTTCCGATTAATTTTTATGGAAATGTTTATGATAAAATAGTAGTCGGTTCAAACGGAGATGTTGTTTTTGAAGCCAGTGTTGCCGATTCTTATGATTCCTGGAGTATTGATCCGTCAGAATTAATTCCTAATCAAACCTTACCTTATTGGGACAATTCAACTAGCACATCATTTCCTGCAATAATGGGAGCGTATCACGATATTGACATTGGTGTTTCTTATCCGACGGAAGAATTGAAATATATGACAGTTGGTACAGCACCTAACCGTAAATTTGTTATTATTTATGAAAATATTCCTCATTTCAGCAGTTCTTGTCATAGTTTATTAACCAGTCAAGAAATTGTTTTAAATGAAGCCGATAGTAGTGTGGAAGTTCATATAAAAAACAAACCCGTTTGTTCTACTTGGAACGACGGATTGGCCGTATTAGGCATACAAAACGAAGAATTACTTCCCAATACTTGTGGTAATTACCCGGGAGATGCAACCAGTCCGGGTTTGCCCAATAGAAATACTGGCGATTGGGAAGTCGCTCTCCCAGAAGCATACAAATTTGTCCCCGACCCCAATCCCACATACAACTGGTTTGATGCTAATAATAATCTTGTTGCTACCGGAGCGGATGTCACCATTCCGATTAACGCCACGACAACTTACACGCTTGAAGTTATTTTTGAAGATTGTCACGGTAATACTTTTTCAGAATATGACGATGTAACGGTAACCATTTTGCCGCAACCGGATGTTCCCAATTTACCTCAAACCGTTGAAATTTGTCAAGGGGAGTCAAAAGTTTTGGACGGAACCGTTCAAAATGCTTCCGATTACTCAACTGTTTCCTATGAATGGGTTGATGACAGCGGATCAGTTGTCGGTTCCAATGCAACTTATACCGTAACTTCACCGGGAACTTATACTTTAAATGTAACGCTTGACGGCAATTGTGTCAGAAGTTATGATGTTGTCGTTAACTCATATCAATCTGCATGCCATATTCCCCAAGCTATTTCACCCAATGGAGACGGTAGCAATGATCAGTGGTTCTTGGATTTCTTGGCTAATACCACAGGTATAGAAAAAGTGGAAATCTTTGACCGCCGCGGTGTGTTGGTCTATGATAAAGAAAACTATGTAAATGAATTTGTAGGAAAAAATAATGACGGGAAAGATTTGCCCGCTGCAACATATTTTTATGTTATCAAACTAAAAGACGGACAAAAATTAGCCGGATGGTTGTATATTACTAGATAAAAAATTAATTGACTATGAAAAAAATAATATTAAGTATTGTAGGATTTATTTTCCTTTCTTTAGGAACTATCCAAGCACAACAGTTGCCACATTATACACAATATATGTATAATATGAATATTTTGAATCCGGCTTATGCCGGTTCGAGAGGACCTGAAATTATTTCTTTCGGGACACTTTACCGTAACCAGTGGTATAATGCTCCCGGAAATCCGAAAACATTAACTGCGAACGTGCACGGGGCATTCAATTTAACCAATGGTGCCGGATTATCTTTTATCAGTGACCAATCCGGTCCGGTTAAACAAAGTTTAATCACCGCCGATTATTCCCACACATTGCACTTTAAAAAATCGCATTTGGCTTTCGGATTAAAAGCGGGTATTAATTTATTTAATAGAAGTAACGATTATTATATTGTTCATCCCAATGATCCGCTTTTATCCAATTCTTTGAGTGATAGCCGGTTTAATCTCGGTGCCGGTGTATTTTATTACGGTGATAATTATTATTTGTCCATTTCGGCTCCTAACTTTTTACCCACTAAATATAATGCCGGTAACGGATTTGAAGCCAAAGATGAAACACATCTGTTTATTGCCGGTGGATATGTATTTTCATTCGGTAAAACTTTAAAATTGAAACCACATTTTTTATTATATAACAATGTCAGTCAAAAAACTCAAGCAGATTTGAACTTGAACTTTTATTTCTTTGAAAGATTTGAATTCGGAACTTCTTACCGCTTGGGCGATTCGGTAAATTTCTTATTTAATATACGATTGTTTAACAG
>JALVST010000052.1:5610-5829 GCA_027024205.1 Flavobacteriales bacterium | reverse complement strand
AACAAACATCAAAGAATGTGATACGCTATGAACCGGCGCTTCGGTACAATTTTGCTTGTTTCCTCGCAAAATCACTCAGCGAACTACTTTTCAAATCATCAATTCATCAATTGCAATGACGGAAATACGGTATGAAATAATAAACAATCATCAAAGTACAAAACATTCTTTAAACCGAACTTTCAACTTTCAACATTAAACTTTCAACTAATATGTGTT
>JALVST010000052.1:0-5600 GCA_027024205.1 Flavobacteriales bacterium | reverse complement strand
ATGGATATTCTCTACAAAATGGACGAGATTACGGAATTAAGTTACGGTAATCAACCGCCGGAATATCCGTCAAAAGATGATGAAGACGAGGCATCAAAAGACGAATAGTGTCTGTTTACCCGAAATCATATCACGTTTTTCAAAGTATAGGTGTTATCCGAACACCTTATAAAGATACGGTCCCCTATCAACCGGTTCAAACGGAGGAAGGCGATTTTAAATTGGTGTTGCATCCGCAATATACCGAAGGTTTACACTTGCTCGATACATTTCATTATATATATGTCATTTACGCATTGGATAAAATTGTGGTTAAAACCAACTGGTTGCTCGTTAAACCACCATGGGCACCGGAAATGTCCATAGGCGTTTTTGCCAGTCGTAGCCCTAATCGTGCCAATCCTATCGGTATCAGTGTTGTTAAAGTCAAGCAAGTCAAACAAAATATTATCTATATATCCGGTATCGATGCCTTTGACGGCACACCAATTTTAGACATTAAACCTTATTTAGACCTTTTAGATGCCAAGAAAGATGCCAATTTCGGTTGGGTAAACCAAACCGGTGATGTCAATCATTTGGCATTGCATATCAAAGGTGTGCCACATAAGCATTAATTTTTTGTTTTTTTTTATTGATGCTATATCTCTACTATTGAGCGCTGTTAGGTGCGCTTTGTAATGTAATCAATAAGGAAATACCAATGAACGCCGTAGGTGCGACATCTTTTAGATTATAAAAATGTTTTACTTCTACGGAGCTTTTAGTTGTGTTACACATTATTGTCTGTTACAAAGGTTTCGTCCCTATGGGACTTAATTGTTATATATCAATGAGTTATGACAGAAGTTGAGGTTTTTTTGTTACGAAACAATGAGAAATTATCAATTAGCACCACAGCAGTGATATCATTGTGCCGTTACAGTGCTACGTTACATTTGAGCGCCGTTAGGTGCGACATCTTTATTTTTTTGATATTATTTTCAATGTTACTGCTGTTACAAAAATGACATTTCTCAATTTTATTGAAATTAAGTATTTAGAATGATTCTTTTTGTTTGTAAAAAGTGTCATTCGTCAGTTTAAAGGCGGGGTTTAGGTCTTATTTTTGAATAAATTAAATGAAAAATTAATATTTATACAATAATATTATTATGAACAAATTAAGTCGTAGAGATTTTATTAAAATATCGGGAACGGCAACAGCCGGTTTGGCCATGACACCACCGTTGACCAGTATCATGGGGGCGATATTCGGCGAAGAGAAAACACCGCATTTATTGGAAAACGAAGCTATTAAAACACCTACGGTTTGTGAAGTGTGTTTTTGGAATTGTGCCGGTTGGACTTATACCGATAGTGAAGGTAAAATCCATAAAGTGATCGGAAATGATATTGATCCGCACTCTAACGGACGTTTGTGTCCGCGGGGAACAGGCGGATTAGGTATGTATTACGATGAAGACCGTCTTAAAACACCTTTGATACGTGTCAAAAGAAAAGACGGTAAGCAAGAATTTAAAGAAGCTACTTGGGAAGAAGCTTTTGATGTCATTGTCAAAGGGATGAAAGATATTGAAAAGAAATACGGTAAAGAGAGTATGGCATTGCTTTTTCACGGTAAGACCGGTCCGCACTTTGAACATTTGTTTAAAGCTTGGGGTTCTCAAACTATGGGCGAACCAGCCGGGGCGCAATGTTTGATTACTCGTGAAGCTGGATTTATTGCCACTTACGGTGCCGGATTGGCGTCGCCTGAACCTACCGATGTGCGTAATACCGATTGTTTGGTATTGATAGGTAATCATATCGGTGAAAATATGCACAACGGTCACGTGCAAGAAGTATCCGAATTGATAGATAAAGGTGGTACGATTATCACGGTTGACCCGCGTTTTTCTACTATGGCCGCACATTCCACCAAGTGGTTACCCATTAAACCTTCTACCGATTTGGCTTTGTTGTTGGCATGGATAAACGTCATCATCAACGAAGGTTTGTATGACAAAGATTACGTAGAACAATACACTTACGGTTTTGATTTACTCAAAGACCATGTTCAAAAATATACACCCGAATGGGCGGCAAGTATAACTACCATTCCAGCCGGTGATATTTATGAAACGGCACGTATGATTGGTGGTGCGTCGCCACGGGTTATCATCCATCCGGGACGACATACAGCTTGGTATGGTGATGATACTCAGCGCACCAGAGCTATTGCTATTTTGAATGCGATACTCGGTTCGTGGGGACGTGAAGGTGGTTTTTATTTTCCCGAAAAAGTAAAATTGCCCAAGGAACCACATCCGCCTTTTCCAAAACCCAAATGGTCTTGGAAAACCATATCCCGTGACAAACACAAATTAGCAATCATGGGTATTACCAATGAAATTATAGACCATGCCTTACCGGAATACAAAGGACCTTACAAAGTAAAAGGAATGTTTATCACGGCTACGAATCCCATTCAATCCATTCCGCCGGAAGATAAAGTCAAACGAGCTTTGCAAAACCAAGATTTTATAGTCGTAGTCGATACAATGCCTAGTGAAATTACCGGTTATGCCGATGTGGTCTTACCCGAAGCCACTTATTTGGAACGATTAGACCATTTGCGAACTTCTCATCATCGTCAGCCGAATGTTGCTTTGCGTTATCCCGCCGTTAAACCGCGTTGGGAGACCAAACCGGGGTGGTGGATAGCCAGGGAAATCGGTGTGCGTTTAGGATTAAAAGAATTTTACGAATGGGAAGACTTTGAAGAAGTTTTGGACTGGCAATTGAAACAAGTGGGTAGTTCCATGGAAGAAATGAAACGCGTAGGTGTAAAACATTTTCCCCGTAAAACACCTATGTATTTAAAAGATGGTGAAGAATATTGGTTCAATACCAATACCGGTAAAATAGAATTGTATTCAACCGATTTTGCCGATTGGGGTTACGACCCGTTACCGGTTTACAAAGACCACGGCGAACCGCCGGCAGGATTTTTCCGGTTGATTTACGGCCGTTTACCCATGCATACTTTCGGTAGGACTTTGAATAATCCTTATTTGGCTGAATTGAGAAGTGAGCCCGTATTATGGGTTCATCCGAAAGTGGCCAGGATATATGATATTGAAAACGGACAGGAAGTTTGGTTAAAAAACTTTAAAGGAAAAGTTAGTTCGTTTGGTATCAAAGTCCGTGTGACGGAACGTATCAGACACGATTCGGTCTTTTTACCACACGGTTTCGGTAACAAAGGACGAATCTTTGTTAATGGAAAAGTAGAAGAAATGTCCCGAACATACGGACGCGGTATTTCCGATTCCGAAATGGTTTATAAAGTAGAAAAAGACCCTGTAACGGGCGGTACAGGTATGCGAAATAATTTCGTTACCATTTTAACTGAAAATCCACATAAAAAAGAAGAATTATCATGAGATACGCAATGGCAATAGAAGTCAACAAATGTGTTGGCTGTGGAGACTGCGTGGTAGCATGTCAAACGGAAAACAATGTGCCTTTGGGTTATTCGAGGGATTGGATCATAGAAATTGCACGCGGTGAATATCCCAACTTATTTATGCACTTTGAATCACAACGTTGTAACCACTGTGAAGATACCCCTTGTGTACGGACTTGTCCGACAGGAGCCAGTCATGTAATTGAAGGGGGTATTGTGAAAGTAACCCACGATGAATGTATCGGTTGTGGGGCTTGTATTGAAGCTTGTCCTTATGATGCCCGTTATTTTCACCCTGACGGCTATGTGGACAAATGCACCTTTTGTGATCATCGCGTAGCGGACGGGATGGATCCTGCTTGTGTATCTGTTTGTCCGACAACTTGTATGCACTTTGGCGATTTAGATGATCCGGATAGTGCGATATCAAAATTGATTAAAAGCAGAGAACATTATACATTATTACCGGAAGCCGGAACGGCACCGCAAATTTATTATCTAAAATAGTAGATTATGGAAGAAAGACTATTTCAAACGGCAAGAGATATTCACGGATTGTATCCGCATGTGCATATTTGGGGGTTCCCCATTGCAACATATCTGTTTTTAGGTGGTTTGGCTGCCGGTATTTTATTGTTTGCTACCTTATATTACTTAAAAGGTAAAGAGAAAGATATGCCTTTTACGGTTAAAATTGCTCCGGTTTTTACTTTTTGGTTTGTTATTATCGGTTTGTTGTTATTGATTTATGATTTGCATCATCCGAAATACGTTTTGGAACTGTTTACGACATTCCGTATCGAATCACCGATGTCTTGGGGAGCTTGGACTTTATTGGCAGTGAGTATTTTATCATTGTTATGGCCATTGAGTTATATCGATGATATTGAGGCATATTTGCACGAACGCGATTGGCATTATATGGATGTTATTACTAATTTTTTAAGAAATTTGGAACACAAGTGGTTGATTCCTCATTTTATCATTCTAACATTTAGAAAATACCGTAGATTTTTTGCATGGATTTTATTATTTCTTTCAATAATTTTAGGTATTTATACCGGTATTTTGTTATCGGCATTTAATGCACATCCACTGTGGAACAATTCAATCTTAGGACCGCTTTTCCTGACCTCAGCCGTCTCAACCGGTTCGGCTTTTGTGATGTGGCTGAGTAATAACCGTAAAGAACGAAAATTGATGGCGACAATTGATATGGCATTGATTGCCATTGAAATATTTTTAATCATACACATGATTATGGGCATGCAAGCCGGCCCCGAAGCTTATAAACAAGCGGCTCATCTGTTTTTAGGTGGCGAATTTACAGCTATCTTTTGGGTCATTTTTGTGGGTTTCGGTTTGGCTTTACCTTTTATCTTAGAAGCTTTTGAGCTGGGAGGAAAACACATTCCACCTGCTTTACCGGCCTTGTTGGTTTTGGTAGGTGGTTTCTTGTTCCGTATCATTATGGTTGCAGCCGGACAAATGTCTGAATATCCTTTTTAAATTATAAAAACTTGTAAATGATGAATACAAAGAGAAATAAATATATGAATCCTTATGTAGCGGGATTCTTTTTAGGACTATTGATTATAGCGGCGTATTTTTTTTCCGGTGAAGGACTTGGCTCGAGTGGGGGATATCGTGATGCCGCTATTGGTGTTATAAATGGAATTTCGCCTGAATATGCACAAGCCAATTCTTATACTGCTCCTCATGTAGTAGATGGACATTCGCCTACTGATACTTGGTTGGTATTTGAATTATTAGGTGTGATTTTCGGTGCCATTTTATCAGCAGCATTATACGGACGTTTGAAGTTTGTTGTGGGAAAAGCACCGCATATTACCAATAAAAAACGCCTTTATTTAGCAATAATCGGTGGTGTTTTATGGGGAATTGGCACACAATTGGGTCGTGGTTGCACGTCAGGATTGGTATTGTCAGGTATGGCGGTTAATTCCTTGTCGGGGTATATAGGTTTGGTAGCTATTTTCGGCTTCGGATTTATATTCGCCTTTATTTTTAAAAGTTTATGGATTAAAAAAAAATAGATTATGGGACCATTATATCCACAAGAATTACTTAGTTCCGAATACAATTTGCTGATAGGTGCTTTAATTGGTGCCGGCTTCGGATTTTTATT
>JALVST010000051.1:1548-1830 GCA_027024205.1 Flavobacteriales bacterium | reverse complement strand
TAATAAAAGCATCTTTTGACAACTTGCTGTCATTCATATTTTGTTTATTATTAGGCATATTTACTTAAAGTGTTATAAAATCATCACCCGGTTCAAAATCAGGATTCTTATCAAATTCTTGCATGAGTTCTTCTAATATTTCCAATTCGGTTTTTGAATTATCCTTAATTTCAGGTTTCTTTTTTGATTCAGTTATTGACTTTTTATCTGTAATCCTCTTTTCTCTAATGGTTATCTTTCCATCTTTACCTTTGGTTATATTCAAAACCAACCGGTTAAATC
>JALVST010000051.1:0-1538 GCA_027024205.1 Flavobacteriales bacterium | reverse complement strand
AGTTAAGCCAAACCGGTTAGCCAAACCGGTCAACCGGCGGTCCAAAAATTTGCTTGCCAAATTTGTCAAAGTAGGTGAAGTGGGACTACCTTGCGGTAATACACAGTATTTATATCCGTTAACCTCAAACGGGTGCGTTACCAATCCGGATAGCATATAAGCTAAGGGTTCTTTATCGCCGTTAAAATTAAAAGGTTTTCGCATAAAAACACTTTTTACCCGTTTACGGTCAAAGGAATGAAAAAAGTCTTTTAAATCGATATTATACACATACCGTTTACCCACGTGCATACGCGCATTATCGACAATGGATTTTCCTAAAACAAAACCCGTTGCGGCACGATGTGGCGTAGTTGCAGCTTGAATGATAAAATTAAAAACCCGTAAAATATATTTTAAGTCATCATTTGGCGCATTGATAATCCGGTCTTTTCCGCTTTTCTTTTTAATGGTAAATGTATGGTATCTATTTTTTGCACGATAGGGGTGAGCCCAATAAGTTAAAGTTTTGAGTTTGATTTTAGGTTTTTGTTCACCAAACAACAAATTTTCTCCAAGGCGAAACAAATCTACCAAATCCTTTTTATCTTGAACTTTTGAAAGGGATTCGCGGATTAATTTGATATGTTCGTCTTGGATTTGCATAAATTATTTGTGTAAATGTTTATTAAAAATTCTTTGAATACCCGCAATATTCGCTCGCATTGTGTAAAACAATTAAATCTATTTATCAATATAATAATTTATTTAAAGTTAAAAACTCTAATAATTATTAATTGAAACAAGTTGTAAGTCTTGAACTATTGTCAATCTCACATTCAACTCCGGCAAGCCGGAGTCCACACGCCGAATGCAGCGTGCAAAGTCAATATTTTTGCGGGTATTTCAAAGAACGAATTTTTTATTTAAAGAATCTGTCTAAAAAAGACTACAATTCTACAAAGTTAAATTATTTTTATTAAAAAATGTCAATTATATCGCTGTCATCACTGTCATCATTTGGTCGAATATCAGACAAATCTATGATATTGTCTAAATCTTCAGGAAATATTTCAAAACTTTCCAGCTCTTTTAATTCTTCATCCGTAATACCGTAATAAAACGGATTGCCGGTTAATTCATCTTCTATTTCTTGCAATTCCTCAGCTGAAATGCCGGTAATACTTTCAAAAAAATCAAGGCACATATTATCATCCAGACAATCTTCTATTTCTTTTATTTCCTCATCAGTAAATCCATAATAATACGGGTTTTCCTTCAATTCTTTTTCAAGTTGACTTAATTCTTCTGCGGAGATGTCAGGAATGTCATTTTCAAAATCAGTCATGCTATTCAATTCCTCCAACGAAATATCAGGTCCATAAAAATCAAGTAAAGCTTGCGCTTCCATTTCTCTGATTTCGTCAATAGATATATTAGGTATAGCCATATCAATGTGATTCATTGCTCTCAGGTTTTGTAATTCGTTTTGTGTGATAACAGGAATTGTTTGTGTCATGTGTTCCATATTTTTATGTTTTTTGTTGTTTACGGTTGCA
>JALVST010000050.1:767-1834 GCA_027024205.1 Flavobacteriales bacterium | reverse complement strand
GAATGATAACAGAGATATGGATTTTGAAAATTTAAGATTGAGTTTTAATTGGGAAGGAAGAGAGTATAATACTTATGCAACTTGTTTATTTATAATCAATGAATAAAAACAGCACACAACAAAAGCTATACGTGATGCGGGTAAAGCGATAAATATGAATATTATAACAGTAAACAAATTGTGGGGTAATCTGAAAATTAATCGATTCAAAATCCCGCGATACGCATAGCCAACCATTGGCCGCAATTATGAAAAAATAGACCTTGCTTGATGACCATATACAATGTTCCAAATAACCTGCTTAATAAAGTTGATAAGGTAAACTTTATCGACTATATAAACAAATTCCCGGCCGAGAAAAATAAAGTCCTGTTCTCTCAAAATGTTATTTCATTTGTCATTGACGGAGAAAAGGAAATTTATTTTCCGGATATGACAGTAAAAATTAAAAATAGTGTTGCTTTAATAAGAGCGTCCAATTGTTTAATGTCCGAAAGAAAGACAAATGAAAATAAGCCCTATCGTGCTCTGCTTATATTTTTTGATAATTCCTTTCTTGCCGAGTTTAAAATTAAATACCAAAATAAGTTCAACAAAAAGAATGATGAACTTTCCACCAGGGTAAACATAATCAGGAACGATGCATTTCTTTTAATGTATAGAAAATTCATTTTAGATACGCTTTCTTTGGGAGGTCATATTCTTACCCCAAAAATAAAAGAATTGAAGCTTGAAGAACTGCTGGTATATCTTTTAAATCATTACCCGAAGGAATTACAGTCATTTTTAAAACACAAGGCTGATGACAACGATATCCAATTCAAGTCAATCATTGAACAGAACCGGCTTAAAAATTTAAGTATTGATGAATTGGCTTTTTTGAGCAATATGAGTATTTCCACTTTTAAAAGATATTTTAAAAAATACTACAACTCTTCGCCTCAAAAATGGTTTTTGAATGAAAGAATGAATTATGCAAAATTTCTGATAGAGCAAGGGAAAAGACCTACAGAAATTTATAGGGAAATCGGCTATAGTTCATTATCCAATTTTATAAAAGCCTATAA
>JALVST010000050.1:0-757 GCA_027024205.1 Flavobacteriales bacterium | reverse complement strand
AAAAAAAAGGGAAGAAAAATGAAAGAAAAAATATTAATACTGACATTGCTTGTCGCATTTTTCTCAGGCAAAGTTATCGCTCAAAATGGAACATTTACACTTAAATCCAACGATTTGGGCGGGCAATTTTCTACGGAACATGTTTATAATCATTTCGGATGTAAAGGGAAAAATATATCGCCACAATTATTCTGGGAAAATTATCCTAAAGAAACCAGGAGTTTTGCCCTAACCGTTTATGACCCCGATGCCCCTACCGGAAGCGGATGGTGGCATTGGTTAATATTCAATATTCCCGTAAACATAACCGAATTACCCAAAGGTGCGGGAAACCCTAAAAATAATTTTTTGCCCGAAACAGTAACTCAAAGCATCAACGATTACGGAGAGTATGGCTATGGAGGGCCCTGCCCGCCGCAAGGCGATAAGCCGCACGGGTACATAATAACTTTGTATGCTTTGAAAGTCGAAAAAATTAATCTGGGTAAAGATACTAATCCGGCGACCGTTGGATTCTACCTAAACAGCAATGCCATTGCCAAGGCAAGCCTGCTGATTTATTACCGGCGATAATCAATCTTTAAGCCTTAAGGATGTTTACGTATGGACGAAAAAGAATTTGCGCAAAAATGGATAAAAGACTGGAACAGCCACAATCTGTTATGAATAAAAAGGCAATGGAAGTCATGTTTTTCAATGATGAAAACAAAATTTATAAAGTGATTGCTCATTACTCGGATTAAAGAGCGGTTATATG
>JALVST010000049.1 GCA_027024205.1 Flavobacteriales bacterium | reverse complement strand
ACAACGAACATTTCTTTGGCAAGTATCTATGTAAAAACGCCGGATTTAGAAATTTTTAGAACACTAAGATATTATAAATTCAATTTATCCCACGATTAATGAAATTATAAAAAAGATAAAAAAAAAGAAATGTATTTTGGGAAAAATTAGCATTTAAAAAGAAAATATTTATTTTAGCGATAAAATCGAATTTATGCGACAAGATTTATATAAAATATTATTAATTATTGCAATTACAGGCATTTACACGGTTTTTAGATACCATATTTTCGGTCCCGTATTATGGCAAGACTTACCGGTTTTTACTTTTAACAAAATTCTGATTTTTTCGGCTATTGTAATATGGTTTTTTCTTAAAACAAAAACTTTTAATAAACACAATAGGTTGTTGATTGTCAATATTTTAAAAAGTTTTATTGCTTTACATGTATTATTAAGCTTGTCGATATTAAAGCCTTACTATCTAAAAGAATTTTTTAC
The DNA here is from genome assembly GCA_027024205.1 of Flavobacteriales bacterium. GTDB lineage: Bacteria > Bacteroidota > Bacteroidia > Flavobacteriales > Flavobacteriaceae > WGBX01. The sequence continues at coordinate 42,342 of JALVST010000049.1, read as the reverse complement.
AACAAATGGTAGTTTCAGTCTGACTGGAAATTTAACATTATGGGCAGGGATTTTAGCAGCAGTTATTTTTTTCAGTGGCAAAACACTACAAATGTCCCCTCAAACCAAATCTTCATTATTTCTGATATTTGTCGCCTTACATTTGATATTTATGGGTGGCTTTACCTGGTTACATCCGGTAAAATGGTATGGTGGCATGCCACCTGTCACTTTGATTTGTTTCATCATAATTGTTACTACTATATTTATTCCAAAAACAGATTCTTAATATCATTGAAAAATTATTATAATATGCAGGTAATAAAGAATATTTAGTATGCTTGTAAAAATCATAGCTTTCTTTATTTTAGTGATTTGGCTATCGGGTCTTTAATGAACGGAACTTCGTTAACCGGCGTTTTGATAGATCCCGACGACTCAGCATCCTGTAATTGTGCAATTAAGTAATTTGTTGTTGATTCTCAATTATTTAGCGTCCCATATAAACCAAAAGGACGGAGATGTCGCTAGGGGAGACACCGCTGATACGGCTGGCTTGAGCAATTGTTTTTGGGCGGATTTTCATCAACTTTTCGCGACCTTCGAAAGAAATGGATTTAATTTTAGAATAGTCAAAATCATCCGGTATGGTAATGTTTTCCAAACGGTTGAGTTTATCGGCATTCATCTTTTCTTTTTCGATATAACCGGCGTATTTGAGATGAATTTCCGCTTGTTCTTTAACTGCTTCGTCTATTTGGTTTTGCTCTACAAATTCTTTAACCGCTTCTAATTGCATCAAATCGTCAAAATTGAGTTGCGGACGTGAAGCAATTTTATACAATTTCATTTGTTGCTTGACCGGTGAGGAGTTTTTGCCGTTTAAAATAGGATTAATTTCATCCGGTTTGACGCCTTGTTTTTTGAAAAAATCCAAAAGCATTTCCGTTTTTTTTAGCTTTTCCTCTACCCTTTTGAGGCGTTCGTCAGATGCCAATCCGATGGCATGTGAAAGCGGTGTCAAACGGATATCTGCATTGTCTTGACGCAATAAAGTACGGTATTCTGCGCGACTGGTAAACATACGATAAGGTTCATCTACCCCTTTGGTAATCAAATCGTCAATCAAAACTCCTATATAAGCTTGATTGCGTTTTAAAATTAACGGCTGTTGGCCACGCCTCTTTAACACGGCATTGATTCCCGCCATCAGGCCCTGTGCAGCGGCTTCTTCGTAGCCGGTAGTCCCGTTTATCTGTCCGGCAAAATACAAGTTGTCAATCAATTTGGCTTCAAGCGTATGTTTGAGTTGCGTAGGCGGAAAATAGTCGTATTCAATAGCATACGCAAACTGCATAAACCGGGCATTTTCAAATCCGGGCACTTTACGAAGTGATTGATATTGCACTTCTTCACTCAACGAACTGGAAAAGCCGTTGATATACATCTCATAAGTCGTCCAACCTTCCGGTTCGACAAACAATTGGTGGCGGTCTTTGCCGGAAAACCTCACAATTTTATCTTCGATAGACGGACAATACCGCGGTCCTACCCCGTCTATTTCTCCTGTAAATAAAGGCGAATCTTTAAAGCCGATTCTTAAATTGTCGTGCACTTCCGGATTGGTATATGTGATATAACAAGAACGTTGTTTGGTCAGCGGTTTGGTTTCGTCGGAGAAGGAAAATTTTCCAGGATTGTCATCGCCCTTTTGTTCGGTCATTTTGGAAAAATCCAGGCTTCGTCCGTCTATCCGCGGTGGGGTGCCGGTTTTCATTCGGCCCGTTTCGAAACCCAAATCCACCAGATTTTCTGTCAATCCGGTTGCTGCTTTCTCTCCTATTCTACCGCCACCAAATACTTTTTTGCCAATAAAAATTTTACCATTGAGAAAAGTTCCGTTGGTCAAAATTACCGATTGTCCGTAAATCTCTGTCCCTAATTGGGTTTTAACGCCTTGCAAAAGACCATTGAAAACAATCAATTGCGTTACCATATCCGCCATAAAATCGAGATTAGGCGTTTTTTCGAGCATTTGCCGCCACGTATTGGTAAACAAAATACGGTCGTTTTGCGTACGCGGGCTCCACATTGCGGGTCCTTTTGATTTATTGAGCATCCGGAACTGAATGGCAGACTTATCAGCTACAATCCCACTATAACCACCCATAGCATCGATTTCCCGAACAATTTGTCCTTTGGCAATGCCACCCATAGCCGGATTACAGCTCATTTGAGCTATTTTGAACAAATCGAGCGTAATCAATAAAGTTTTAGCACCCATATTTGCCGCAGCCGCTGCGGCTTCAGAACCGGCATGTCCGGCACCTACTACTATGACGTCGTATGTTATGGGGTAGCGCATGAATTAGTTGAATGTTAAAAGTTTTTTGGGATTGCAAAGATACGAATTTTGAGGAATTGAGGCGTTTTTTTTAGTGCCAAGTGCCGAGTGGAAAGTAATGTGGATTGTCATTTCGAACGACCCGACTTTTGTCAGCGGAGGAGAAATCTGGTCACTGAGCTTGTCGAAGTGTCAATTATCCATTTTCAATTGTTTAGATTCCTCGTCGCTACGCTCTGTCGGAATGACAGAGGCTCCGTTGTGTGTTTTATGCTTTGATGATCGGCGCTTCGATACACTCCTCTCCCGACAAAAGTCGGAACGGAGCACTCAGCGACCTGGTTTTCGTTTACTAATGTAGGTCACTGAGTGATTTTGTGACGCAGGAGTAAAATTGTATCGAAGTGACCGGATTTTAACTTTTATTTTTTCTAAAAACTTTCTTTGCTAATTCTGGCAAGGCTTCTTCTTCTCCGTTTATCAAAGCTTCTTTTTTTCTTACGAGTCCACTTTTGGATTTGTTTTTCTCTGTTAAACGCATAATCAATACGGTCGTAAACTTCATAATAAACTAATTTTACAGGCAATCGTTTGACTGTATAATTGGCACCTTCACCGGATTAATGTTGTTCTAAACGACGGGTCAAGTCTTTGTGCTACCCGTGTAATAGGTGCCGTCCGAACATTCTAAGATATACATGTAACCTTTTGACATAGTAATTTTTGTTTTCAATAACCGGGCGCTTCGATACATTCATCGCTGCGCTCTGAACACTCAGCGTCCTATATTCGGATTTTTAAAATGATTCCCATACAAAAATAAAATTTAATTTTTAATGCAGGTCACTGAGCGATTTTGTGACGCAGGAGCAAAATTGTATCGAAGTGACCGAACCAGATGTTCCACGTGGAACAATGTTGATTTTAAAATCTTAATGTTTCACGTGGAACATTAATATTTTAACTGAGAGAGGCATTCATCTTCTAATTGTCGCATTTGGTTTTTTTCTTCATCGGTATGGTCATTATATTTCATAAGATGAAGCACGCCATGAATCATAACTCTGGCAAGTTCGTTGTAGAAGACAGTATTATAAATTTCAGAGTTTTCTTTGATACGATCAACAGAAATGTAAATGTCAGCTGAAAGAATTTTTCTAACAGAATAATCGAAAGTGATAATATCTGTATAAGTGTCGTGACTTAAATACGCCATATTCATTTTGTGTAAATAAATATCATCGACGAATATGTAATTAATTTCATCAAATGAAAAACCTTTTGATATGATACAATTTTGTATCCATTCTAAAAACTCGCGTTCATATTTATGACAAAAATTCGTCTCAGTATAAAGATTAATCATTTTTAACGGTTTAAATATTGGATGACTTTTTGTTTAATTAGTTGATTTACAGGTATTTGATTGCGTATTAAAGATTCATTTTGAGGTGATAATTTGAAATTTTCAGGCATAAAAATAGAATCTAAACCTTGAAAACGTTTCAAATTTGTTCTACTTTGACGTTTATCATCCTCGTGTTGGGTAAAAGTCGCATTTTTTAGTTTGAGTAATTCGTGTTGTAAGGCAATCATTTTGTTGACAACCGATTGTGTGATTCCTTCTTTTAAAATTCTTTTCTGTAAATCCGTCATCTCTTTGTTGAGTTGTTGGATACGTTTCCGTGTTGCTTCGTCAGAAAATTTATCAGCTAATTGGTTTAAATCATCTTTAACCTGTTGTTGCATTTTATACAACTCATATCGTCGTTTGGATTGTTGTTCATCTCCTTGATTGGTTTGTCTAATCTTTTGACCGGACTTTTCTTTTCCTTTTTTTCCATCTTTTATTCCTTTTCCCTCTTTTATTTTCAAACCTTCTTTGGCATGTGAAAGCGCATCACCTTGTTTTTTGATAATATCCGGTAAAGAAAAACTTTTGCCTTTTCCTTTTTTGCCACTCCCCTGCCCCATTGAAGGGACCGCATTTTTTATTTGATCTAAAGAATTGCTCAAAAAATCAGCTAATTTATTGGCTGACTTTAAGATATACTGCGCTGACAATTGTGTATTGTAAACTTTATTCTCGGCCAAATATGATAAAGATTTTTCCAAATTGTTTTGTATTTCATAAGCTTCATCCAAAACCATTTGTGATATTTTGGGATTACGCAAAGCCAAAGTATATAAAGAGTCGTTGATATGTTTGAAATAAACTTTAAGCCGGTTTTGTCCGAGTAATTGTTGGGACAATTGTTTCTTGGTTTGACCTGCATACAAGTCCGTGAGCATCTGTTCTTCCTTAAAAGAAAATATCAATAAACTTTTCAATATGGCTTGTAAAGTTTTGATATCTTCTTCGTTTTGGCTGCCGCCACCACCCATCATGCCCATCTGTATATCATTACTTAATTTTTTCATCTTTTGAGCGGCTTTGCTTTGTGATTTGTTTGCCGCTTGAGATTGATTATTTTGCAATTGTTGTGAGGCTTTTTGCATATCCTGTTTGATATCCTGGATATCGGTTTTGGTGTCGGGTAATTCCATCGGTTGTTTGAGTGACTTGTTCATTTGCTGCAAGGAATCAGATTGTTTTTGAAAAGAATCCAATTGCTTATTCAGAACATCCTGATGGGCCTTCAAATCCTTGGTCGTACGGGACAAACTATCTTGTTTTTGTGCCAAATCCTGCAAAGCTTCACTCATTTTTTGCATTTTTTGTTGCAAATAATACTTTTTGGTCAATTCCAAAATACGTTCCAACGATTTCTCTTGATGTTCGGAATAATTTTCCAAATCTTTGAGTTTTTCCAACAAATCTTCTTTTTTCAGTTTCTCAACCATCTTTTTCAATTCATCCAAAAGCTCGCGTTTTTTCTTCATTTGCACCAGTTCCTGTAAACGTTTTTTTAACTCTTGTTTCGTTTCATCTTTTTTTTCATCAGGCAGTTTTTTAAACAAATCCTTAAATTTTTTGACCGTTTGTTTAAAAAACTCTTCTTGTTGTTCGGACTGTTGAATAGCATTGTCCAATAATTTTTTGGTTTGCCAATCTGCTTGTTTTTGAGAAATAAGTTTATCGGTAAGTTTATTCAAAACCTGTTTTTCATTGGTCATATGCTGTTTGATACGGTTAAAATCTTGGATGTTACGGGCTTGTTGTTGTAAATTGAGTTTGTCTAATTGTTTACGGGTCAATTTGTTATAATAAAATGTCCGTGATTTGGCGGATTTATATCCGTGATACGAATCGTTGTCAAAAACTTGGAAATAATAAGCATAAGGTATGCCGGGTTTTAAATTTAGATCTCCGGGAAAAACAAAAGCCGTTTGTAGAAAATCTCCGGTTTTTACAGGTATATCAATGCGTTTAGTTTGATTATTTAATTGGTTGGTATAAACCAATTGTAAGCGACTTACGGCATAATCATCGGTCGCATTAATCAAATAATAATTTTGTCTATTCACGGTATCTTTTTTTTCTACAACGGATATAGCCGGTGGTTTATCTTTAATTACCCGAACATTAAAGGTAGCTGTTTCATAATTATTAACAAACTGATTTAACGTTTGAATTTTATAAGAAAAATCAGATTGAGCAATTGTATCGATAACTAAAGAATTATTATTCACAGGAAAAGATTTGATATTCCCGTTATAGACAAACTTTATACTATCAGAAAAAGAAGTTTTAAGATGCCAAATAATCTTAGTCGACTGTGGAACTGTTAAATTAAGAAGCTGTTGATATTCAACAGGTTTCATTTTTAAATAAGCCGGATAAATAAGTTTTACTAAAGCTTTTTGAATGACAGGGGGATTTATAACCAAAAGATGATATGAGCCCAGATTATATTTACCGTCAGTTAATGAAAATTGCAAATTATCTTGAACAGACGGAAAATGAAATTGAAAAATGGAATCGTTTACTTTATTGAATATCAATTTTTTATCAAGTAGACTGAGAAATAAATTGTCAGGTAACGTTTCACCGGAAACCTTTACATGTAAAGTATAGTCCTGTCCACTTATTACTTGTAAACTATCAATTATGTCAAATGAGTAAGGGACAGGCGGTTCAAAATTTTGGCTGTAACTCAATACTCGTTGATAACTTTGTTTAAATGCTTTATCAAAATGTGTTAAATGTAAAACCAAAATAATAAACAAAGGCAGAAGTAATAAAGGAAGATATTTATAATTACGTTTGAAATCAACAGCATTTGAAAATTTATAATTTTTAAGTTTTTCAGCTTTTTGAGCGATTCCAGCTAATAATAATTCGGAAGATTGACCGGACTTAAAAAGTTGAATGGTATTTAAAAGTTTGTCACTTATACCGGGAAAAAATTTACCGATGATAATGGCAGCTTTTTCGTCAGATAAATCTTTACGTAAACCAAAAATATTCAATAGCGGCCGTAATAAAAACAAAACAAAAAACAAGCTCAAAACGACCCATTGGGCGAAAAACAAAATACGTCGAGAATAGGAGGGGAGCCATAAAAAATACTCGAGTATAGCAGTAATTAAAAGATATAAAAAGCTGAAAATCACAAATAAAATAAAACCTTTGAGCAATTCATTGAGATAATATTTTTTAACGAATTGCCTGATTTGATGCTGTATTTGTTTAAAAGCCGTCATAATTGCAAAGATACGAAAAATCAAAGAGCAAGGATTATACCCGGTCACTTAGATACGATTTTGCTCGTTACCTCACAAAATCACTCAGTGACCTATATTAGTAAACAATAAAACAGTATTTTTGTAAAAAAAAACAGCAAATGAAAAACATCAGAGTACGATTTGCACCGAGTCCGACGGGACCATTACACATGGGAGGTGTCAGAACAGCCTTATTTAACTACTTGTTCGCCAAACAAAAAGGTGGCAAAATAATATTGCGGATAGAAGACACGGACCAAACCCGGTATGCCCCCGGAGCCGAATCTTACATAAAAGAAAGTTTGACATGGACAGGAATCGATTTTGATGAAGGAAAGAACGGCAAGGGAGATTTCGGACCCTATAAACAAAGTGAACGGAAAGAGATATACCAAAAATACATTCGTGAATTGATAGATAAAGGAAAAGCTTATTATGCATTTGATACGCCAGAAGACTTAGAGAAAAAAAGAAAGGAATATGAAGCAGCAGGAAAACATTTTATGTATAACCAAGAAACTAGGCATGAAATGGTTAACTCCTTAAATATGGATGAAGATGAATGGAAAAAAAGAATTGAAAATGGTGAACCATATGTAATCAGGTTCAAAATCCCAGATAATGTTGAGATAAAGATGACTGATTTAATAAGAGGCGATATTAGTGTTCAGTCCGGTACATTAGATGACAAAGTTTTAATGAAAAGCGATGGATTACCCACCTACCACTTGGCAAACATTGTGGACGATCATCTAATGCAAATCAGCCATGTAATACGTGGTGAAGAATGGTTGCCATCGTTACCTTTACATTATTTATTATATGAAGCATTCGGATGGGAAAGACCTGAATTTGCTCATTTGCCATTGATTTTAAAACCTACCGGAAAAGGCAAATTGAGCAAGCGTGACGGTGTTAAAATGGGATTTCCTGTTTTTCCGTTGGAATGGAAAGATAAAAAAACCGGTGAAATATATGCCGGATACCGTGAAGAAGGTTATTTTCCGGAAAGTTTTGTCAACCTTTTGGCATTAGTGGGCTGGAATCCGGGGACGGAACAAGAAATATTTACAATGGAAGAACTAATAAAGCTATTTGATTTATCACGGGTTAACAAATCCGGAGCCAAATTTGACCCGGAAAAAACCAAGTGGTTCCAACACCAACATTTGCAACGTAAAAGTGTAGATGAACTGGTCGAATTGTTTTTACCGATATTAAAGAAAAAATTAGGTTATATCGTTCAAGGTAAAGCAATCAGAGAATACACCAAAAAAGTAATAGAACTTCTGAAAGAGCGGGCGACATTTGTAAAGGATTTTTGGGAACAAGGAGCGTTTTTCTACGTTACGCCTGAGGAATACGATGCCAAAACAGTCAAAAAACAATGGAAAACGGATACACCGGAACTTATGAAAGAAGTTGCCAATGTTTTAAAAGATATTAAAACTTGGGAAGCAGCCGCTATCAAAGAAAACTTATCGTTATGGATTAACCGTAAAGGAATTGGTTTCGGAAAAGTAATGCAGCCCATACGGTTATCTTTGGTTGGTGCTTTAAAAGGTCCGGATTTGTTTGTAATCATGGAAATGTTAGGGAAAAAGGAAACGTTAAATCGTATTGAAAAGGCAATCAATAAATTACAAAACAGATGAAAAATATTTACCTAAGTTTAGTATTACTGTTTGTTGCTAATTTAACATTTGCATCGAGTAGTGACTTGTTTAAATTGGACTACAATCAAGTGAAACAAGATTTTGCACAACTGAATCAATTGGCAAATAAAGTGAAAACGGAAAATTTAACTTACAATGACTTGATGGTTACCGATGCCAACATGATTAACAATATGGCCTTATCAAAAGTTCCTTCCCTTTCACTACCGGACGGAATTTTGGGCATACCGTCTTTCTTTTGGGGGTGCATACTGGGACCAATTGGAGTGATTATTTCATATTTTGCTACCGGTAAAAATAAAAAAGAAGTAAAGCATGCATTATTAGGTTGTCTGCTTGAAATTTACGTAATAATTGGAGCTACTGCTCCTATTTGGATTTTTATAATAGGCGGGGGATTTTAATAATAATTTGATACAAACCGGATTTGTCATTTTTTGTAAGATAAATTTTTATTAATTTTAATTTTGGTAATGTAGATGAATTACGTTACCGGAATGACCAAATGCGGGATATTTTAGATAGAATCCCAAAAAGTGTGTAAAGTACAGATTTCTTAATTTTGAAATGAAAAAAAAAATTTGTATGATTATAAATTTATTATAATGAAAAAAACTTATATAATCATAGCACTATTTGTTGTTGCTAATTTAACAATAGCATCGAGTAGTGACTTGTTTAAATTAAACTACAATCAGGTCAAACAAGATTTTAAACAATTGGATCAATTGGCAGAAAAAGTAAAGGCCGGCAATTTAACTTATGAAGACCTGACAGCGACCGATACTGGCTTAATTAACAATTTGGCCATCTCAAGTGCTCCTTCCATTCCATTGTTACCTGATGGCGCTCTCGGTATCCCCTCTTTTTTATGGGGTTGTATTCTTGGACCTCTTGGAGTAATCATCAGCTATATAACAACCCATGACTCAAAAGAAGAGAAAAAGGCAATACTGGGATGCATAGTTGAGACTGCGGTGATAGTTACAACTCTAATAATATTTTTAAATAATTTTGAATTAAATTTTAATTTTCCTTCCCCATAATTTAAAAAAAAAAATCATTTTTTAATGAAAAAAGAACAAATTCACTTGTATAATAAAAATAAAATATTAAATTTGTGTGATTTTAAATTTAAAACCTATAACTATGAAAAAAATTTATCTAACCTTAGCCTTGCTTTTTGTTGCAAGTTTTAGCTTCGCTTCAAGTAGTGACTTGTTTAAGTTGAACTACGATCAAGTTAAACAGGATTTTGCACAGTTGGATCAATTGGCCAACAAAGTAAAAACCGAAAATTTAACTTATAACGACTTGATGGTTACCGATGCCGACATGATTAACAATATGGCCTTATCAAGTGTTCCTTCCGTTCCGCTACCGGACGGTGCACTCGGTATTCCTTCATTTTTATGGGGTTGTGTATTGGGACCTATCGGAGTTGTTCTTGCATATCTGTTGACAGACAATGACAAAGAGGAAGCTAAAAAAGCTCTTTGGGGTTGTTTGGCAGCTACCGCTGGTTGGATTATATTTGAACTTGTAATATACGGTGCTTTGTTTGGCGCAGCAACGGCAGCTTACTAAGAATAAAATGAATAAAATAAAATAAAGGTTTTGGGATTTCCAAAACCTTTATTTTTTGATATGGTTTTTTCTGTATATTTACACTTTTAAATAAAACAAAATGAATATTAAAAAACTTTTATTATTAATTGTTATTACCACATGTTTAACACCAGTTTCAGCACAAGAACATTTCAGAATGCGTGCCGATTACACGATTAAAGGCAAATCACCTGACGGCACACAACATCTTACCATAGGAACTGTTTATTATGATAAAAACATCAAAAAGGTCGTTTTTGACGTAAGATTTCCCCAAAAAGAGACATGGGTACAACAAGACACCTTACTTTACAAAATAAAAAACGGAAAATTAATAAGAAAGTCCAAGTCACTGGACATATCCGATTTTACTATTTTCAGCATGGCCCTCAACGGTAAACTTTCTGATTACGGGTTGAAAGATTCACAATTTGTTTTAACTAATGTCGAAAAAGACGGTGAAAATATCATTAGTACTTGGGAACCACCGGCAGCCTATAAAAATTTTATGGGTAAAGTCATGATAATGAAAAACAATGACAATATAACCGGTGTTATATTCTTTAATAAAGACAATATAATTATCAGCCGTCAATTTTTTAGAAAATACAAAATGATAAACGGGATGGCTTTTCCTACTGAAATTATCATAGAAAAAATAATCAACGGTGAAAAATTTTACGAAATCACTACATATGAAAATATCAAAGTAGATGATTATCAAAATGAAGACAAATATGATTTCAAAATACCTCAGTCTTAATATTTATTTTATATTATTATATTTTATATCATCCGGAAGTTTACATGCCCAGGATGAAGACTTATACAATCTGCAAAACAGTGATAAATATGCCCGATATTTACTGGCAGGCAGACAATACAATTTAGCAGCAGAAGAATTAGAAAGACTGGTGTTTTTGGATGGAAATAACGATGAATACAAAAATTTGTTGATTACCGCTTATTATAAAACCGGTAACACCCTCAAAGCCGCAGAACGCATACGCCAACTATATAAGGGTAATTTACTGGTTATGCCGGAAAGTATCAGTGTAAAATACTTAGTGTTATTACAAGAAAGTGATTCCTTACCTCAAATTTTACATTATTTGAACAGTGGTATAAAGATAAAAAACTCCGATAAACTTTTATTTCAATGGAGCAATTTGATGCTTAACAAATCATATTTACAAGCAAAAAAATTCTTGGAAACACATCCGCAAAAATTGGGTAGACTTCAAGAAATTGTTCAAATCAATAATTTTGCTTTGCAACAAAAACTTAAAAGTCCGTTTCTTGCCGCCGCTTTATCAAGTGTTATTCCCGGTTTGGGAAAAGTTTATACAGGTGATTACGTTGATGCCGTTACCGCTTTTATTTTTGTCGGTGGTAATACCTTCCAAGCATATAGAGGATTTAAAAAAAACGGTTCGAAAAGTGTCTTCGGTTGGGTTTTCGGTAGCATAGCAGCAGGTTTTTATATAGGTAATATATTCGGTTCGGCCAAGGCAGCCATACGTTTCAATAATTTTAAGTTTTATGAGACCAAAACAAAAGTGGATACTTATTTTCAGCATCGTTTTTTTTAGTATTTTCTCCCGGCAACATAGTTTTGCTCAAAATTATGAACAGACACTTCAGTATGCCAACGAGCAATACAACTTAAAAAATTATGCTAACGCTTTAAAAACCTACAAAAGACTCTTATTTTTTGCCGGCAACAAAGACCGGTATCCATTGTATGAAAAAATAGCTGAACTGTCATTAATAGAAAAAGATTATTATACAGCCACTACTTTTTATAAACTAGCAATAAAAAATGCCAGTAATCCCAGCAAAAAAGCAGATTTTTTGCTTAACAAAGCATATTGTGAAATGATGATAGGCGATTTTCTGTATGCTACAATGGATTTATTTAGCATAAAAACGGAAGAAAAAAAATTACAACAACAGATTAATTTTTACCTGGGAACATGCTATTTCGGACTGGAAAAATTTGATGAAGCTGAAAAATATTTTACAAAATGTGTCAATGATAAAGATAAAGAAGCCATAAAAAATCTATTTAAAAATAAAAAATTGTATCGTCCCAATCCCAAGACTGCTAAAATTCTTAGTATGATTATACCCGGTTCGGGTCAATTTTATGTTGGCAATATAAAAGAAGGAGTTAAATCATTATTGTTAAGTGCCGGTTTGATAACATTAATGACGTTTATTACAGCCAATATAGATTTTTTAACAGCGACAGTTGCCATTATGCCTTGGTTTCAAAGATATTACACGGGCGGTTATAGAAAAGCTGAATCTCTCGCAAATATAAAACGTCAAAAAAACAGAAGTAAAATTTATAATGAAATTGTAAAAATAGTTGAAAAAAATATATTAAATTGAAGTTGAAAATCACAATTTATTTGAAAATCTTCTTTTTATTTTTGCTGACTTACAATGTTTCGGGTCAGCAAGACTCTTTGTTGTTAAACAAAAAAATTTCCGAAGTATTAACCGAAATATACCGCTTTCAATTCACAAAATATGAAAAAGATATTGCGAATTTAAAAGCAGCACATCTTCCCGATAACCATTTTTATTATTTAAAAGCCAATTTGCAATGGTGGTATATTCTAAACGGTGAAAATGATGAAGCCAATCAAAAACTTTGTTTGAAATATATCAACCGTTCTATTGAGGCTGAACGGCAAAATGAAAATTTGGAAGACAAATTAACGCGACTCAGCGCCTATATATTAAAAATGCGAGTAAATAATTTGGAAAAAAACAAAATCAAATCGTCTTTATTATTGATAAAAATACTGAATTTATCAGAAATGCTCATATCAGAAATGCCGGAAAGTGGTAGAAAAAATTTTATAAAAGGTATCTATCATTATTTCACTAATTATGCCAAAGAAGAATCCGTTTTAGCCAATATTTTACTATACGGTTATTCTGACAAAAACAAAGAAACCGGTTTAAATTTTTTGAAAAAAGCAACATTTGACACGGATACAGTCGTCCGTACCGAAGCTCATTATTTATTGTATAAAATATACGCTACACTTGAACATGATATGCAAAAGGCACTTGATTATATCAAATGGCTAAGCGAAACTTACCCTGAAAACATTTTTTTTAAAACCGAATATTATTTAACTTTGTGCCATAACCGTTTATTTAGCGAAGCGGACATTGTCAAAAATAATTTACTGCGGCAAGTCGCCCTGTCAACCGAATTAAACGATAAAGAAAAGAAACATTACTATATTTCGGCCACAAAGTGTCAATCCAACACTCAAAATGATTAAAATGAAACGAATTTGCCTTATTTTTTTACTGTTATTAGTGAGTTTAAACGTTTATTCGCAGGGACAAAATACAGAACAAACCGGTATTTCCAAATTTCACAATTTTTTTGAACCGCAAGTGCATCATCACAATTGGGCATACCAAGTAAAAGGATCACACAACGAAGCTAAATTTGTTTTTTCACTATTATTTCTAATTTATAAAGAAGTTTTTTCGTCTCAGGATGTTGATTCATGTGTTTTTACACCTTCTTGTTCGGTATATGCTGTTGAAAGTATCAAAAAGAACGGCGTTATATACGGTATTATGGATGCTTTTGACAGATTGACCAGATGTAATCCCGCTCGAAAAAATTTTCCAATTAACCCCGTAACACACAAATATTACGATCCGGTACAATAAAAAAAATTAATTTATTGTAAAATTTTTTTACATTTATAACATCATTTATTGATTTTGTAATCAGATAATTATTTCACACAATTTTACCGGGTTTGTTTCATATAAACTGATTTTTAAGCCTCAGCTATAATTATACTACAACAGATTAATGGTATTTCAAATTATATCTTTTTATATTTGAAGTCTCTAACAACACAAAAATAACAAGTAACTATGTCTATAAAAACTTTTTTTTCGGTTATTTTCATTTTTTTTATTCAAGCAATAAATGCCCAAACAACCTACTACGTTGACCAACAAAACGGGTTGGATTCAAATAACGGTACAAGTGTTAGCACGGCTTATAAAAGTTTTAATACAGCCTTAAATTCCGTTCAACCCGGTGATACGATTTCAATTATCGGGACCTATCACAACCAAAGTTATAATCCGAATTATGCTTACAATGGCCATCCCGAAGATCCACACGTATGGCATGCCGAAAATACCTTGCAAGTTAATAATTTAAATGGCAATGCCAACCAATATATCACTATTAAAGCTTATGATGAAAATACCAAAATATTAGGTGATGGGGCCAATATTATACGGGTAAGAAACAGTTCTTATTTACGCTTTGAAGGGCTCAATATTGAAGGCGAAGTCGAACGTATTCCGTTGAGTACGGCACTGGCTTTGCAGTTCATCTATATAATTGATGATAATACTCTTACCGGTACTGTTACACATCCTAATGCAAATGATATTCACCACAGGAATGAAGAGGATAATGACGGAGACCACATTGTTGAAGATACCGATATTTATCCTGATATTAGCTCTAAAAATGTCATAAGGCCCTCTTACACCGATACCCGTGGTATGTATTTGTCTTTATGCAATAACATTAAGATTATAAATAATACCATTCATCATACTCCCGGAGCCGGGTTAAGAGTCGCAAAAAGTAAACTTGTTGAAATATCGGATAATGAAATTTACCGTTGTTCGGCACGGTCTTATGCCGGCACACACGCTTTGGTCATCTCCAAAACCAAACCTGTTGGGAATACTTCCAACAGTGTTACCATAAATAGAAATTTGATACATCACAATTATAATGAAATTTATTCGTGGACACCACAAAAAACCATCATCAATCCGCGTATTGATGAAGGAAAAGGTATTTCTCTGCAACAAAATAATACCAATGCTTGGCATAACGGACAAAGTAGAATATTGGTAACCAACAATATTTGCTATTGGAACGGCTATAGCGGGATACATATGAAAGACAATTATCATGTAGATATTATTAACAACTCCTGTTTTATGAATTCTTATACCAATACGGTAACTTATGCTAACGGAAATCAATCCGGAAAAAATATAGGTATCAGTTGTCAAAACGGTGATGATATCAAGATGATAAACAATATATCCGTAGTAGATACGGATTGGAACGGTTTTGCCTTATCTGCGGACAATAATACGACCAATCTGGTTGCTAAAAATAATTTGATTTACGGCATTAACGGTCCCTTAGCTCACGACAATGACGTAAATAATCAAAACGGTATTGAACAAGACCCGCTTTTTGCCGATGCCCCGGCTGCTTACCATGATGAAACGTACCCTTTTGATTTAAGAATACTTTCCACTTCACCGGCTATTGATCAAGGCGAAACGGGTAATTATGTACCGAGTGACGATTATTACAAAAATCAAAGAGATTCATACCCGGATATAGGCGCTGTTGAACGATCAAGCAAATGTGACATGACAAACCTGACCGAATGGAAAAATATTAACGGCACTCCTGGCTGGACAAACGGCATACCCGATGATACCAAACCTGCCGTCTTTAAAACATCTTATGTCGTAAATAACAATGATTTAATAGCTTGTTCCTTAAAAATTAAATCAGGGGTAACTGTAACCGTTGACTCCACTCACTTTGTAAAAATTAAAACCGATTTAACCAACAACGGTACGTTAGAAGTAAATAATCAAGCGGCTCTTGTTATGATTGATAATGATGGGGTTATCAATGGCTCCGGAACTTATTATATCCATAAAACAACCCGTCCTTATGTCAGCTACGATTATACATTCTGGGCTTCACCGGTTGTCGATGAAAACATAAACGGCCCATTTGCCAATAATCCACAAAATCATATCTACAAATACAATACGCAAAATTTTTTAGATTTGTATGATACCGGTATTCCTCAAACAAGCGGTAATCCCGATGGTTTTGACGATAACGGAGACGATTGGGAGGCTGTGATGCCAACCGATACTATGATACCCGGTACCGGCTATATAGCCATGGGCGAAGGCTCGCCATTTCCATTTGACCCAAATGCCTTATCACAGACACATATACAAAGTGTGGTTTTTTCAGGAAAACCCAATAACGGTGTAATAAAAGTACCGGTATTTAAAGACAAATACCACACTGACGGTTTAACGGGCGCAGATGCTGCACATACCAATTCTAATTTAATAGGTAATCCCTACCCGAGTGCCATAGACGTAAAAAAATTATATGATATTAACAATGCTACAACTCAAATTCTGGAAGGTACTTTCTATTATTGGACACACGATTCATCCATATCCTCAAATAATCCGGGACCCGGTGCTTATAATTTTACCGTTAATGATTATGCAATGGCCACCTACGACGGTCAACATTTTGTTTCGGTTAATGCCGGTAGTGCCGGTACAACTGCCCCGGAATATCTGGCATCCTGTCAAAGTTTTTTTGTAAATGTCAAAGATAACGGTACCATTAAATTTACCAATGAGATGCGTGTAGAAACTCCGAATAACACTTTTTTAAGAACGCAAAACGATTTGGATTTAATCAAACTGAGTTTAACAAACACAGCCGGTGAATACCGTCAAATAGCCATTGCTTTTAAAGATACCGGTGATGACGGATTTACAGACGGACAAGATGGACAAAAATTGATTAATAACGTCAATGAAACGGATTTTTACTCCATTATTAACAATGATGAAAGAAGGTTCGCTATCCAAACATTAAGTAGTTTTGACGACACTAAAATCGTTCCGTTGGGTATAGAAATCAGTGACGATACCGTAAATCATCAAATTAATTTGGACGAAGCACAAGGTGTTTTTGCAAACGGACAAAATGTGTATTTGAAAGATAATTTAACTAATATAATACATAATTTGACTGATAATCCTTATTCGTTTACTTCAAATATTACCGATAGAGATGAAGACAGATTTGAGCTGGTTTTTGTAAACGGAGCAAGTTCGATTGATGCTGAAAGTAATAATATTTCTATGATAGATAACGGACAAGGTTTTTTCATAAACACAAATAGTCATGAGAATATAGACAATATTCACATTTTCAATTATTTAGGACAAACATTGTTTAACGGAAAGATAAATAAAACTGCTGTTTTTGTTCCGGTAAATATCAAGAAGAATACATTGATATTTGTTAGGGTTCAGCTTAAAAACGAGAAATTCAAAATTTTTAGAAGTATTAAGAAGTAAAAAATTTAGTTAAGAATAAATTCCTGTTTTATAATTAACTCTTGAGAAAACAACTTCTCAAACGCTTTCCATAAAACATATATTTATCTGTATTTTATTAAAAATCAGGTAAAAAATGACAAATCTTTTAAAATAACAAACAAAGTTTTCCTGCTTATTTATTTGTGTAACTTTCGTGACATTTATCAGTATTTTTGCTTTTGTTCGGATATAATTTCGTACAAGAAACATAAAAAATGCTATTATGAAAACAAAAATCTATCAAATCATTGTACTATTTATTCTTTCTCAAGTTTTTATTACTTGTAGAAATGAGCCAAAGCAGATACCTGATTCTACCAAAACGGAAAAACAAGACACCCTGCAAGCACAACAAGTCGATGAATTTAATTTATTGGTCGATTATTTAGAACAAAACGGCAACTACATCAACAGTCCGTATTGCCCTGCAATGATCGATGCCAAAAAAGTGAAAGAGAATTTAGGTAAAGAGGATTTTCTGGTCATTGATGTCAGGAAACCCGTACATTTTGAAGAAGGACATATCAAAGGTGCTAAAAATGTAAAATATTATGATATTTTAAATTATTTTAAAAATGAAATCAACCCTGATAACTATGAAAAAATAGTCATGGTTTGTTATTCGGGACAATCCGCCAGTTATTTAACCAGTTTACTAAATATGTTGGGATATGATAATGTTTACGCTATGAAATTCGGTATGAGTTCTTGGAATAAGGAGAATGCCAAAAATTATTGGTTAAAAAACATATCGGATAAATATATTGAGCAACTTGAAACAGACGAACATCCAAAAAACAAAGCCGGAGAATATCCAAAACTATTTACCGGAGAAAAAGACGCCAAAAAAATACTCGAAAAACAAGCCGAAAACATACTAATGGACCCTTTCAAATCAAAATTGGTAAGTGCTGACGAAGTTTTTAATAATAAGGAAAAATATTATGTGATAAACTATTGGCCGAAAGATCATTATTTGCAAGGACACATTCCCGGAGCCGTACAATATACACCAAAAAAATCCTTGTCAAAGGATACATTTTTAAACACCTTACCGACTGACAAACCAATAGTTTTATATTGCTTTACCGGACAACACGCTTCTATGGTAGCGGCTTATTTAAACTTATTAGGCTATGATGCAAGAGTTTTAAAATATGGCGCTAACAGTTTTATGCACAGTAAACTTGTAAAAAACAAATGGCATCCGTTTACATCTAAAAAGATTTACAATTTCAAACTGGAAAAAGCCTTACAAGAAGCATATTAAATGGACAAGAAACAGAAAAAAGAACATTTAATAACGGTAAAATATAAAAAAACACAAATAATGAAAACTAAAATATTATTAAGCATCATAGCTATCAGCACTTTTATAAGTATGAATGCACAATTTGAAATAGATGGGCAATTCAGAACCAGAGCACAAATCTTACACGGTTATAAGAAACCCGTGATTGAAAAAACAAATGCCGCCATACATGTAGGTCAAAGAAGCAGGTTAAATCTAAAGTATCAAAATAATAAAATAAAAACGCTTTTCTCCATTCAAGATGTTCGTGTATGGGGAGATGAAGATATTGTTAATCATACCGGTGTAAAAGGAAAATCATATAACACCATTGATGTTTATGAAGCCTGGGTAGAATTTAAAACAGGAGAAATGAGTCGCATACGTATAGGACGACAAGAAATGAAATACGATGATCAAAGACATATTTCTTGGCGAAATTGGTGGGACAGAGGTCAAACCTATGATGCCGTTTTGTACAGTTATTTAAACAAAAAAAGTGGTTGGCAAGTAGATTTAAGCGGTTCTTTTAACAGTAAATCGGCAGATTTAAGCGGAAATGATTACAGCGATGGAACTGAATACTTTGGAAATGTAAACCCTATCATTACCCAAAATTTCATTTACATCAAAAAAAGTATGTCTCCAAAGTGGTATTTATCACTTACGGGAATTGCCGCCGGTTATCAAAAAGAAGGGACAAAAGATATCATATATGTTACCTACACCGAAGGTTTACATCTAAATTATAATATGACAAAAAAAGCAACAAACGGCATATTTGCAAAAAACAATTTATTTTTACAAAACGGAAAAAACATTGCAGGAAAAAATATTTCGGCAAATATGATTACGGCTCAAATAGGTTACCGTGCGATGAATAAACAGTTAGAATTATCTGCATGTTTGGAAAGATTATCAGGTAATAATGCCGAAAATACTGATCCGGAGTATTTAAAAACAGATCATACATACAACTTACTTTACGGTGGACGTCACCCATACTACGAAGGCTATATGGACTGGTTTGTTATTCCTAAAACATATTTTAATGCCGGTATTCAAAACATTTCTCTAAATTTGTTATATAAATTTAATGCAAAAAATGTTTTCAAACTATCTTACAATAATGTAACTAATGTCAACAACATTAAAAAGAATACACTTAAAGTAAGCAGTGGTAGTTCTTTGGCTCAGTTTATTGATTTAACATTTATTAAGAAATTTGATAAAAATATCAAATTACATACCGGTTTTTCCTACGCAATACCATCCAATGATTTTAATAATCTTAAAGGAATTACAAATCCCGGTAAAAACTATTTCTTTTATACAATGCTAACAGTTAAACCAAAGTTTTTCTCATCAAATAAATAATAATCTAATTTAAATTATATCAAAACAAGCCGTTGATAATCAACGGCTTGTTTTGTAAATTCAAATTTCAACTTATTATACCAAAAAGTTTTCTAATTTTGCTTTATAATATCTGTATATGCAAAAAAGACTGCTCATAACAATTTTTTTAAACATCATCATTACGGTTTCGCAAGTAATTGGTGGTATCGTATCGGGCAGTATGGCATTGTTATCAGATGCCATGCATAATTTTTCTGATGTTATTTCGTTGATTATCAGTTACATTGCAAACAGATTAGCCACACAAAAAGAACAAACCACAGATAAAACATTCGGGTATAAACGTGCGGAAATTGTAGCGGCTCTTATCAATGCCAGTATTCTGATAGTCCTGTCTTTTATCATGATTTACGAAGCTTTTATCAGATTTCATCAACCTAAAACAATAGAAAGTGATTGGGTTATTTATTTATCTATTTTGAGTATTGTTTTAAATATATTAAGTGTTTTAATCCTTAAATCCGACGCACAAAACAATTTGAACATTAAATCAACTTATGTCAATTTGTTTAGTGATGTCTTTACTTCTTTAATAGTTTTAGCCGGAGGATTACTTATAAAATATCATAAATGGTATTTCATAGACCCTTTACTTTCATTAATTATTGCCGGGTATTTGCTGTATGTCAGTTGGGATATTTTAAAAGAATCTGTACAAATTATCATGCAATTTGCCCCGAAAAACATAGATATTGCCGAAGTGGAAAAGGTTATTACAAGTTTACCTACTGTTAAAAATATGCATCACGTTCACTTGTGGCAACTCAACGACAACGATATTCGATTGGAAGCTCATGTAGAATTTAATAAAGATATTCGCTTGTCCGAGTTTGATAAAATATGTGAACGCATAGAGAAATTACTTGAAGAAAAATTTCATATCAATCATACCTATATCCAACCCGAGTGGCACAGAGACGACCCTAAAATTTATATTATACCTGACCATTGAATAAAAAGCGAGAAAGAGCGAATGAATTGAAAATGAAAAATGGAACAAAGTGACATCCCGTCTCCACTGTGAGCGGGATTGAAAATTAATTTCCCATCTCTTTTATTCCTTTTTACGCCTTCGTCGTAAAGGTTCTGTTGAAATGCTTATCATTTCGAAGGAGGAACGACTGAGAAATCTACTTGCAAAGATTACCCGTCGGTTGTTGTACCGCTTCGTTCCATCAAAATGAAAGCGGAGAAAATCCAATAACAATACTGCAATTTCTTCCTATTTTATGACACTTTAATGTAAAAAAATGACAAAATGTCTATATTTTTCATAATGGCAAACGATTTGCACATCTCAATACCGAAAACATAAAAATTTAAGAAAATGAAAAAAACAATTTTAGCATTATCAACATTGGCCATCATATTTACGAGTTGTGCCCAAGATAAAACAACCGGTAAAAATGAAAAAGCCGAAATAAAAAAAGAAACACCGGTAAAACCGGAACACGTCAAAATAAGTGACCGCGAATTGCAAAACAATATCGCTAAAACCATGCAAAACGATTTTGCATACAAAGAAACCGAAAGCACAAAACAAGCAGTTGCTATTTTACGTGAGACCAATAATGTCTTGAATTATATCGCCAAAGACAAAACCAAAAAAGCTAAAGAAGAATTGGCTAAATTGATAGGCGAATTGGAAATTTTAATTACCAAAGATCCTTCAGTAGCTTTGGTGCCCGTTAATGTTACTTACGAAGTAAATGATGTTGTTGTCGATATACCTACCGTATATCAAGTAACCGATGCGGCTAAAAAAGCAATGGATGACGGTTATTATCAAGTTGCCAAAAAAATATTAGCCAACTTAACCAGTGAGTTTACAGTCAATGTATCTTACTTACCATTGGTCACATATCCCAAGGCTATGAGAGTCGCTGCCGCCTTGTTGGATGAAGGTAAAAAAGATGAAGCAGCTATTATTTTAATGAGAGCTTTAAATACATTGGTAATGGAAAAAATAGACATGCCGTTACCGGTATTGCGAGCCGAAGAATTTATTAAATTAGGTGCTGCCGCCATGTTGTCTGACGATAAAGATAAAAAAGAAGTAGCTCTGCTTTATCTGGACAATGCCGATTATCAATTACAATTGGCTGATGCCATGGGATACGGTAAAAAAGATAAAGAATATAAAGAGTTGGCTGATGTTATCAAAGATTTGAAACAAACCATTACCGAAAACAAAGACAGTAAAGGTAAATTTGAAAAACTGTCCGAAAAAATCAAAAACTTTAAAGAAAGATTGTTCTTCAAAAAACGTCAAAATACCAAACGGGATACTACAAAAGTCGATAGCACAAAAACTAAATAATTATTATGCTGATAATTTGATTTGTAAAAAACCGATGCTACTTATGTGGTGTCGGTTTTTTTTGAGGAAATGAGTATTTTTCCATTTCATAAAAAACTTTGTTCTTTGATGATTATTAGCTGCTTCAAAATGTGTTTCTGCTAATAAATTTGAGGAGTGAGAAATTTTTTCAACTTCATAGTAAATGGTGTTTTTTGATGATTGCTTTGTGGTTCATACAATGTTTTTATGTTTTAATTTGAAGAATTGATGAACAAGGTAGCTGAGTGGCTTTGCGAGGAACTATAAAAACTGTACCGAAGCACCGGAATTTGAAAGCATTGTTGTTTTTTATAGCCACTAATGACGAATATTCTTTTAGTGGAAAGCGGGGCTTCGGTACATCCCGACATGCGTCGGGACACTCAGGGTTCTGACTTCTAATTTGTTTTTGTAAGTTTACAAAAAAATTATCATGAACGAAAAATGGCATATAAAGCGATTTGACGAACTAACAACCAGAGAATTATATCAAATACTAAGATTGAGAAATAAAGTCTTTGTTGTGGAGCAAAATTGCGTATATCTAGATGCCGACGACAAAGATGACAAAGCTTTTCATTTGTTCCTTGAAAAAGACGGACAAATCATCGCTTATGCACGCATATTTAAAGCCGGTGACTACTTTAAGCACGCGAGTATCGGTAGAGTAGTGGTAAACCCGGATTTCAGAAGATTAAAACTGGGCAAAACATTGATGCAAAAAGCTATTAATTTTACAACCGGAACTTTACAAGAAAAAAACATTGAAATCAGTGCACAGACTTATTTGTTAAAATTTTATAACGCTTTAGGATTTAAAGCAACCGGTGAAGAGTATTTGGAGGATGGATTGCCGCATTTCAGAATGATATATTAGTCGAAGGTTAAAAGTTATACTTCGACAAGCCTGTAAGCTGAGTTGAAAGTGCGTATGAATTAAGAATTGTAATTTATCACATATTTTTTGTCATTCCTAACAGAATGACCGCAAGGAATGATGAGGAATGTATTTTAATAAGATTTCTCGTCAGTCGTCGTTTCTCCTCCTTCCGTCGAAATGACAAGTGCTTTGAAGAATGTACCGAAATAACCTTAATGAATAATTGATTTTTAACAATTTAAAAGACCTACCGGATTCTGGAAACCTATCATATCAATAAAATATTAAAGGCCTAGTGTCATGTCAATCATTAATTATCGAATAAAGACGCTTTAATTTTATCAGCGATTCTTTTTGCTGCAAGGGGTTCATTTGCTATAAATATATTACACATTCCTTTCCGAACATATTCATAAATATCTCAACTTACTTCCATCCTTTGTGTTATATATACTTCTTGTTTTACCAATCAATTGTTTAGGTGATTCATCCATGCAAATTACAGGAAAGTCTTTATTGTAATGTCTTTTATATACATCTGACAATTTTTCCATATTTGCAACAAAATCAGCGTTTTAACTAGGCGGTATAACCCAACTTTTAAATTTCCAGGGCTTTAATTCGTTTTTTTAAAACGGAACGAACAGTTTCATGTGATATACTTTCCACATAATGCAATTCAACCATTTTGTCTGATAACAATCTTAATGACCTTTTGACAAATCCCTCTGGCGGTTCACTACATGCCAATGATATTAGTTTTGCTTCTACATCACCATCAACTTTTCTTTTGTAAATACGATTACTTGCTTTTCTGTGTAAACAAGCTTCTAAACCTTCTTCTACATATCTTTTCTTTATTCAATCAATTGTTTGCATACTGATTTTTAAAATTTTGCTGATTTCAGAATTAGTAATTTTTTCTGAATATTTTCCCGCGTCTGCATTTAATAAAACATAGGCATTTCTATATGTTATCGATTTGTGTTTGCCTTTTTTGATAATACCTAAAAGCTTTTCACGCTCCTGCTTTGATAACTCAATTTTATAAAATATTGCCTTAATGAATATGATTTAATAATTATGGCTTCAAATTTAATAAATATTACGTCATGTTATAATTGACATGACACTAGCGTATGAAGTAATTGATGAAATTTGCTTAATAATGATTTTCATTCCGACATAGTGTGGCACGAGCGATAGCTTGTCCAGACGTTTGTCCGGAAAGAATCTATTTTGATTGTTCATATTTATATAGATTTCTTATAGCTTTACTTCCTTCAGTCGTAAAGCTCTATAGAAATGATATTAGATTGCTACTAAAAAACTTTTTTTTACTTCTTTTTGTTTCTAAAATTCCGTTTCGGTTTGGGTAGTTTTGAAACGGTATTATTTTTCATATTGATATTCTTCAAATCTTCAACAGAATCATAAATCATTTCAAAATCAATTTGTTTTTTTTCGGGATTGGTACTCTTGACTTTCACGGTAACCATATCACCGAGCTGGTATTTTTTGCCTGTGATTTCGCCTATCATCGCATATTCATCTTCATCATAATAGTAATAATCATCACGCATTTCGGTACGTCTTACCAATCCTTCCACTTTATTGGCAGTCAGTTCCACATATATACCCCATTCGGTGACACCGGTAATTACCCCTTCAAACGGTACATCTTTATAATGTTCAATATATTTGGTTTGCATATATTTGATTGAATCCCGTTCGGCACTGGTAGCTTGAATTTCCATATTGGTACTGTGAACACATTTTTTCTCGTATTCATCTTTATCAGGCGATTGTTTTCTATTCAAATAATTTTGCAATAAACGATGTACCATCACATCGGGATACCGGCGAATTGGCGAGGTAAAATGCGTATAATAATCAAAGGCTAATCCGTAATGTCCGCGATTTTCCGTGGTATAAATTGCCTTGCTCATACTACGTATGGTCAAGGTTTCAATCATATTTTTTTCGGGTTTGTCTTGAATATCTTGTAAGAGTTTGTTAATGGACTTTATAATGGATTTGCGTGATTTTAAATTCAATTTATAACCGAATTTTTGAACAATAGCATTCAAATTCTGCAATTTTTCGGGCGCCGGGTCGTCATGAACGCGATATACAAAAGTTTTATTTTTTGGCGGTAATCTTTTTGTAACAAATTCAGCTACTTTTCTATTTGCTAACAACATAAATTCCTCTATCAATTTGTTAGAATCCTTGCCTTCCTTAAAATACACTTCAACAGGATTACCCTTATCATCTACTTTAAAACGCACTTCTGTACGTTCAAAACTTATAGCACCGTTTTTAAAGCGTTGTTCCCGTAATCTTTTGGCAATTTTATCGAGCAATAAAATGTCATCTTTAAATTCACCGTTTGCTCCTTCAATGATTTCCTGTGCTTCTTCGTAGGTAAACCGCCTGTCGGAATGTGTAACGGTTCTACCATACCATTCTTTGTAAACTTTACCGGTTTCGTCCATTTCAAATACGGCGGAAAAGGTTAATTTATCTTCGTATGGCCGCAACGAACACAATTCGTTTGATAATACTTCAGGTAACATAGGTACTACCCTGTCTACCAAATATACAGAAGTAGCCCGGCTAAAAGCTTCTTTATCCAAAATAGTTCCGGGTTTTACGTAATGAGATACATCGGCTATGTGAATGCCTATCTCGTACCGGCCGTTATCAAGTTTACGGATTGACAAAGCATCATCAAAATCTTTGGCATCTACCGGGTCGATGGTAAAAGTCGTAATATGACGCATATCCCGGCGTTTTTTAATATCTTTTGACGTTATTTTCTTGGGTAAATTGTCTGCAAAAGCTTGTACTTCGGGGTCAAATTCGTAAGGTAAATCGTATTCGCCCAAAATGGCGTGTATCTCTACTTCATGGTCACCGGGTTGTCCTAAAACTTTTATAACTTTTCCAATAGGACTACCGACTTTTTCAGGCCAATCAAAAATTTCCACTACCACTTTTTCGCCGTCTTTGGCACCATTCAAATTATCTTTACTAACAAAAATTTCTTTATACATTTTAATGTCATCCGGATCTATAAAAGCATAATTTCTAAACATTTTTACAATACCGGTAAAATGAGTTTTGGCTCGTTCCAATATACGAATAACTTCTCCTTCAAATTTTTTATTTCGCTTCCGTTTAATGATTTCGACTTCGACCATATCACCATGTAAAGCTTTATTTAACCTGTGATTCGGTATATAAATGTCATTTTCAAGTTCGTCAACAATGGCAAATCCATTACCGGAATTTAATATATCAATAACCCCTATATAAAGTGTTTTTTGAACGATTTTAAATTTTCCACGTGATGTTTGTTTAATTTTTTTCTGTCTTTCAAGTGTTTGTAAGTCTTTTTGAATCTGTTTTCGAAGTTCTTCGGAATTAAATTCCAATTTAGCCGCAATTTGTTTATAATTAAAAGATTTATTGGGGTAGCTTCCGAGAATTTGTAAAATTTTTATCAGTAAAGAATTTTTATGTTTTTCCATTATTGGTAGTAAATTTATTTTGCAAAGATAAGGTTTATATTGATGAATTGATGATTTTATTAGTTTCTATGAATATCTCCTTTTCTGATGAATGTATATCGTTTAATACAACAATTACGTCATTAAATTTGGGGAATTGAGGAACAGAGGATTTTTTTTAACAAACTTTATAATATAATTTATCTTTGCTTTAAAATAAAAAAATATGATGATATATATTGGTTGTTTCTTTTGTGTATTTGGATTATTATTAATGGTATTTTATTAATTTTCAGAAAGATATACTTTATTAAAATTATCAATAAAATGTCTGTTGAGTGTTAATAAAAAAGTAAAAATAAATTTGGAAAATTCGCTTATTTGTTTAATATGAAACTGAATTTAAACAGCCAAAAATTTTAAAGAAAATTTTTAAATAATTTATTAACATTCGGGTAGCTTGAAAATATTATATTTTATAGTAGTTATTAACAATTGCTTTAAAAAATGTTAATTTAATAAAAAATTATATAAACGCTAATTAAAGTTAAAATACCGGTTTATAAATTACTTACGAATGCTTATTTGATTAAGGTGATAACCGTCAAAAATGCGGTTTTTACAAGTTTTTAGTCAGATAAGGTTTGTTTGTATTTGTGTGTATGAACCCACTTTTTTCGGGTAGTTTTTTTCACAACACCAGATTTTTTTTAAAATAAGGTATCTCCTTTACCATTAATTGATTGTTGGTAACCGGTATCAATATTTTCCGGATTATTTTTAGCGGCTTTAACTGCCAAACGGTCACATTCTTCATTTTCGGCATGATTATTATGCCCTTTGACCCAAAAGATTTTGTAATCGATACCATCGGAAGCTTTTAAAAATTCAAGCCATAAATCGGGATTTTTAGTTTTAGCAAAACGATTGGCACGCCATTTATTGATCCATCCCTGTTTAATAGCATCGACGACGTATTTGGCATCCGAGTAAATCTCGACCGGTAGTTTTTTGTCTTTTATTTTTTTAAGCGCATCTATGATGGCCATTAATTCCATCCGGTTATTTGTGGTTAATTTAAAACCTTTTGAAAAAGTTTTTTTTAGTTTGCCGTCGTGAGTTTTTATAATAATACCATATCCACCCGGCCCGGGATTGCCGAGAGCCGAACCGTCGGTGTAGATTAGTATTTTGTTATTGGTATCAGACATCATTTTTTTTTTCTTTCTTTTGTATATAAGTATCTGGAGTTAAGCAGTTATTTTATTAAAAAAGTATTAATGTTACTTCGAGCCACCCGCCAAAGTTGTTTTCATTTTAAACACTTAATTTTCAAATATTTATTTACTTATTAATAATTAGTATCCGGATTAGTAAGATCGCGGAAAATTACTATTGACGACAATAACGAAATCCGCTTTATTACGATGTTTTTTATCCAGTTTTTTCAAGCTTTCTTGCGTTTCCACGTCGATAGTGACGATTTTTAAATCCGGTTGTTGTTGTTTTATGTGCCAAACGATTCCTTGTTTGTAATTGGAATGAAAACTTCCGTTGAAATGTAAAAATAATTCGCCTTTTTTATAATTTTTTAAAATATTGTAGGCCATTGTAGCATCTTTAAGGGCTTGGGCTTTCGGTAAATTCTCGCCGCCGTGGCCTTTCATCATATCAAGCATTTTTTTGTATTGTGACAATTCAGGGTCATATTTTATGGGTAAAGGAGCTATCCATTGTTTGTCTTTCCGGGGCAAAGTATCGACAGCTTTAAAACCACCGTGATAAACTTTTGAGGCGTAACGTCGTGGTACGTTGGTTGCAATAAAACGTAATTGGTGTTTTTTGGCAAAATCCATCAAAGGTTTGTAATCGGTTTTAAAATTGGGCCAAAGCCGGGCTTCTTTTTTAAATTTTTTATAATTGAGTGAATCATTTAAATACTCATTGACTTGTTTTTGATTGTCTGTTTCCATCATTTCGGCGCCTAACACTAAATTTTTTCCGGTACTTTTGTATAAGTCTTTAGCTAATTCCAATTCAAACCAATGAGCTACGGGATTATCGTGTTCCTCGCCAAAAAAAACCAAGTCGGCATTTCTGGCGGCTTTAAGAAGTTTTTTGTAGGAAGTTTTATGGCCGCTACCAGTAAAAATTTGATAGGCTTGTTTTTTTTGTGCTTGTATATTTAAGCTGATGATGACAGATAGTAAACTGAAAAAATATTTCATTTTGATTCGAATTTTACGGTTTGTTTAATGTTTTTTTGACGAATAAGCATATTTGTGCTATGCATATCTATTATAATTTGTAAGGTTTGTTTGTCTAACAGTTTGAGATGCATTTCAGCATTTGAAACGGGAATAAGTTGGGCATTTCTAAAGCCGTAAATTTGTACATACAATGGATTTTTTTTAAAATATATACTATCAAAATCGTTGTTTTTCAACGATTTATCATGTATTTCGACCCAAACGTTTTCTGTATAACGGGCATCTTGTAAGCCGGTATCTTTCGGAATTTGAATATACGAATATTTGATAATAATATGATGGCCCGGTAAAGTTTTCAAGTAATTTTGTCCCCATTCGTTTTTTTCAACGGACAAAGTTTGATTGGGGATAATGCTTATTTTTTCTTGAATAAAGTAATTGTCCGATTCGGATTGTTGTTGCTTTTCGGTTATTTTTTGCGGGATGATTTCACCGGATTTGCAAGCAAAAAAAACGGATAAAATGATTATAAAATAAAATATGGAAATGAAGAAATGTGCCAATTGAAAGTTTGCTTTGTGCTTCATAGTTTATTGTTTCAATATTATGAAATTATGTTCATTCGTTTAAATTTTATATTTTTAAATTAACAGTAACTTTTAGTAGTGTTCATTTTCTATCTTAAAGGCTATCTTGAACTTTTAAGACGCCGTTAATTTTATTTAAACGGACATTTTTAAAATCAAGACTGCTATCAAATCCAATACCGGTTATAAATTCGTCGTTTTGGCGTATGGTGGTTTGTTCTTCGCCGAAAATATGTTTGTTAACGGCATCCCAGTACAGATGACCGGTTTCTAAACTGCTATTGTCGGCGCCTTTGATATGGACATGTCCGATAAGTTCGGCCAGTTCGGGACTTTTAAAAACAAAGGCTTTATCGGCGGTTATCACGGTTTTATCATTATCTCCCGGGTTGATAATTACAATTTTAAATTTATCCGGAAAATATTGATATGGCAATTTTTGTTGATTGGTATAATCAATCATGAGCGGTGCTGTCATTATCATGACTTTATCTCCGGATAAAGTATAAGTAAGTTTAAAATTTTTGGTTTCGGAAATAGGAATGGTTTCGTTTTCCCGGTATAAGCGTTTGACTTCTTCTACTTTTTTAGAACAAGAAAAAAGCACTGCGGTCATGCTGATAACCGCAATGCTTTTGATGATATTTTTCCGAGAAAACATTTTTTATTTGTTTGGGACGGTCACACTACCGCCTATCCAACATTTCATCGGTATTTTTTTACCGGCCATACCTTTCATAAAGATATCGGTTTTGCTGGGGGCTTTGGCTCTGTATGCTGCGGCCATTTTGCGAGCCGTTTTTGACAAAGCAGGGTCCACTTTTGCGGCGCGATCTGCCATAGAAGCGGCTAACCAATAAGTAGCTCTTTTACTGAATTCATCATTTCCACAGCTGTTGGCACTGCTGGCATACAAACTTGCGATGAGTAAATAAGCACCACCCATTGAAGGTTTGTATTCCAAAGCTTTTAAAGCATAAGAGCGTGCTTGAGCTTTTTGTCCGCGTCTTTTAGATAGTTTGGCTAACTTGTAATAAATTTTAGCTTTATCATAAGCTTTGTTTGCCAAACTAATAGCTTTTTTATAGTAGCTAATAGCCGAATTGATTTGACCTTTCTTTTCTTTTAAGATACCTAAATAGTAAGCCGAATTATAAGATGGTTCTATTTTATCCAATTGAACGACTAATTTTTCAAAAATAGGCGCATTGGAACAATCTTTTTTACTCAAATTGGAAGCCGCTTTACGTAACCAACCGGGATTATTTTTATTATCTTGAAAAGTACGTTTGTATAAAGGTACCAAGTGTTTACAATCACCTAATTCGCCCAATATTTTATCCATATTATCGGCAACAATAGTGTAAACCGGTAAATTTTTACGGATAGCTTTGAGTTTTTTTTCTTCTTTTTTCATTAATTCGCCGGCATCTTCTTTCTTTTGCAATTCTTCCATTTGGAGCGTATATTTATCACGTAATTTTTCAATGGAAGCTGTCAAGTCGTTGTAGTGATTGATCAAATCTTCAAAACTCAATTTTTTGTTTTTATATAAATTTACTGCTGCATCAAAATAACCGTATATAGCTTTGGGATTGGTAAATTTGCTTTTATCCAAATCATAGCCCTTTTTAAACACGTTATATAATTCTCCGGTCGTTCCAATTTTGTTGTTTAACATGACCAATCCTTTATCATGATAAACTTTGGCGGTATTTTTAGAGTTGGGAAAATAAGCCAGCCATTTGTCATACAAGTCTATTAATTTATTGGCATATTCTTTGACTTTTACTTCATCTTTGGCCGCTTTGGCTTTTTTGAGTTTGTATTTAAAGATTTTTGTACCGTCGGCATAGATTGCTTCACTGTGTTTCGGGCAATCTTTAACCAGTTGATTCCAATACTTCAAAGCATCATCATATTTTCTTGAAATAATGTAATCGTGTTCCAAACTCAATGTGACATCACAATTGTTTGTTTCTTGTGCATAAATCGGAAGTGTCAATGGATTGAACAAAATAATTCCCAGTAATGTGTAAATCCTTTTCATAATATATTTTTTTTATTTAATTGATTTTACGTTTGATAAACCAGCGGTCGTTGAGTGATAAGCCGATGTGTAAATTGATATATTGCTCTTTGACCAAATTGCCGGTAATTTTTCCGCGTTGTCCCAGTTCAAATCCAATATTCAAATTGGATAATCTTCTAAGAGCCGGTAAACTCAATCCAAAAGTTATGCCAAAGTCCGTAACCGGTGTATTATAGATAAGCATACCGGTATTTTTATAATAGGCCCCGGCTCTGTAAGTTATTCGTTTCCAATATTTTGTAATTGAATTGTACTGAGGCGTGTAAACACCGCCCAATCTAAAAGCTGTTGCATTTTGATATTGTATATATGCCGGGTCAAAGAATGGATTTTTAAAATTTTGCATCATATTCCGGTTATACTCAAAGCCCAAAAACCAACTGTTGTGTTTTCCATAGCCGATCCCGGCGTTAAAACTTGCCGGAAACCGGATTATATCGTCTTTGTCTGCTCGGTTCAATTCTTCCACAATATCATTTCCGTTTGGTGTTGAGGTTATCAATCTGGTAAAACTTTGGTAATGAGCCTTAAAATCCGATGCCGTCTGGTATGTTGCTGACAAATTAAAATAGTGCCGGTTTTTTAAATTATAGCGGAAAATACTTGAAAATTTAAAACTGTGTCCGGTAAAATTGACATCGCTGTTTTCTTTGGTATATGTATAAGGGTCGTTAGGAATCCAATAATTTTCGTGGTCTAAAAATCCGAAATAATATTGATATTCGGCGCCTATGGATAAATTACTGGTTAGCCGGTATGCCAAAGCCAAAAATGTTCTGGAATTACCGCCGCTACCTTTATAGGTATAAGTACCCAAATTATCTTTTTCAAAAATTTGGTAATTTCCGGAACTTACCGGTACCAATCCTATCCCGATACCGATTTTTTTTCCAACGGGTAATCCTAATCCGAAATATGAAATATTGTGAGCCGAAGCCCAATGGCTATCGCTTTGATCACTCATATTGATAAACCTGTTAGAAACACCTATGTTCAGATTGACATATTTCAGTTGTGTCAAAGCTGCCGGATTATTTACATTATAATGTATGCTATCGGTATAAATACGCATACCCCCCATAGCAATATTTTCGGTTGTACCGTTAAATGAAGTGTCTCCCAATCCGAAAAATGAATAAGGCGAAGGAGAGCCATCTTGCGCTTTTGATTGAAAAGAAACCGTGATGATGAAAACAAAAAATAACCGGAGAAATATTTTCATAAATTATTTATTCAAATTTAAAATATAATTAAGTCCTTCCAACAGAAGGAATTTTGAGCTTACAAATATCTTATTTTTTATGTATCTATCCAAAAGTTTCTCGTCACCACCTGTTAAAAAAACCTTTAAATCCCGAAATTTTAAGTTATATTTAACAATAAAGCCTTCAATTTCATTGGCAAGACCGTATATAACACCGGATTTTATCGATGTTTCGGTATCGTATCCTGTAAAGGGTATTTTTTTGTCGCCGGCTTGTAGCAGGGGTAAATTGGCGGTATAATCGTTTAAAGATTTAAACCGCAATTGTAAACCCGGAGAGATAGCACCGCCATGATACACATTATGGTAGTCGATAAAATCATAAGTGACACAAGTGCCTGCATCTATGATTAATTTATGGCCTTCCGGATGTTTTAAAACGGCACCGGCTACTAATCCGAGGCGGTCAGCCCCGATGGTTTCCGGTGTTTTATAAGCTATATCAAACGGTAAAGTCAATCCGGCATGGAGTTTTATAAAAGCGATGTTTTGTTTTGACAAAAAATTTTCCAATTCTTTTAAGGATTTACCGACTTGAGAAATAATGGCATTACGGACGGGAAACCGGCTGATTATTTGCTCTAAATCTCCGGTACAATTCAGATGATTGGTTCTTTGCCAATACATTAGCCTGTTTTTATCATTAAAGACAGCTAATTTAATACCGGTATTACCTATGTCGATGATTAAATTCATATTTGGAAGTTCCTCTTGATAAGGAGATTGCAAATTTATGTATTTTTCAGCTTAATATTTCAAATTGTGTAGATTATCAAAAAATTATAAATAAAAGATTTTGCAACCACCTATACTTTTCATCATGTATAAATTGTAATTTAATACTAAAATTTAATGAATTAAAGAAAACATTGTTATTCACGGGACTTTTTAATAATCATTTTAATTCGTCAAGAATCAAAGACTGGTTTACATCCCAATTGGCACGTATTTCAATTTTTTTATCCGGTTCGAGGCTCTGCTCAGGCTGAATGTGTTTCAGGTAATTGCCGGTATCCCAAAGATTATTGTGATTGGTATCGACAATAATTCGCAAGGAATAAGTACCCGGGGTTAGATATGTCATTGTAAAATCGTTGCCGTTTTGGGTAGGGGTTTTACGGACTGTTTTGTTGTTTTTAATCAATTCTATAAACAGCGGGATTTGATGCGTATTGTTTAAATGCAATATTAATTTTCCGAAAGCTTCTTTTCCGGGTATTTTAAAATTTTTTTTAAGTGTATCTTCGTTAACCGGTCCGGTAAATCCGGTTACGGCACCTGGTAATAGCGTCAAATTGTAAGTTTTGCCTGAAATTTTATCAAATTTTAGATTAAATCGTCTTTTTGCCAAATGTATCAAACCGAAGGGAACCGCTACACTGTCAGCCAGTAGTTGTATTTTGTTGCTGTCTATTTTATCAAGCGGCATATTGGCACTTATCATAACCGAATCCAAAGGATTGAGACGGTTGTTTACAGC
This sequence comes from Flavobacteriales bacterium, assembly GCA_027024205.1. Taxonomy (GTDB): domain Bacteria; phylum Bacteroidota; class Bacteroidia; order Flavobacteriales; family Flavobacteriaceae; genus WGBX01. The sequence goes on along the minus strand of JALVST010000049.1, from coordinate 7,734 downwards.
CAACATAACTTGCAACGAATCTATTTTGTCATTACGTTTATGGTAAAATTTTCTGATACGTCCTCCGGTTAAAGGAATTTCCAGTTTGATACTGTCTTGTTTCGTTTCATACCATAAATGCCATTCATCGTTATTGATAAAACTCAGTTGCCGTTTTAAAGGTGATTTGATGGTTACTTTCAGACTGTCCGGATGTCCTTTAAATTTGACGAGAATATGATTAACCGATTTATGTTCAATATCTTCAACACTAAACGGTGGTAGTTCTTTAAACAAATTCAATTGAATTAAACTATCTCCCGGGATTATAACCGTTTTGTTTATAAAACCGATACTTTCGTCTCCTTGTTGATATTTGTAATCATGGTTGCTATCTTCCAAAGCTACAATCCGGTAAGTGCCGGCTTTTAAAAAATTTAATTCGAAATTACCCTTATCATCGGCTACGGTCACATAATATGGTTTTTGTCTAAATACCAATGAATCGTTAAAGGTTCCGGCTTTATACAATCCTACTAAAATAATTTCCGGTTTTTTGTCAAAATGTACGGGAGTTACTTTACCTTTTAACGACAAGCTGTCTATAACGGGTCCCGTCGAGAAAACCAATTTAAAGTTTTTCAGTTTATTGCCTTCATTATAATCGGCAATGCTCTCTCCGAAATTGATTTGATAGGTGGTATTGGGATTAAGGCTATCTTGAAACTCAATTTTAAACCGTTTGGATGCGATACCGGCAGGTTTGATAACGGGTTGATTTTTGAGTGGCGGTGAAATCAATAGATTTTTCATTAGTTCACGAATCGTAACGTATTCGTCAAATTCCAAAATTATTTCCTGTCCTTTAAAGTTTAGCGATTCATTTGCCGGTACACTAAGTAATAATTTCGGTGGTGTGACGTCTTTGTCACCACCGGTAGGCTTGCCTACTCTGGCACAAGCATAAATCAGAAAAATAATGGTAAGATACCGGAGATATTTCATTGAGTAACAATTGATATTTTTAATAACATGCAAATTTATGTAAATTAATGATGATATAAAGACAATTTGAAAGATTACGGTAAATCATTTGATCAAAAATCTGGCAATCCTGGCGGCCAAACGCGCATTGTTAAGCACCAACTCAATATTGGAAACTAAACTTTGTCCGCTTGTCAGTTCTTTAACTTTTGCTAATAAAAACGGGGTGCTTTCCTTGCCTTTAATACCAGCTTTTTGCTGTTCAGCAAGCGCTTGTTCTATGGCTTTATTCATAATCTGTTCGTCTAACGCATAAACTTTGGGTACCGGATTGGCAATAACAACGCCTCCATCCAGTCCGGTTGCCCATTTAATTTTTAGCAAGTCGGCAATTTCTTGTGGATTTTCCATTTTATAATCGACTTTAAAGCCGCTTTTACGGGTATAAAATGCCGGTAATTCATCTGTTTTATAACCCAAGACCGGCACGCCCATAGTTTCGAGGTATTCGAGGGTCAGTCCCAAGTCCAATATGGATTTGATTCCGGCACAAACCACAGCTACATTGGTCTGTGCCAGTTCTTGTAAGTCGGCGGAGATATCAAAAGTTTCGGTTGCCCCGCGATGTACCCCGCCTATTCCTCCGGTAGCAAAAATTTTGATACCTGCACTTTCGGCGGCTATCATTGTAGCCGCTACGGTTGTGGCGCCGGTCAGTTTGTGTAATAACACATAAGGGATATCCCGCCGGCTGGTCTTAATGACTTCGCGTCCTTTTTTAGCTAAAAATTCTATTTCTTCTCTGTTCAATCCAACTTTTATTTTGCCATTTATCAATGCAATGGTCGCCGGAACGGCACTTTCAGCTCTCACAACTGCTTCCACCTGTAAAGCTGTTTCCAAGTTTTTAGGATAAGGCATGCCATGTGAAATAATGGTGGATTCCAGTGCCACAACAGGGCGGTTGTTTTGGAGCGCTTGGATTACTTCGGGTTTTATGTCGATGTAGTTGCTCATTTGGTTATACGCGTTGAAAGTTGCACTTCGACAAGCTCGGTGACCTTAGTTAAAAGTTGAAAGTGAGTTTTGTACTTCATATCATAATTCTACTTCTATTTTAAAGAAATGAGGAAAAATTTTCCATTTTCAATTTTGACGCTCTTGTAGAGCGTCGCTACTTGATACTAAATTTCTTACATCCGGATTGACAGCCTCATGGTGACTGACCGTCAACGCCGCCATTTGCATACCAAAAGTTGCCATGTCTCTCACACTTTTATGCAAAGCATCGGCATAAACCAAACCGGCCACAAATGAATCGCCGGCACCTGTGGTATTTTTAACTGTTGCCGGGACGGGATTTTGTTTTTCAATTAAATTTTGAGTGCCGTAAATTACGCCTTGTTTGCCCAAAGTAATAAAAACCTTTGTAACACCTTTCACTAGAAAAAAGTATATTAATTTTTTCAAATCACGGTCATTTTGTATTTTGATACCACTGAGCACTTCTGCTTCTAATAAATTGGTTTTCAATATATAAATGTCTTTTAAGACAGATTTTGCCCGTAAAGCTTTTTTGCCTGAAACGGTATCCAACACCAATTTTTTACCGGGATACTTTTCAACAATCGCTTCTAAAATCCGGCTCGACAGATTGGTTTCCAAAACTACATATTCCGCTTCTATTTTCCCGGGAAAATTGGTAATAAACAAATCCTCATCTATATCGTCATACAATTGCATAGCCGATATGCCTACCGCCAAATCATTATGGTCGTCGAGAACGGCAATAAAAGTAGAAGCGGGCATGTCTTTGAGAAATAAACTCCTGTCAATGTATAAACCTTTGTTTTGGCAATCTTTAATCAGAAAATCACTTAGCGGATCGTCACCGAAAATACTGATGAGTTCCACTTCAAAGTCCAAATATTTGAGATTTTCGGCAATATTGCGACCCACGCCACCAGCAGCGGTTTTCATGTGCCCGGTATTGGCATCATTATATACCAATTCCGTATCGGGAAACCCCGTAATATCAACATTGGCGGCGCCGAAAACGCAAATTTTAGGTTTCTTGGACATAGATTTTAAAATATTTGATAAATTTACAAGATAAAAATGAAAAAATGACCCGAAGGTTTAAAAAAATAATCGGACAAAACAAAACGGTTATAGGGATGATTCATTTGCAAGCTTTGCCCGGCACGCCTCAATATGCCGGCAGTGTGAATCAAATCATCCGGAAAGCTTTGGATGAAGCCCGTATTTACCAACAAGCCGGCATTGATGCCTTAATGATTGAAAATATGCACGATGTGCCTTATACAAAAAACGATGTAGGACACGAAATCAGCACTTTGACAGGTTTAATTGCTTATTTGACAAAAAAAGAAACCGGTTTGCCTTTGGGTATTCAGATACTGGCCGGAGCCAACAAAGCCGCTTTGGCGGCGGCTTACACAGCTGGTGCCGATTTTATTAGAGCCGAAGGTTTTGTGTTTGGTCATCTGGCAGATGAAGGTTATATAGACAGTCAAGCGGCTGAACTGCTCCGCTACCGTAAATATATAGGCGCAGAGCATATCGCTATATTTACCGATATTAAAAAGAAACACAGTTCGCATGCCCTTACGGCCGATTTGGATATTGTGGAAATGGCCCATGCTGCCGATTTCTTTTTATCCGATGGCTTGATTGTAACGGGTATGCACACCGGTGATACAGCAGACATCAATGAACTGAAAAAGGTCAAGCAAGCAACGGATTTACCGGTTTTGATAGGATCGGGGGTTAATTTGAATAATGTGGCGGATTATTTAGCCGTTGCCGATGGGTTGATAATAGGATCGTATTTTAAAAAAGACGGTTATTGGGCGAATGATGTTGATGGGGATAAAGTTAAAGCATTAATGAAAAAAGTCCGGAATATTAAATGAGTGTTGCTCCGGGACAACGGAAAAGAGCAGAAGTAAAAAATATTATGACCGGTCAGCATCTTTTTTAATAATTCTTATAATGTTGATAATAGCAAAAGTCTCAAACAGAAATCCTAAAATGTAAATGTATTCAACTTTTTCATAAATATTCAAAATTTTTAACAAAGCACCGGCAATCACTATTAATGAACCTGTCAAGAAATAAATTAAGTATTTTCTCATCTGTTTATTTTTTATTTTTATTGTAAAAATAGTTCCAAACCAAAATGGTTATAGCACCGATAATAGCTCCTTGGAAGAAACCGGGTTAAAAATCATCTTCAAATAATGAAAAAGTCATCGTAGTTTTTGCTTTTATTCATTTGTAAAACAAATTTAATAAAAAAATTCTTTACGCTAAATATAATCAGGCTGTCAAAACCACATAATAAATTTAGTTTAGATGTCATTTTGAACCTGGGATGCAATTAACAATGTTTTGGACTCTTTATTAATTTAATGTAATTTAATGTAGTCCGGTAAATTGTGAGATGCCGGTAACGTGTATGGTTAGTGGCGGATTTTATAGCTCTTAATTTTCATTTTAGCACTGTCTTTGATTAAATGCAATATACTGAATATCAACGACTAACCGCCATTAACTATACACTGTGTTAGGCACATGATTTTGTAGAAAATTAATAATTATTCTTGAAATTAAATTAAAAATATTTTTCATTAACAAAACCCGATGAATACAAAAGTTTCTTTTTGTTATTATAAAATTTTAAAATATATTGGCAATCGGACTTACCTGTTATTGTATCAAGCTGGTAATAATACCAAATGCCAATTTTTTTACCATTTTTTAAACTCCCAATTGCAAACTTATTTTTTCCAATTTTGATACATTTATTATTATTACTTAATGATAATGTATCGTTTGTAGAGTTTCTAATAAGCGGAATACATTCTTTATTATATTTTGCTGCATTTTTTAATAAAATATTTTTGTTCACAAATAATGAAGAGTTACAACTAGTAACGATTAAAATAAAAAAAAATATTGATGCTATAAATTTATTGTTTGTTTTCATAGTTATCTAAAAATTTTTAAGTCGTTTATTTCTTTTATACAGTTCTTTCCAACTATCATCATTTTTATTGTATTGATCTCTATATCTGATTTCGTTATACATTGGAATATTTTTAGATGGATTTTGCGATTTTTCATTAGGGTGTTTTTTATCTAAAACTATCTGACTTGGTCTGCTATGCCCTTCTTCGTGAGATGCATTAGCCCCATAAATTTCTGTAAGGGATGCGCCAAAAAATCTAGATCTTTCATCCTGACTCCATTCCTTAATTGCATTGTCATAAAAAATTACTATTACTTTTTCATAAACTCCATTTTTTATAATATTATTACCCTTACTATCTTTTGATGGGTCACTTTCGGCATATCCAGGCGCATCTTTTGCTGGTGTATTTCTATCAATTTTGATAACATATGCAGTTTCAGTAGAATTTATCCAATTATCAAGAGATTCAGTGCCTTGCTCTGTTTTAAGCATTGCATTACCAATTGTTTTGACATCATCCGATGCGTTACTACTCCAAGTAATAGAACCATCCTTGTTCTTTGTGTATGTTACCTTTTTTCCATCTGTTCCAACAATCCATTCCGGCGCTTTCCCATCAGGATCAATAAATCTTATAGGATTATTCATCGTAAAATTATAAGGCGACCAACTAGGATATTCTTCGCTTAAAGGGTCCGGACTAAACCAACGGCTTATCAATTGTGGATTTAAAATTGCTTCGGAATGAACCGTGTCTAAATTTACATAACCGATTATCTTTTTCTGCCGTGTGTTGAATACAAAGGAACCAATTTTCATTATCGTGTCCAAATCGTGAAATTCCAGATACTTTCCTTTGCTTAATGTGGCAATTTTCGGTTTATATCCAAAACGTTTAAAAGGATTTCCTGCTTGTATATTCTTTTCTCTTCTAGCTTTTTCTTTTTCGGACAAATGTTCTTTTACTTGTGCAAAAGATATATTGACCGAAAATAAAATAAAATAAGTAGGACAAATCGTTTCATAATTATTTTGACTTTGTAAATATATTAATTTTTTTGTTAGTGTATTTTTCTCTTTCTTTTTTTAACGAAACCAACCATTCCAAATACATTTCTTCGGGCATTTCTCTATAACCCAATTCGTATATTTCGGTAAGTTCGTTTTGAATTTTATAAAACATTTTTCTTGTTTTCTCAAATTTTAATACGTCTGAAAAATCGGCACCATACACAGAAAGCAAATCATTTATTTTTTTGCCTTCCGCTTCGGTTTTCAAAATTCTTGCGGTTACTAAATTCGGAAAATATTCAAGGGCTTTATCGGCACATTTGATAACGAAATCAATATCAAAAAGTTCCGTTTTTTGATAACCTTGTGCCAAATCTACCAAACAAAGCGCAATACTTTCTTTTTCGTTCAAAGCTTTCATATAAACGCCATTTTGTATGGCTGACAAATGAATATAGCCGGACGCCATTAACCACGCATCAATGGGAAAAATTCCGCTTGTGAGTTCGGTATTATACCAACCGAATTTCAAGCTGTGATGTTTGATATAAAAATGATTGGGTGCCACTGCCAAATTGGCGTTTACGCCTAATTCCTGTGCAAGAATTTTGTATAGGTAAGGCAAAGAATGACAATTGCCTTTATGCGTATCTAATAATTTGTTAACGAACATATTTGTCCAATGTTGATGCCCGAAAACGTCGTTAAAATCATAAGTGAAAGGTATATGAATAAACTTCTTACCTTTTTGATTAATCATTGGAATACTGTCTTTCATCACGGTAAAAATACTTGCGTATTTTTTGATTGTCAGGCTGTCTTTTTCATCGTATAAAAGCTTTTGATTTTCAGATACTTTTATGCAAAGATTTTTTAAGAAATTGATTTGACGATTAACTCTAACCGTATCTAAATTGCCTAACAAATACGCATTTTCAACCAAAAATACCGCCTTTTTAAAATCAATTTTTTGCTTGCCTTCCAACATTTCGGATAATTGGTTGTAGGCATCTTGATACAAACTTTCACGGTCTTGTGCAAAAGATTGAAAGAAGTTTAACAGGATAAATATGATGATAAATTTTTTCATCTGTTTATTTTTTATTTAACATTATGGTCAGATGTAACCTTTGATGATTAAAATAATCATTTCGTTGTGTGTTTAATAATTATTTTAATCATGTCGGTTTCATTAGTTTTTAAAAGTGTTTAATTTGAGTTTAAATCTGTTTTCAATGCTTTTGCTTTCTTGTTCTTGTTTGGCTTTTTGCAAGGAATTTAACCATTTTTGATAAGCATCTTCGGGCATAGGTTCGTATCCCAAATTATCGATTTTACGATATTGTGCATTTACTTGATTGAGCATACCGACAAGTTTCGGGTAATACTTGATTTTTTGTAATTCTTGATGATTTCTCGGATTAATACCGAATTTATGACAAAAATATTCAAATTTGTAGGTTAAAAAATTGGAATTGAGCATATTGGCGTTAATGCCGTTTGGATATAAAATCAAGGCTTTATCAATAATTTTTTTAACAAATTCATCATAACCGAATTTGTGAATATAGCCGTTTGCCATATCGACTAACATTAAAGACAAAAATTGTTTTTTATCAAGATTTGCCATATAAATTTTGCTTTGTAAGGCTTCCGCTTTGATGTAGCCCGAACCTAAAATCATAGAATTTGTAGTAAACATTTGGTTGGTCAATTCTACGTTATACCAATGCCCTGTTTCATCTTTAAAACGAATATACGAA
>JALVST010000048.1 GCA_027024205.1 Flavobacteriales bacterium | reverse complement strand
AGTGTTATAAAAAATATTTGATGAAAAAATAATTTATGCCGAAAATTAAAAAAATTAAACAAAAAAAGAGGCGTCTCTATTACTTTTGAGACAGCCTCTTTTTATTATAAAATGAATATTGATTTTTATTTAATCATGAGCTTAGTTGTATAAACTTTGTCTCCTGAAATAACATTTAAGAGATAAATACCGGTTGTAATTTGGGCCGGAATTCTGATTTCTGCATCATCGGTATCCAGTTTTTGAGAGATGATTTGTTGGCCGGTTAAGGCAAACAATTTAGCTTTATTAATCAATTGATTTTTAGTATTGCGGATAACAATTTCTTTTGTATTGGAATTAAAGTAAGCCGACACATTTTGCAATTGCAATGCTTCGGTATTATTTGCAGAACGGTCTTCAAATACCAGTTCGAATCTATCATCATAGACACCGGCATTTAAAAAGACATCAAAATCATCGGTATCGGTAATCAAATGATAAGTATCATCATAAATATCGTGAATATATAAATTTGTGATACCGGCAGGTAAATTAGTGGCTTCATCCAAAGTGAACGTTACGGCACCGTCAGAAGTAATTTCAACTTTTAACGGTAAAGCCGAATCCGTTGAAATTTGCGGAATCGCTTGAATGACATATTTTCTGTTATCAATCAACCATGACATTTCGGCACCGGGAAAATCGGTATCAAAATTAGGGCCATCCCATCCCACATCAATACCGTTGGTAGTGTTATTTCTTACAGCCAATAACAATTGACGATGATAATTTGAGGGGGTAGTCATACCAATACGGATATCGGTTAAATTGCTATTGGGTCTGATAAACACACTGCTTATCCCTTCGGTTTGGAAAACACGTTGAGAATTTTTAAAGACGATATTGCCACCGGTATTACCTGTTTCTGACCATACCATAAAACCTTGTCCTACGGGTATATAACGTTTGGGCGTTTTAGCACCAGTAATATTCGGTGCGGGTGTTCCTCCTGATAATGTGTAAGTACCATACCCACCAACATAATGAGCGGCATAGTGGTCACTACCACCTACATGATCCCAAAAATATAAAGTACCGTTAAAAACATTGGTATTATCATTAATAAAAGCATCTGCATCCAATGCCGAAGGATAGGGATTTCCTATCAATCTGTCGTGTCCATCAGGTGCTGCATTGGATATTGATAAAGTATATTCTCCGTCATTGGCTGTTCCGGCAAAAGTCCAACTGTCGTATTCGGTTGTATTTGAACCGTTTCCATTTGTCAGAGTTGCGGTAACCCCGGGTCCTTTCATCGTATAGCCTTCTCCCGCAACAAGTGTTCCGGTTGCCCCTTTATAATCCCAACCGGTACCATTATTATCCGGTCCGTTATAAGTCCAAATCCAATAGGCATTTAAAGTTACTGGATGAGATTGAGACGGTAAATCATTAGTTGCTGCCGTACTACTTATTGTCAGTATATCTGGATATGATGAATTATTATCATTATCTCCTTGCGCCCCATCTTTTAAAAATCCCATTTGCCAACTACCGCTTCGATTAACCGGAGCCGACCAATAGTTATAGCGGTATTGGTTTGTTGTACCTTGCTGGTCTATCCATATGTATCCGTTACCCGTAACCGAACTAGTTCCGTTATGTGTTTGAACCAATTGGGAAGTACCCATAAATCTGATATCACCGTCAGTTGTCAAAACATCGTTAACAGTTAATGATTTATCTGTGGCCACTTTGTAATCAAAATCCTTGTTTCCGTTCGATACGGACATATTATCCGTTTCAACCATAGATTGCTGCACAACGGAATTATTGGTATTATTGATATTAAAATTGTGAAAATTAGCTGTTGAATTTCCTGTTATGGTTTGTTGATTGGCACCACTGAATTCTGTGGTCCCGGAAGTAGAAGTTGCATCCATGGTACCGTCATTGGTAAACGTATCACCTTTAAAAACAACCGTCCCGTCATTGGAATAAGATGCGCCGGTATCATTGATAAAGTCCATACTGACGTACAAAGTTGTGCCGGACGAAATTTTCAAGTTGCCTTTATTGATAAACTGTGCATTTACCGATAATAGAACAAAACTTGCAATAAAAGAAAATAATGATTTCATAATGGATATTTTTAGATTAACTATACAAAAATAAGAAAAAATTTATTAATGCAAATCTTTTCTTACAAAAATCACAAAAAAATCCGGTATTTATCCCAATCTAAACCAACTTTAAAGTTTTTTCGCAGGCTATCAACTGCCGAAAAATCGAGTTTACAATTGATTATTTCCTCTTTGCCGGCAGATGCCTTTACCAATATATCTCCATGAGCATCAACAACTTGAGAGTCACCGGAATGTTCTACTTGTTTGGCATCCTTCCCTACTCTATTGACCCATATCACAATAGCTTGATTTTCTACCGCTCTGGCTGTCAACAGTGACATGTAAGCTTGTTTTCTGGCTTCGGGCCAATTGGCAATATAAAGCACGGCATCATAATCATAGGTACCGGTCGCCGGGTCGTAATTATTTTTGGACCAAACCGGAAAACGTAAATCATAGCAAATCTGTAATTGAAAACGGCGGTTTTTGTATGCTGCAAACACTTTTCTATTCCCGGCGGTCATCACTTTATCTTCCCCGCCCATTTGAAACAAATGCCGTTTGTCATAATAATCGTAACTACCATCGGGGCGCATCCAATACATCCGGTTGTAATATTTACCCTTCTCTTCTGTCAATAAACTTCCTACAATTATTTTATCCAATTCGGAAGCTTTTCTCTTGAGCCACTCAAATGATTGATAACCAACAGGTTTGTTAAATTTTTGAACATTCATTGTAAAACCCGTTGCAAACATTTCAGGTAAAACAATAATTTCCGTATGCGGTTCAATCTGCGTTAGTAAACCGTCAAATTTTTTCAAATTTGCAATTTCATCTTCCCAAACCAAATCCCCTTGTATTAGTGCTATGTCAACAACATCACTCATATTTGCTTCAATATTTCAGTTGCTTTTATCAAAGTTTTTTCTTCCTTGGGGAATGCAAAGCGTAAAATCCGTTGGTTTTTCTTTTCATGATAAAAAGACGAAACGGGAATCGCCGCCACTCCTTTTTCTTTGGTCATCCACACGGCAAAATCGTATTCGGGCATAGTGGAAATCTCACTGTAATCTAATAATTGAAAATATGTCCCGTGAGAAGGTATGACTTTAAATCGTGCCCCTTTCAAATGTTTGACAAAAAAATCCCTTTTAGCTTGATAAAACAAGGGTAATTGTAAGTAATTTTCAGGATTTTGTAAATATTCCGCTAAAGCATATTGAATGGGCGTATTTACCGAAAAGACATTAAATTGATGTACTTTTCTAAACTCATTGGTCAGTATTTCGGGCGCAATAACATAGCCGGTCTTCCAACCGGTAGCATGAAAAGTTTTACCAAACGAATATACAGCCAAAGTTCTTTGATATAATTCATCGAATTTTAATACCGATTCGTGGATCAATCCGTCAAAAATAATGTGTTCGTAAACTTCATCACTGATAACAATGATATCCGTATCTCTCGTCATGTCTTCCAATGTTCTCATATCGTTTTCATTGAACACAAAACCGCCCGGATTATTCGGTGTATTGATGATGATTAATTTGGTTTTATAGTTTATAGTAGCTTTAACAATTTCCCAATCTATCTTAAAGTCGGGTGCAGACAACGAAATATGCCGGCACACCCCTCCGTTAAGTTTAACCGCTGGGGCATAAGAATCATAAGCGGGTTCGAAAATAATCACTTCATCACCTTCACTGACAAAGGCCGTTATAGCCGTAAAAAGGGCCTGCGTAGCACCGGCAGTTACAGTAATCTCGGTGTCGGGATTAATTTTTTTTCCGTAAGTTTTTTGAACTTTTCCTGCAATAGCTTGTCGCAACTCCGGCACACCGGGCATCGGGGCGTATTGATTTTTGTCTGCCAGCATATATTTTTGAACCAAGTGTATTAATTCCCGTGATACCGGAAAATCAGGAAATCCTTGGGACAAATTGATGGCGCCGTACCGGTTTGCCAAACCTGACATCACGGCAAATATGGAAGTTTCCACTTCGGGGAGTTTGCTGTTTATGTGCATCATAAATTGAAAGTTGAATGTTAAAAGTTGATAGTTTGATTTGTATTTTATTGGTTGATATGTTATTTGATGATACCGGTTAACCGGTTATCTGATTATTTGCTGTGCCCAACTATTGTCGATGGGTATTTGTTGTCAAATGTTTTATTCATTTCAGATTTCAGATTTTTTATCAGACATTTTGGCAAAACCTCTCTACTTCAAATTTCTAAAATCTAACTTTTAATTTACTTTCTCACTTGGCACTTGCTACTTCGAACTAACTCTCCTTGCTCAACTGTGCATTATAGTACGCCGGATTACCGGTTACTTCTTCGCCTAACCAAACAGGTTTATTAAAAAACGTATTTTCATCGGGTAGTTCTATCTCAGCTAACACCAAGCCTTCATTATCACCCAAAAATTCATCTATTTCAAAAAACAAATTATCGCCGGCCGGCACTATATAACGCACTTTTTCTATAATACCCGGCTCGGCCAAATCCAATAAAGCTTTGGCATCGTCCAATGGTATTTCGGTTTCCCATTCAAACCGGGTCGTACCGGTATCATTTGAAGCCCCTTTTATAGTCAGAAAAGCTTGTCCGTTTTTAATCCTGATACGTACTGTTCTTTGGGGATCACGATTGAGATATGCCTGAACAATATGATACACTTGCACAGCTTCTAACTTGTAATCATCATTTTTTACTAAAAATTTGCGTTCTATTTCTTGCATATTTTTTTGGTTATTCAAAGCCGGTAATTTCGAAATGTTACTCTCTTCATTCACAATATTCAACCAAATTAATTTTCATTTACTGAAAAAGGTCACTGAGTGATTTTGTGAGGGATGAACAAAATCGTATCGAAGTGACCGGTCTTCGATACATCACGCAAAATTTTTTAATTTATCTCTTTTCACTTTCATCCAGCAAAGCAACCTCCAAGACCTGTTCCATTTTTTTAACATAATGAAATTTCAAACCTTTGATATAATCCGGATTGATTTCAGCCACATCTTTTTTATTGTCTTCCGACAAAATAATTTCTTTGATTTTAGCCCGTTTGGCTGCCAGTATTTTTTCTTTGATGCCGCCAACCGGCAAAACTTTACCCCGCAAAGTAATTTCGCCCGTCATAGCCAAATTAGATTTGACTTTACATCCGGTCAATGCAGACACAATGGAAGTCAACATGGTAATACCGGCCGAAGGGCCGTCTTTGGGCGTCGCTCCTTCGGGCACGTGCAAGTGAATTTGATATTTATCAAAAATTTCAGGATCAATGCCGATATCCCCGGCTTTGGCTTTGATATATGCCAAAGCAATTTGCGCAGACTCTTTCATAACCTGTCCCAAGTTACCGGTTAAATTCAATTGTCCTTTTCCTTTTGCCAAAATGGATTCTACAAACAAAATATCACCGCCTGCCCGTGTCCAGGCCAAACCGGTCACAACACCCGGGACTTTATTGTCTTCATATTCCGCCAAATTAAATTTAGGTTTTCCTAAAATTTTTTCAATCTCTTTCAATGAAGGTTTTTTGTTGTATGCTTCCTCCATAGCGATTGATTTGGCAATATGTCGCACTATTTTGGCAATCATTTTATCCAAACTACGCACACCGGACTCACGGGTATAAGATTCTATGATTTTTTTGAGTTGTTTTTTACCCAATTTCAAATCACCTTCTTTTAAGCCGTGTTCTTTTAATTGTTTAGGTAACAGATGCCGTTTGGCTATTTCGATTTTTTCTTCAATGGTATAACCCGAAATAGGGATTACCTCCATTCTGTCACGCAAAGCCCAAGGGATATCGTAAAAATAATTGGCTGTGGCAATAAACATCACACGGGACAAATCATACCCTATTTCGAGGAAATTGTCATAAAATTCACTGTTTTGTTCCGGGTCCAAAACTTCCAACATGGCCGAAGACGGGTCGCCTCTGTGACTGTTACCGAGTTTATCAATTTCATCTAAAATAAACACGGGATTGGAAGTGCCGGCTTTTTTAATGGACTGAATAATACGTCCGGGCATTGCGCCGATATATGTTTTACGATGACCTCGTATTTCGGCTTCATCTCTTAATCCGCCCAATGACATACGAACATACCGGCGTCCCGTAGCTTCGGCAATAGATTTACCCAAAGAAGTTTTACCCACTCCCGGAGGCCCGTATAAACACAAAATCGGCGATTTCATATCGTTTTTAATTTTTAAAACCGCCAAATATTCAATAATACGTTTTTTGACGTCTTCCAAACCGAAATGATCTCTGTCCAACACTTCACGGGCATATTTCAAATCGATTTTATCTTCTGACAATTCGTCCCAAGGCAGATCGAGCATTAATTCCAAATAATTACGTTGGATACTGAAATCGGGCGCTTGAGGATTCATCCGTTTTAAGCGGGTTAATTCCTTATCAAAATGCTTTTTAACGTCTTCTTTCCATTTTTTGGTTTCCGCTTTCTTTTTAAGTTCTTCAATTTCTTGCAAAGGCCCCATTTCACCCAACTCTTCTTGAATCGTTCGCATCTCCTGATGCAAAAAATATTCACGACTTTGCTTGTCCAGAACTTTACGGGTTTTGTTTTTTATATCATTTTTAAGTTCCAAACGTTGTACCTCTTCATCGAGCAATTTTATCAGTCCCATTGCTCTTTCCATAAAATCATCCGTCTCGAGTAAAGCTTGTTTTTTGGCGACATCCGTTTCAAGGTTAGATGTGATGAAATTGACCAAAAAAACCGGACTATCAATGTTTTCAATAGCAAAAGAAGCTTCACTCGGGATATTTGGGTTAAGCTTAATAACACTGACAGCCAATTCTTTAATAGAATCGACCACAGCTGACAGTTCTTTGGATTTTTTGGGATTTACATCGTGAAGCGGCGTGATTTTGGCTTTGATATAAGGATTTTCTTGTAACACTTCATCGATACGAAAGCGTTTAATCCCTTGAATAATTACGGTCAAATTGCCGTCGGGCATTTTGATAATTCGTTTGATTTCGGCAACCGTTCCCACTTTATAAATATCGTCTGATTTAGGAATTTCAATAGCGGGATTGAGTTGGGCAACCACGCCTAAAATTTTACCGCTTTTGTTGACATCTTCTATCAATTGAATGGACTGATCCCTTCCAACGGAAATGGGAATAACCACTCCCGGCAACAATATATTGTTACGCAAAGTTAAAATAGCCAATTCAACCGGCACATCCGCCTCTTGCATTTTTTTTTCATCTTCGGGACTCAACAAAGGTATTAATTCCGCTTCGTCACCGAGCATTTCCAACAAGGTTTTTCCATTGGCTATCTTCACATCTTTTGCCATAAATCATCTTTTTTTTAACTAAAATTCTCTACAATAACCGTTCCAAACAAAATCTGAAATTTTGTCAGTTTACTTGTCTTGTTTAATAGATTTTTCAAACGGAATCCTATTCAAAATACTACGGGCCAAAGTAATTTCATCGGCATATTCCAATTCCTCTCCCACACCGATACCACGGGCAATGGTTGATATTTCCGGATGAACGGGCAATCCGGAAATTTTACGATACAAATAAAAATTGGTTGTATCTCCGTCAACTGTTGCACTTAACGCTAAGACAATTTCATCAATCTTTCGATTTTCAATTCGTTCTATTAATTTATCAATAGACAAATCAGAAGGGCCGATACCGTCAAGGGGCGAAATTAAACCGCCTAAAACGTGATATACCCCACGATATTCTCCCGTACTTTCAATAGCCATGACATCACGCACATCTTCTACCACGCAGATAAGTTGATGCTGACGTGACGGGTCACTGCAAATATCACATACGGGTTTGTCGGAAATATTATTACAGACTTCACAAAATTTTATATCTTTACGAAAATTAATAATTGCTTGTGACAAATTTTCACTTTGTTCTACCGGCTGCTTCAACAAATATAAAGCCAACCGTAAAGCTGTCCGCTTTCCGATACCGGGTAATTTAGCTATTTCACTAACTATTTCGGTTAATAGTTTCGAAGGATATTCCATACCGGCAAATATACGGCATTCGTTGTAAAAAAACAGTTATTTTTTTTAATTTTAAGTTAGTAGAAAGTAAAAAAATCGAGTTGAATATTTTAGGAGTAGTTTCTGTAGCGCACTTTCTAATAGAAGATGTGTTTTTCCGACCCAACCCAGTGACAAGAATTATCCTGTTTACAGATTATTCCCGATTACTTCTTGCGCTATTGAATTTACACAGTATTTTATGACCGTCACACAAAATCATAAAAAAAATATGCCTTATATACTATTTTTTTTTTACTTTCGTTTTTTAGTTGTATTAAGTCTTATCAATAAAAAAAGTCACACAAAATCATATAAAAACTATGAATCTATTAAGTCTTTTACAAGCCACTCAAGTACATGATACAATTGCAAAAGCCGGTGAAGTTGCCGGACAAGTGGTTTCACAAGAAAAAAAATTACGGGTTATCGATTTGATTATGAATTCCGGAACAGGCGGTATTATTATCATTGCCGTATTGTTTGTCATGCTGTTTGTAGCGTTGGTCATTTATTTTGAAAGACTGTCCGCTATTAAAGCAGCTTCAAAAGTTGACCCCAGTTTTATGAATCAAATTAAAACCTACATCAAAACCGGAAATATTGACGGGGCAAAAGTATTATGTCAACAATACAATAGTTCCGTTGCCAATTTGATAGAAAAAGGTATCAGCCGGATAGGAAAACCATTGGACGATATCAACAAAGCCATTGAGAATGCCGGAAAATTAGAAGTGTCAAAATTGGAAAAAAATGTCAGCACATTAGCCACAATTGCCGGTGCGGCACCTATGATCGGTTTCCTCGGAACGGTGATTGGTATGATTTTAGCATTTCACAATATGGCTAGCGGCGGCGGTAAGATAGAAGTCGCTTCACTGGCGCAAGGTATCTATACGGCAATGACCACTACGGTAGCCGGTTTGATTGTCGGGATTATCGCATACATTGCTTATAACCATTTGGTTGTAAAAACTGACAAAGTGGTACATCAAATGGAAGCTAATGCCGTTGAATTTTTAGATTTACTTAATGAACCAAGCTAAACGGATATGGATATCAAGGGTAGAAATAGAGTCAGTCCAGAATTTAGCATGTCGTCCATGACAGACATCGTATTTTTGTTGTTAATATTTTTTATGTTGACTTCCACTTTGGTTACAGCTGATGCTTTGGATTTGGTTTTACCGAAAGCACACGGTAAAACAGAACACAGTCAAAATTTGTCGGTCAGTATCAACAAAAAACTCGAATATTATATCAACAAAAAAAGAATAGAAAAAGAGAATTTGGAAACACATCTCAAAGCGTTGTTATCCAAAGAGAAAAAACCTGTAATTATTTTGCGGGTTGAAGAAGGCGTTCCGATTGAAAATGCCGTTTACGTAATGGATATTGCCAATAAGAATAATTATAAAGTAATTTTAGCGGTAAGGCCTGAATGAGTTGATATTTCGACAGGCTCAGTGACCGGATTTCACTCCCTACCTTCGTAGGGATCGAAATGACAGGTAGAACGTTCGAAATAACAGCAGTTATCATTCCGATTCCAACGTATGTCGGGATGACGAAGGGGCGACAGCCTGTCCCGACGAAAGTCGGGAAGGCATCTTAAATAAAAGAAAATTGATAATTAATAACATCGGTCATCCGACAATCAAATAACAGTTAACCAACAACAGATGAACCAAGAAGATAAACATAAGAAAAAAGCCCTGATTGAAGCAACTATCGTCATGATATTGTTGATAATTCTTATGTTTATCAGTGGATTGACATATTTGGATCCACCGCCTGAAACGGGTATTGCCGTCAATTTCGGAACAAGTTCGATGGGTAAAGGCGTCATTCAACCACAGCGTAACACCCCACCCAAACCGGAACTTCAAAAACAGGAACAAGTCCGGGAAAGGGTAAAACCCCAAGTTAAAGAAAAAGTCTTGACTCAAAACACGGAAGATGCTCCGGTTATCAAAGAAAAAAAGAAAAAAAACAAGCCCAAACCGGCTACAAAACCGGCAAAACCGAAACCCAAACCAAAGCCCAAACCGGATAAAAACATTACCGATATTTTAAATAATGTTAAGAATGCCCCCGGAGACAATAACAATAATTCATCCGGAGAAGGTAATGATAACCAACGCGGTGATAAAGGTCAAACTTCCGGTGACCCGAATGCTTCGGGATATTACGGCAACGGAGGTCATAATGGCGGCGGCGGTTCGGGTAATTACCGTTTGGGAAACCGAAGAGTCCTGACTAAACCAAAACCCCATTTCAATTGTGACGAACAAGGGCGGGTCGTCGTTAAAATATTTGTCAACAAAAACGGAAAAGTTATCAAAGCTATTCCAGGTGTTAAGGGTAGTACCAACAATGCACCGTGTCTGCTCAATGCCGCCAAACGGGCTGCTATACAAACCAAGTGGTCTCCCGATGCCAAAGCGCCCGATACACAAATAGGAAAAATTATCTACAATTTTAAAATTACCGAATAAATTGAATTATCACGATACTATCCAGTGGCTGTTTTCACAACTGCCTATGTATCAACGACAAGGCAAACAAGCTTTTAAAAAAAATTTGGATAATATCAAGGCGTTTGACCAATATTCAGGTAAAGTTTCTCAACAATTTAAAAGTATTCACGTCGCCGGGACTAACGGCAAAGGTTCCGTCTCTCATATGCTGGCTTCCATCTTGCAAGAAGCCGGTTATAAAACCGGCTTATATACTTCTCCTCATCTCAAAGATTTCAGAGAACGTATCCGTATTAACGGTGGAATGATTTCGAAAAATTATGTCATCAACTTTGTTAAACGCCATCAAATTTTTTTTAAGAACAGGCAATTGTCTTTTTTTGAAATGACCGTTGGCATGGCGTTTGAATATTTTGCCCGTAACCAAGTGGATATTGCCGTTATTGAAACCGGATTGGGAGGCCGTTTGGATAGCACCAATATTATCATGCCGGAATTGAGTATTATCACTAATATCGGATTGGATCACACAAATATGTTGGGCAATACTTTAAGCCAAATTGCGACAGAAAAAGCGGGAATAATCAAAAATCAAACACCCGTTGTTATCGGCAAAAAAAAAACGGAAACGTCTCCTGTTTTTGAAAAAATCGCTAAACAAAAAAATGCACAAATTATTTATGCCGAAGCAGAAAAATTTCCGGTTTATGAATGTGATTTAAAAGGAAATTATCAAAAAGAAAATATTCAAACGGTTTTATCTGCTGTTGAACAATTACGAAAAAAAGGATGGTTAATCCCCGGGAATGCCGTTAAAGACGGATTAAAAAACGTGATAAAAAATACCGGTTTGCGCGGACGTTGGGATATATTACAAACCAATCCTTTGGTTATCACCGATACGGCTCACAACCAGGACGGTTTGTCAATCGTTCTACAACAAATAAATGAAACACCTCATAAAAATCTGCATTTTGTATTGAGTTTTGTTAATGATAAAGATTTGGATGGTATTTTACCTTTATTCCCGAAAAATGCCAAATACTATTTCAGTAAAGCACAAATTCCCAGAGCGCTTGATGAAAAAATTTTACTAAAAAAAGCCAAAGAATACGGCTTGACCGGCCCAAGTTTTCCTTCAATTAAACAAGCATACAATTCCGCTCTTAAATTAGCCGATAAAGACGATTTGATCTTTGTCGGCGGTAGTACTTTTACGGTTGCAGAAATTATTTAAACGGGAGATATTGACTTTTGGCAAGTGTGTTTCGATAAAATATTTTTTTTATAAACATAGAGTTACACAGAGTATATTTCACAGATTCACGCAGAGTTTTATGTTGAACTTCTTAAAAAAGTTATTATTCATCAAATCATCAATTCATCAATCCGGTCATTTCGATACAATTTTGCTCCTTCGCCACAAAATCACTCAATGACCTACTTTTTAATTCATCAACACTTACAAATCCATCCAGGCTTTTTTCTCTACTACGGTACCGTGTTCCAATTTAATAACTCCGGGATTACTGCGAATCATCGTTTTAAGAGTTGTAGCATCTGTTAAATATAAAGGAAAATCAAATTTTTGAGCATTATCTCCGTCAATCTGTGCAAACAAACCGATAACTTTATGGCCTTCATCAGACAATTGCCGGGCATATTTGTTTATTTTTCGAATAGCATCGTCACTCATGTCAACAGGGGCATAAGAAATAATCAAATAGACCTCCGGCATCTTTAAAACTTGCTCCGTGATATCGCCATCAATCTCATTTTCAATACTAAAATCGTGGATGGGCGGTGTATAAGCTTCTTGTAAAACAATAGTTTTTCTATCAACAAATTTCGCTCCTTTGATATTCCAAGGTTCGTCCTCTGTGCTAAATTCTTTAACTTCGCCATTGATTTTATAGTACCAAATCTCTTTAAACTTGCCTTGCGGCGCATTGGGAGGTATTTGCATACCTTCTTCAATATTTTTGCCAATAGCATAAGGGCGGAAATCTATCAACGGCAAATGACGAACAGTATAAATCATCAATAATAAAGCCAACAAGGCAAAAGAATGAGACAATCCGGTTAATATTCGCTTGTTAAACAGCGGCTTTATATCTCTCCAATGCCTGTTTAAAAATAAAATTAAAATAATCAAAAGCACATTTTTATAAAAAGTTTCCCAATTGGTCAGTTTCACTGCATCACCAAAACAACCACAATCTGTCACTTTATTGTAATAAGCTGAGTACCAAGTTAAAAATAAGAAAATTATGATTAAAACCAATAATGTCCGTAATGTAAATCTGATTTTGTAACCAAACAAAAGCCATATACCCAATACAAATTCAAGCCATATCAACAGAATTGAAATTTCCAAAGCATATGGTGACAAAAAGGTCAGATTTAAAACATCCTCACTAAAATATTCCAACATTTTAATTTTAGTTCCTATCGGGTCAATCATTTTGACAAAACCGGAAAAAATAAAAGTTGCGGCGACTAAAATACGGATAACTTGGATGAGTATTTTCATTAATGTAATTTTTATTACAAAGTTAAAGTTTAAAGTATATGGATGCAAATTTATTTAGAAAAAATCCTTTGTTAAAGGAAATGAGGATTAGTTTTATAAAGCGTTATACTATTTGATAATATTTTTATTTTCATACAATGATTCGGTCAGATAAAATATCTCTATCTTTGTGGTATGAAAAAAAATCAAATACAACTCATTTTATCAATATCGATATTGGCTATACTTGGTATAAGTGCCTGTCGTAAAGATGATATTTGTAACGGCGATGCCACACCGGACTTGAAAATTAAATTTTTTGCCTATAACGACACTATTGAAAAATCCATGGATACCTTGTTTGTAATAGCCTTACCTTTACAAGACACTGTTATTAACGGAAACCAAAATATAACTGATTTATCTCTGGCATTAAACGTTAATGAGGATGCATGCGGTTTTGTTCTTATATCGGGACAAAACAATGATACCCTATTATTTCATTACAGCCGTGAAAAAGTCTTTGTCTCGAAATCTTGTGGTTATAAAGTAAATTTTCATAACTTAAACGTTGATTTACAACAAGATAATGACAATTGGATAAAACAAATAGATTTACTTACTACCGATATTGTAACAGATAGCGTTACACATATTAATATATATCATTAATGATATTTTTATATTATCAAATAATTATGGTTAGTATTCCCACATATTTATTCCTATATACAAAAATTGTAAAAATACGTTTTAAAAAGTTCTTGTTGATTATCACTATGCTGATTTCAATGCATTTCTCGGCACAACAAAAAAAGGACAGTATTGGCACTGACAGCATTGCACGAATCAAACAACCTGTAAAAATCCGTTTAGGCTTTGATGCCGGTAAATATATTTGGGCAAAATTTCAAAATTCCTTTTCATATGATTTCTTTATAGATGTCAATTTTTACAAAGATTATTATTTGATAGTTTCTGGCGGTTACGAGAAACACTTTACCGATAACAATTTATTGAATTACCACACCACCGGTTCATATTACAAATTCGGCGTTATGTACAATTTGTACCGTAACTGGCTGGATATGGACAATGATATTTGCATCGGTATTAATTATGCTTATGCACGGTTTGATTATCTGCTTCACACCTATCGTATCAATCAACCCGGAGCGGTTTTTACCCCTGCACCTGTATCTGTTGAACAAGATTTTGATAATAATTCCGCCCAATGGTTAGAATTATTTGCCCAAATGCAAGTGGAAACTTTTAAACATCTTTATTTAGGCTATAATGTAGGTGTAAAATACTTGGTACACAATTCCGAAATTGAAAACTTTACCGTAACTTATATACCCGGATTTTTTTATAAAAACACATACAGCCGTTTTGGTTTCGGGATGCAATATTTTATCAGTTACCGGATAAAGTTTTAAGAGAGAATACAAAAAAAGGAAGCGTTTAAAAACACTTCCTTTTATTAGTGGGTTCTGCCGGACTCGAACCGGCGACCCCCGCCCTGTCAAGGCGATACTCTGAACCAACTGAGCTAAGAACCCTTATTTTTTGCAAATACAAATATACAAAATCTTTTCATTATACAATAAATGAAATTTTTATTCTTCGCTGTAAAATTACAAATTATAAAAGTTATAAAAGCATCTTACATGATTAGGCAATGGAAATTTTTAACTTTAAAAGTTTATCACTATCCGGCATTTATTGCAAAATTGCAAATAAAATTCTTTTATTTGTATTTTTTTAGAGAAATGATAAAATGTTGTCCAATTTTAATATATTTGTTTCAATATTAATGATATTTTTCTTCACCAATATGTAAAATTTATTCCGGAACTTTTAATAACATCTATATAGAGCGTTATGATAAACTTACGAATAAAAAAATAATAAATGTCATGAGAAAATATGTATTTACATTAATTATTATTATCATTTCAAGTATCAAGTTACATTCGCAAATTACTTTTGATAAAGGTTACTTTATTAACAATTCAAATAAAAAAATTGAATGTTTAATTAAAAATTTGGAATGGGCAAATAATCCGGTATCATTTAAATATAAACTTTCATCAAACGATTCTATCCGTACGGCGACTATTCAAACGGTTAAAGAATTCGGCATATACAACTCTTACAAATATATCAGGGCAAAAGTCAAAATAGACAGATCTTCGGACCAGATAGCTCATATGAGTAATGAAAGCAAACCGGATTTTCATGAAGAATTACTGTTTTTTAAAGTGCTAGTTGAAGGCAAAGCTTCTTTATATGTTTACTCTAATGGAGGTTTGACCCGTTTTTTTTACAAATTAGATGATTCTGAACCTAAACAATTGGTCTATAAAAAATATTTAATTGATAATATTATATATGAAAATAAATATTATAAGCAGCAGTTATCTAACCTGTTTAAATGTGATAATCTAAAATTAAGTGATTTTAAACATCTTGATTATAACAAGAAAAGTCTGGAAAAGATTTTTATAAAATATAATACATGCAAAAATTCCAAATATATCAAGTATGAACCAAAATATAAAAATTTATTTCATTTGACCGTTAGACCCGGCTTAAATCTTAGCAATATAATCATAAAAGATTATTATACATACATTAGAAGTACTGATTTCGGAAAATCGAATCCCGGTTATAGAATTGGAATTGAATCGGAATTTATTTTCAAATTTAACAAAAATAAATGGGGTTTAATAATAGAACCAACCTTTCAATATATAAAATCTGAGCATTCAAAAAAATCAATTCATTATTCTCAGAATAATATTGTTACCAAAATTGATTATAAATCAATTGAACTCCCTATTGGAGTAAGATATTATATATTTTTAAATGATAAGTCTAAAATTTTTTTAAACATTAAATATGTTAAGGATTTTGCCATTAACTCGAAAATAACATTTTCATCTGTAATCAATCCACATTATTTTTCATCAATAAAAATTAATTCCATATCGAATTTTGATCTTGGGGTAGGCTACAAATTTAAAGACAAGTATAGTATTGAAATAAAGTATGGCACCAATAGAAAAATCTTGGCTAATTATTTGTTTTGGAAATCTTATTATAAAACGGTTTCAATATTTCTAGGCTATTCAATTTTTTAGCTAAAATTATAGTTAGTCGATTTTTTTAGATTTTAAAAATCCGAAGTAAATTGATACTTGTCATTTTATACTTATTATAGTTTACTGGCAATCTTATAGACATTTATAAATCAACAAGCATTCAGTAAGAATTTTTTATTATTAAAAAAAAAGAATACATTCAAGCAAAATAAATTGTATATTTGGCATTATAAACTAAAAATTTCATAATTATGTCAGTATTAAAAGTAATCGAACTAATGTCCAGTTCCAAAAAATCTTGGGAAGATGCTACCGCAAAAGCGGTTAAAAAAGCCAGTAAATCCGTTAAAGATATCAAATCGGCTTATGTGCAGGATCAAAGTGTTGTTGTTAAAAACGGCGATGTGGTCGAATACAGAGTAAATTTAAAAGTTACTTTTTTGGTCAAATAAGAATTTATCAAATAAAAAGAGGCTGTCTCAAAAGGGCAGCCTTTTTTTGTTTTTTGTAAAAAAAACGGGAGAATTTCTTCCCCCGTTCCTAAAGATTTTGTATCTTTAGGTATGCAAAGCT
>JALVST010000047.1 GCA_027024205.1 Flavobacteriales bacterium | reverse complement strand
ATTTCGTCGAGCAATATCAAACTGCGTTCCGAAAGATTGTTGAGGATACTTGCTGTTTCGTTCATCTCAACCATAAAAGTTGATTCGCCCATAGAAATATTATCCGATGCGCCAACACGGGTAAATATCTTATCCACAATACCGATACGGGCATTTTTAGCCGGCACAAAACTGCCGATTTGAGTCAGTAGTACAATCAAAGCCGTTTGACGCAACAAGGCAGATTTTCCGGACATGTTAGGGCCTGTTATCATAATAATTTGTTGATGGTCTCTATCTAGAAAAATATCATTGGGGATATAACTTTCGCCTTCGGGTAGTTGCTGTTCGATAACCGGATGCCGTCCGTCTTTGATGTCGATGTCGTAAGTCAAGTCAATTGTCGGGCGGGTATAATTGTACCTTACCGCCAAACGGGCGAAAGACAAATATGTATCTATTTCGCCGATCAAATGCGCATTAATTTGGATGGCTTTGATATAATCGTGTAGCCAAGTAACGAGTTGTTGAAAAATGGCTTGTTCGAGTTGTAAGATTTTTTCTTCGGCTCCGAGGATTTTGGTTTCCAAATCTTTGAGTTCTTCCGTGATATAGCGTTCGGCGGCAGTCAGGGTTTGTTTACGGATCCAATCTTCCGGGACGCGGTCTTTGTATGTATTTCTTACTTCGAGATAGTAACCGAACACATTGTTAAAACCGATTTTTAGCGAATTGATACCGGTACGTTGAATTTCACGGATAAGGATTTGATCCAAAATCTGTTTGGATGATGATTTGAGTTGCCGCAGTTCGTCCAATTTATTCGATACGCCGGATTTAATGATATTTCCTTTTAGTAGGTTTACAGGTGCTTCTTTGTGGACGGTTTGCCGGATTTTATCCCGTAACAAGTCCAGGGCATTGATTTGTTCGGCTATTTTTTGCAGAGCGGGTTCCGGTTGTTTACCCAATAGTTCTTTGACCGGTACAATAGCATCGAGCGAACGCAACAGTTGAACAATTTCACGCGGGTTGATTTTACCGGTAGCTACTTTGGATACCAAACGTTCGATGTCACCGGTTTGTTTTAATTGTCCTGCTATGTCGTCTGATAAAGTTTGATTGTTGACAAATTCCGTAACTATTTGCAAACGTTCGTCAATTTTGTTCTTATCTTTCAAAGGGAGTGCCAACCAACGGCGAATCGTACGGCCGCCCATGGCCGTCAATGTTTGGTCTATTATGTCCAGTAAGGTAACGGCATTGGGTTGGGGGCTGCCGTAGAGTTCAAGATTGCGAATGGTAAATTTATCCATCCATACATAATCATCTTCTTCTATCCGGCTGATTTTGTTAATGTGTTTTAAATCGTTTTGTTTGACATCGGATAGATAATGTAAGATAGCGCCGGCGGCAATCAAAGCGGTTTTGAGGTCGGCAACACCGAACCCTTTCAAATTGACAGTTTGAAAATGATTTTTGAGTAATTCGTTGGCATAATCGGATTGATAAACCCAATCATCTTGTTTGAATGTGTAAAAATCCGTCCCGAAAGCTTCGTTAAATTGTTTTTGTTGGGCGTAACTGAATAGGATTTCAGAAGGTTTAAAGTTTTGTAACAATTTATCGATATAATCGCGGTTCCCTTCGCTGACGAGAAATTCGCCGGTCGAGACATCTATAAAGGCAATCCCTATTTTTTTCTTGTCAAAAAATACGGATGCCAAAAAATTATTGGATTTGGCTTCAAGGACGTCGTCATTGAGGGCGACACCGGGTGTCACTACTTCGGTGACGCCGCGTTTGACAATTTTTTTGGCTAATTTGGGGTCTTCGAGTTGGTCGCAAATAGCAACACGTAGTCCGGCTTTGACCAATTTGGGCAAATATGTGTTGAGGGAATGATGTGGAAAACCGGCCAAGGCGGTCTCCGCTTCGGAGCCATTACCACGTTTGGTTTGAACGATACCGAGAATTTTGGAAGCTTTAATGGCGTCTTCACCGAAAGTTTCATAAAAATCGCCCACTCTGAATAACAATAAAGCATCAGGATATTTTGCCTTGATGCTGTTGTATTGTTTCATTAAAGGGGTTACTTTTTTTGCCAAAATCCCGTGATTTTTTTGTCCGGCTAATTTACAAAATTCTTCTGTTTTTTTGATGAATTGATGAATTAGTAAGTAGGTCGCTGAGTGATTTTGCGAAGTATGAGCAAAATTGTACCGATGCGCCGGATTTGGAATTGAAAGTTTTAAGACCTGCTAGGTTTTCAAAACCTAATAGGTCTGTAAATAATTGAAAATCAAAAAAAGCGGACTGAATAACAGCCCGCTATAATAAATTTGCACGAGGTTAAATCTTTTTTAATGTTTTTTGTGAGATAAATACTCGGCTACACCTTCAAAAGTGGGTTTCAAAGCTTCTTTACCTTCTTCCCAATCAGCCGGACATACTTCGCCGTATTTTTGCAAGTGGGTTAAAGCGTCAACCAAACGTAAAGCTTCTTTAACACTACGTCCCAATCCTAGATTGTTGACTAATTCGTGTTGCACGACGCCGTCTTCATCGATTAAAAACAAACCGCGAAAAGCTACCGGTTCGCCTTCAAATGAAATTTCACCGTCTTCGTCCACAACATATTCACCGCCTAAAACATTATATTTCATAGAAATGGTTTTGTCCAAATCGGCAACCAACGGGTATTTAACGCCTTGAATACCGCCTTTGTCCAATGGCGTATTTAACCATGCCCAATGTGAAAATTGCGAATCGATAGAACAACCGACAACAACGGTATTACGTTTTTCAAATTCGGCGATATGCTCTTGAAAGGCTAAAATTTCCGTCGGGCAAACAAATGTAAAATCCAAAGGATAGAAAAAGAAAATAACTTTTTTACCTCTGTATTGTTCCAAAGAAAAATCTTCTTGAAATTCTCCGCCGTTTACAACGGCAACCGCTTTAAAATCGGGGGCTTTTTTTCCTACTAAACTCATAATTGTATATTTTTTAAATTAAAATCTGTTACAAAAATAAATTAATTCCGTCAAAAAAATAACGGCCGCTTTATAAAAGTATTTTATTTGTTGATAGGTATTACTTATTGTGAGGAATGAGGATTTTTTATCTATTTTTAAAATAGTTACTGAGCTTGTCGAAGGGGTAATTTTTATTTACCGGCTATTTATGTTTCTTTTTCTTAGCTATTTTTTTGTAAAATTTATACTTCCTTTTCGCTTCTTCCTGAACCATTTTATAAGTCTTATGCCCCCCTATGAAGTAAGGCAAGTAAACATTAAAATATAATTTTTCTTTGGGTAAAACTTTCATACGTTTGTTATCTTTCAAAGCCGGTTTTATCAGTAATACATCAAAAGGCATCCGGTTGTGGTAACGCACTTCCTGTTGGACCAATTCCAGATTTTTCTGATTTAAGATCAAATATTCGTCGCTAATAATTCTAACAATAAAAGCATTGTTAAAATCTTTTCCTGTACCACTATATAAAGGAATTCGCAGTAAATCGCCGTATTTTTTATAGTAAAATTTTGATTTTTGACGTTCTCCGATTTTTTTGTAAGCATATCCCAGCAGCATATGTAAACGGCTATTGACCGGATATATTTGTAATAATTTTTCTCCTTCTGTAATCGCATTTTGATAATCCATTTGTCCCGTATATTTGGCAATTTTTTCCACAGCTTTGTCTTCTTTAACCGGTTCATAGTTTTTCATAAAAACGCTGCCGTAATACAACAGCATCAGTTCGTCTTCTTTAATTTTAGAAGGATTTTCAAGCCATAATTTTTTTAAATGTTCAAAAAATTTAGGATGTTTTTTGACCATGATTTTTAAAGTATCAACCGGCAATCCGTATACTTTTAATTGTGTTTTTTGAGCATTTAAAATCAAAGAAATATTCAATATAAAAACCATAAAAATTAACTTTTTCATAAGCAAAGTTTTAATTTAGCTCTAAATTAAAAATAAAATTTTATATTTATCCTTTCATAATTCAAAAGTTATGCAAAAACTGTTCCTGATAAGTATTTTAACTTTATTTATAGTTTCTTGTAAACAAAACAATGCAGTTCAAACGCCTCAACAACATTTGGTTAGCGATACGGCTATGGTCGTATCGGCCAATAGTTTGGCGTCAAAAGCAGGTATTAAAATTTTAAAACAAGGTGGCAATGCTGTTGATGCCATGGTAGCTACCAATTTTGCTTTATCTGTGGTTTATCCGCGTGCTGGAAACATTGGTGGGGGTGGTTTTATGATTATTCGTACGCCTGACGGAGAAGCAACAGCTTTGGATTACCGGGAAACGGCACCGCTTAAAGCTCATAAGGATTTGTATCTGGACGAAAATGGTAATGTTATCGAAGGTTTAAGCCGGAACGGCGGTTTGGCGGTCGGAGTGCCGGGAACGGTTGCCGGATTATATGCCGCTTGGCAAAAATACGGGCAGATAAAGGATTGGTCGCAATTGGTGATGCCTGCAGTGGCATTAGCAGAGAAAGGATTTCCGGTCTCTGAAAGTGAAGCACACCGTCTTAACAAATACAAAGACGATTTTTTAAAGTGGAATCCGGAAAATAAAACTTTTATTAAAGATAGATGGCTCAAAGGTGATATTTTAAAGCAACCGGCACTGGCAAAAACCCTTAGGTTGATAGCTGAAAAAGGTCCGAAAGCTTTTTATGAAGGTCCTGTGGCGCAAGCTATAGTTGATAAGATTACCAAGAGTGGCGGTATTATTTCTTTGGAAGATTTAAAAAAATACCGGGCAAAGTTCCGTAAGCCTATAATAGTACCTTACAAAGATTATTCGGTTATTTCAATGCCCCCGCCTTCCAGTGGCGGCGTAGCTTTAGGGCAATTGCTCAAAATCGTATCGCATTATCCTTTAAGAAAATGGGGTTTTCATTCTTATAAAACAACACATTTGATGGTTGAAGCCGAAAAACGGGTTTATGCCGATAGAGCCAAATATCTGGGAGATAGTGATTTTTATCCTGTTCCCATTGATACATTGTTCGATGACGAATATTTGCAATCCCGTATGGCGGATTTTAACCTTTACAAAGCTACGCCGAGTGACCGGATTTTTGCCGGGGAATTCGAATTGCACAAGGAAAGTTTCGAAACAACCCACATCTCCGTAGTCGATAAGAACAGGATGGCGGTCTCGTGTACTACGACTTTAAATTCCAATTACGGTTCCAAAGTCATTGTTGACGGTTACGGCTTTTTTCTCAACAACGAAATGGATGATTTCAGTGCCAAACCCGGCGTGCCGAATCAATTCGGATTGATTGGCGCCGAAGCCAATGCCATTGCACCACAAAAACGAATGCTTAGTTCCATGACACCGACTATTGTCACCAAAGACGGACAACTGTTTATGGTTTTGGGAACGCCCGGCGGTTCGACGATTATCACATCTGTTTTTCAAACAATATTAAATGTGGTCGATTTTGATATGAATATGTATGATGCCGTACAATCCAAACGTTTTCATCATCAATTTTTGCCGGATTATATTATGTATGAAAAGAAAGCTTTTGATAAATCCGTTATGGACAGTTTAAAACAAGCCGGACATAAACTCAAGCAAGTAAAATATATGGGTATTGTCAAAGCCATTTTGGTCAAAGACGGTAAACTCGAAGGAGCAGGGGATAGCCGCAATAAAGATGACGATGTGGAAGGGTATTAGAAGCAAGTATCAAGTAGCAAGTTTTATTAGAGATAAGAGATAATTGGAAATGAAGAAATAATGATAAGTTGAGGAAATGTAGAATTAGAGATGAAGTAGTAAACAAACATCAAAGAAAGTAATATTCTATTGGTCTAACCCCCTATAATTCGGACTTTTTTACATTTGATGTTCAAAGATATAAAAAATCTTCGGATATTTGTAATGCAAGAAACAACCGACGGTGATTTTTTATACCGTATGTTGATTGAGATGTT
>JALVST010000046.1 GCA_027024205.1 Flavobacteriales bacterium | reverse complement strand
ATGATTTTGAAAATTACAAGCATCTAACGGATGAGCAGGTTAAAGTGGTACCGTTTATCACAAATATGCCTGATGCTTATGCTGCCGCTGATTTGATTATCTCACGTGCCGGTGCGGGAACCATTTCAGAATTGACCTTGATAGGTAAACCTGTAATTTTGGTGCCGTCGCCATATGTAGCGGAAGATCATCAAACCAAAAACGCCAAAGCTTTGTCAGAAAATGAAGCGGCCGTCTTGTTGCCAGAAAAAAAAATAAAAGATGAATTATGGCAAACGGTAAAGGAAATTCTTGAAAACGACATTTTGTCCGGAAAGTTGCGGGATAATATCAAGAAATTGGCTATACCCGGTGCAACAAAGCGGATTGTAGATGATATTTTTGAGGAAGTGAGGAATAATGAATTGATGAGATGATGAATTGATGAACTGATGAACAGATGAATTAGGAATGAGATGTTAATTGAAAAATCTGAAATCGGCACTTCGACAAGCTCAGTGATTTAATAAAATCGAAAATCTGAAATGAATAAATTCATCAATTTAAAAGGCGAATACCCGGGATGAAGTAATAAACAAGCATCAAAAAAAAACTTGAAAATCAATGAAGCTGAAAAAGTCCTCAATTCTATACATATTAACATTTTTATTGCTGATAATCACCGTAGTGCTGGGGAGTTATTTTGACCGGTTGTACGGCAAAGAAAAGGTGACAGAGACACAAGTGTATATTTATCCGATGGCTAAAACATTTATTATGCCCGGTGAAGTGATCGAAATGATACAAATCAATGACAGTCTCATAAACCATGTTAATGTAAATAATATTGAGAAGAGACTGGAACAAAACGGCTATATCAAAAATGCCGAAGTATATAAAGATTTGAACGGGCGATTGGTAGCCGAAGTGGAACAATACAAGCCGGTAGCCCGGTTTGTAGGACAAACATCTTATTATTTGGATGAAAACGGTAATCAAAAGCCTTTGTCAAAACATTATACCGAGAAAGTGGTATTGGTTTACGGAAATATCAATCCGGATCAAAAAGATGATTTAATTGATTTAATAAAACGAATACATAAAGATAAATTACTAGAAGAAATTGTTTCGGAAATTCATCTTGACAATGGCAATATATGGCTTAAAACGGACCGTTTATCGGCTGACATAAATATCGATTTGAAAGAAAATCTTACGTCACAATTGTATAAGTTGAAAGCGATATACAGCTATTTGGTCCAACAAAATATGACAAAAAAATACCGGCATATAGATTTACAATTTGAAAATCAAGCCGTTTGCAAATAATCACCGTAAAATTTAAGAGTTATGAACACATCAAACATCAACCCCGACGCAGGACAACAACCGGACCAGTCCTTGTTTAGAGACCAAGACGAACGCATGGAAGTGGTAGGCTTGGATATAGGAACAACCAAAGTGGTAGCTATTATCGGACGCAAAAACCAGTTTGGAAAAGTGGAAGTTTTAGGATATGGTAAAGCGCCGAACACCAGGGGCGTAAGAAACGGTGTAGTGGTCAACCTGACCGAAACCGTCAAAGCTATTAATGAAGCTGTTAAAAAGGCCGAATACAATGCCAAAATTCGTATTAAAAAAGTGGTGGTTGGGATTGCCGGACAGCATATCCGTAGTATTCAAACCAGCGAATACATTATGCGTGAAAATCCCGAAGAAATCATTACTTACGATGAGATAGAAAAATTAATCAATCAAGTAAAACGTATCAGTGTTGAACCGGGCGAAAAAATTATTCATGCTTTACCGCAGGAATTTAAAGTTGATGAGGAAGGAAACATTCCCGAAATGCCAGTGGGAATGGCTGGTACTCGCTTGGAAGCCAATTTTCATGTTGTAGTCGGTAAGGTGGCTTCCATTCAAAATCTCATCAGATGTGTCAAAATGGCCAATTTGGAAGTTGTGGATATAACTTTGGAACCGCTGGCTTCGGCAGAATCGGTTTTGATAGAAGAAGAAAAAGAAGCCGGAACGGTATTGGTCGATATAGGAGGTGGCACGACGGATATTGCCATTTTTAAAAATAACATCATCCGGCATACGGCTATTATTCCTTACGGTGGTAATATTATAACCAAAGATTTGGTTAACGGCATACATATTTTGGAAAGCAGGGCGGAACGTTTAAAAACAGAATTCGGTTCGGCTTGGCCTGCCGAAAACAGTGATACCGAAATTGTAGCTGTTGAAGGTTTGCCGGGAAGACCACCGGTCGAAATCAGTATGAAACACATCGCCAGAATAATCAAAGCACGTGTTGAAGAAATAATCCAATTGGTAAATATAGAAATTAAACGCTATCAAGAAATGACCAATGATCCGGTTTTATTAGGCGGTATCGTTTTGACCGGTGGGGGGTCCGAATTAAAACACTTACCGCAATTGGTAAATCTAATAACCGGTTTATATACACGGGTAGGGAAACCCATTCAACATCTGGCCGGTGGTACTGAAGAAGACCTTATCAGTCCCATTTATGCCACGGCGGTCGGTTTATTGTTAAAAGGTCTGGCTGATAAACGTAACTATGAATATTATGAATATGAGGATGAATTAAAAGCCAAAGATGAACAAATAAAAGAAGTCAAAGAAGAGGAACCGGAAGCAAAACAAGAAAAGATTAAAGAGAAAAAAAGTGAAAATTTGCAAGAAAAAAGAAAAAACAGATTGTATCAAGCGCTAATGGATTTTTTGAAAAAATTGGAATAGTTGTTATTTAACCGGTAAAATCTAAAAATTAAAAAAAATATGTATTATGAATGACTACAACTGGAATTTGGAATTTGATTTGGTTAAAAACAAATCCAATGTTATCAAAGTAATCGGTGTAGGCGGTGGCGGTGGTAATGCCGTAAATTATATGTATCAAAAAGGTATTAAAGATGTTGATTTTGTCATCATAAATACCGATTCGCAAGATTTATCCAAAAGTCCTGTACCTATAAAGATACAAATAGGAAAAAATCTGACGGAAGGTTTGGGAGCGGGAGCCAATCCGGAAATCGGTGAAAAGGCGGCTATCGAAGATTTGACCGCTATCAGAAAAGTTTTGGAAAACAATACCAAAATGGTATTTATTACAGCCGGAATGGGTGGTGGAACCGGAACGGGTGCGGCACCCGTTATTGCCAAATTGGCCAAAGAAATGGGAATTTTAACGGTTGCAATCGTTACAAGTCCGTTTTCATATGAAGGTAAAAAAAGAAATCTTTATGCCCAAAAAGGTATTGAAAATTTAAGAGAATTTGTCGATTCGCTGATTATAATCAACAATAATAAGCTCCGTGAGATTTACGGTAATTTGGCTTATAAAGAAGCCTTTGCCAAGTCCGATGAAGTATTGGCATCCGCTGCATCAAGTATTGCCGAAGTAATAACTAAGAATTATACGGTGAATATCGATTTTAAAGATGTCAATACTGTGCTTCAAAATAGCGGTACCGCTATCATGGGGTCAGCCAAAGCATCCGGTGAAAATCGTAGTAAAGATGTGATTATGAAAGCTTTGGATTCTCCATTGCTCAATGACAATAAAATAACCGGCGCAAAAAATGTCTTATTGCTTATTCAATCGGGAGGAGATGAAATTACAATTGACGAAATCAGTGAAATCAACGATTTTATTCAAAATGAAGCCGGTAACAATGCCGATGTCATTATGGGTATCGGGGAAGATGAGAATTTGGACGATGAGATTTCCGTCACGATTGTAGCCACCGGATTCAATAAAAATCAACAGGATTTGATAACGAATGCCGAACCGGACAGAATTGTTCATGTTTTAACCAATGAAAATATTTTCGATATAAAAACCGAAGAATATGAAGCAACGGTACCCGAACAAGAACAAATCAATTTCTATGATATAGAAACGGATTCCGAACCTGAGATTGTCGAGGAAAAAGACGCTTACGGCAATACACAATATGCCATAGATTTTAAATTGGATGAAACTGACGCTGTTGCCAATGATGAAGAAAATGAAATAATTAAGCAAAAAAGGATAAAAGAGCCGGGCAAAGTGGTAGAAGAGGCCAATATAGAACAACCATTGTTATTTAATTTTGAAGATGATAAACCGGAAGAAAATTTTGAAGAAATTGAAGATTTGACTGAATTACCCATAGAAATTGCTCTCAAATTGCGTAAAAAACGTAAGGACTATATTAAAACTTATGAGACGGAACTTGATTTGTCCCGGGAAGAGGATGAAATACCGGCCTTTCAAAAAAAAGGAATCGAGGTGGATTTGAATCCTAAATCATCTAAAAACGTGCATAGAATAGAAATGGATGCCGATGGTAATTTCAAGTTAAATGACAAAAATTCATTTTTTGAAGACAATGTCGATTAAGGTTCGTTAAACGTTAAGAACAGAATTTTATCAGTGACTAATCACAAGAAAAGAGGTGGCTATGCTAAACCTTAGAAAAAGCAAAAGCATGATAACATATGTTTTTGAGGCTTTTAGTGACTTTAAACATTTGTTAATCAAAAAATCAATAAAAAGTTTGTTTTAATCCTCTCAATACAATATTTTTGCAATGTGTAAAAAGCCCGCGTGGCGCAACTGAATAGCGCATCGGATTTCGGCTCCGAGGGTTGGGGGTTTGAATCCCTCCGCGGGTACAAAAAAACCGGATAAACTGTCCGGTTTTTTTTTGTTGTGGCCTTTTAAATTTTCAAACAAAAATTTTATTATTTTTATTTTTTTAAATGAACCGGTACCTTCGATATGTCCCTTCTCCCAGACATTGGTCGGGGGCGGGATATATTGAAGGCACCGTCATCTAATAACTCCCGACGATAGTTGGGGCAGGCAAATAACAGATTAACCGAAAGAATGACCGACAAAATTTTAATTATCAATTTTGAAGAAATTTACCTGAAAGGTAAAAATCAAAAAATATTCATCAAGCAATTGGTAAGAAATCTGAAACGCAAACTGGTAAATTATAAAGATTACCTTAACTTTTCCAAAGCGCATGGTGGCTCTTATTTTATTGAGATTATTAAAGAAATCCCGGAAAAAACTTTGCAAGATATCATTTTTAAAGTAAAAAATACACCTGGTATTACAGGTTTTTATGTTGCCGATACAGCCGGCATTACGTTGGATGAAATAGTGAAAAAATCAGTTGCACATGCTAAACGATACTCGGAAGAATTTGACAGTTTTGCCGTGATTGCCAAACGCATTAACAAAGCTATACCTTTTAGTTCTATGGATATAGCCCGGAGTGTAGGAAGTGATATCAATAAAAAATTGGATAAAAAAGTAGACTTGACCCATCCGGATTTTAAGTTGTTTATCAAAGTTCGTGGTGATTACACATTGATATATTCAAAAATTATTCCCGGTATCGGTGGATTACCGGTCGGTACTTCGGGCAAAGCCATTGCCATGTTATCGGGTGGTATCGATTCGCCCGTAGCTACTTTTATGGCAATGAATCGTGGCTTGCATATTACGGTGGCACATTTTCATTCGGTGCCGAAAACTTCGCTAAAATCCATTGATAAAGTCAAAATGTTGGTCAAAAAACTGACGGACTACCAAGGACAAATCAAACTTTATCTCATTCCGGTTTTGGAGATTCAACAAGCTATTGCCAAACATAGCGATTCGCGATTACGTCTTATTTTGCTAAGACGTATGATGTTGCAAATCGGGGAGAAGTTGGCAAAGGAAGAAAAAGCCAAAGCTTTGGTAACCGGTGATTCTTTGGGACAAGTGGCATCACAAACGCTTGAAAATATGAAAGCAACCGAAGAAGCAACCGGTATGTTGGTTATTCGTCCGCTAGTGGCATTGGATAAAAAATATATCATAGAAACCGCTAAAAAAATCGACACGTTTAGCATTTCCATTTTACCACACGACGACGCTTGTAGTTTGTTTACGCCAAAATCGCCGGAAACCAAAGCCCGGCTTGATTATGTCAAAGAACAATACACCAAATTGGATGTTGAAACATTGATCAATGATGCCTTGAAAAAAGCTGAAACCGTGCTAATTACTGATAACGACGATATTTCTAATGATATTTTCATCAATCATATTAAGCCTTAAATATGAGAAATATGATTAATCAACCGGATGATAATGATTTTCTAATAAAAATTGCACATACTTTTGGTACGCCGGTTTATGTATATTGGGAAGAATTGATAAACCGGCAAATAAAACAGTTGCAAATGGCTTTTAAAGGTTTACCTTGTGAGTTTCATTATGCAATGAAAGCCAATGAAAATCCCGAAATTCTTAAAATCATACTTAAAAACGGATTAGGTGTTGATGCCGTATCGGTCAATGAAATCAAAAGAGCATTATCAGTTGGGTTTACAAATGAAAAAATCATTTATACACCGAGCTGTCCTTCCGTTGATGAATTGATATTTGCTTTTGATCGCCATGTTCATACCCATATCGGGGCAACGGAATATTTTGATTTCATCTTGAAACATTACCCTGATAACCCCATAGGTTTACGTATCAATCCGGGCAATCATATCGGAGGCAACCCAAAAATAGCCACGGCCCACAACGATTCTAAATTCGGTATTCCGGTTAATCAACTTAACCTTATCAAACAGTATATGAGCAAAGGTTTAAAGGTTGATTCTTTACATTTACATACCGGTTCTGATGTAAATTCTTGGCAGGATTTAGTTCGTTCGGTTGATGTGATTTTTGATTTTGCCCGGCATTTCGACCATTTGAAATATATCGACTTGGGAAGTGGTTTTAAAGTAACATACCGTCATGATGAAGAAGAGATAGATTTAAAAGCTTATGCAAGTTATATCCGTGAAAAGATTAAAACAATTAACTATCCTGTCAGGATAAAATTTGAACCCGGAAAATATCTGGTAAGTGACGCCGGTGTGTTACTGGTTAAAGTGAATGTGGTCAAACAAGGATTTAATAAAAAATTTGTAGGCGTCGATTCCGGTTTTCATCATTTGATAAGACCCATGTATTATGATGCTTATCACGAAATCGTCAATTTATCAAATACACAATATGCTACTGAAAAATATGATATAGTCGGTGTGTTGTGTGAAGAAGATACTTTTGCTCGTGACCGGTTGTTAAGTCCGGTCAATAAAGATGATATTCTGATGATTAAAAATGCCGGTGCTTACGGCTTTTCGATGAGTTCGGAGTATAATTTGAGAGATAAACCGAAACAAGTCTTGATTACAAAGGATGGGATTAAAGAAATTTAATTCATTTATTGAAAAGAAAAGAAATCAAATATTTAAAAAGGGCAAAAGAAAAAATCTATGAACATTAGAAAATCCTCATTTCTTCAAATAAGCAAATTTATAAATCGGCAAGATCAACTTAATCTGCTTATTATCACTAACTTGGCATTTTATTTGTTGTCGCAAATTTTTATTGCTCTCACATGGTTTTCGTTGCGTTGGGTGGCTTTGCCTTACAATTTGGATGATTTACTTTCTAAATGGTGGACCGTCATTACTTACGGTTTTTTTCATCAAGGATTTATTGCCTTGTTTTTCAATATGGTTTTATTGTTCTATTTCGGGCGTATTTTATTGGATTTTGATACGCCCAAAAAATTTTTAGGTATTTATTTTTCCGGTATTCTTTTAGGGGCCGTGTTTTTTGTATTCAGTTACCGGTTATTTCCCGGTTTTTATGTTATCAAGGCACCATTACTTGGAGCATCAGCCGGTGTTATGGCAGTTATCACATACATTTCTTTAAAACTGCCGCATTATCAAATTAAAATCCGGTTTCTCGGTTTTTTCAAATTGATACATCTTTTGATTTTTTTGGTTTTATTTAATTTATTGCAAATTCCCTTGGGTAATCCTGGCGGTTATTTTGCCCATTTAGGAGGTTTATCGGCCGGATTTGTTTTCTTTTTATTCAGTTTGCGACAAAAAAAGAATATGGTTTCAAAACCAAGTGTATTCAGCATATCCAAACCAAAGAAAGAAAGAAACATTGATGCCATTTTAGACAAAATCAGCCGTTCCGGTTACGAGAGTTTAACCGATGAAGAAAAGGAAGAATTGTTTAAGCAAAGCAAAAAATAGTTGAAAGCTTAAATAAAATGTTCCACGGTTTCTCATTAATTTGTATTCATTCCATACATCTTCGAGTTGTGACAGAGGTTATTGTAGAAAGTTATAAATTCATAAAAGTTTAAAATATCTTATGAAAGTGAAATAAGTTCTCAATTCACAAATAACCAAATACAATTATTTTTCTTCTTTATGTTTCCGTTTTTTATCTTCTTGCCGTCTAAAAATAAAGACGATTAACGCCAATAAAACAATACCGGTAATCATACCGCTGAGTGCATGTTTAATTATTTCCATAGACTGTAAATATTTGTTTGGGGTAAGTGATTTCAGTTAAAAAAAGTCCTTTTGCCGGAACGGAAAAACCGGCATTGGAACGATCCCGTGATTCGATTATTCGTATAAAATCGTCAAGAGATATTTTTTGTAAACCGACATCTATCAATGTGCCGACAATGGCCCGTACCATATTACGTAAAAAACGGTCGGCAGTGATGTTAAAAACAAGTTGATTGTCATTCATTTGCCATTCGGCATGTCGCACGTCACAAATAAAAGTTTTTACATCGGTATGAGTTTTTGAAAAACTTTTAAAATCTTTATAATCCGGAAGAAGACGGGCAGCTTTATTCATCAGGTTCATATCCAAATCTTTGGACAAATGCCAAGAAGTTGTTGTTAAAAAGGGATTTTTATACCGGTGGATATAGTACCGGTAACTTCTGGCAGTTGCATCAAAACGGGCGTGGGCATTGTTTGTAACCGGATGTATGTGATTTATAGCGATGTCATCAGGGAGAAAAGCGTTTAATTTGTGTGTTAAATTAGCTGTATTTATTGTATTTTCAATATCAAAATGAGCAAACATCTGACGGGCATGCACACCGGTGTCGGTACGACCGGCGCCTGTGATTTTAACGGTTGTTCGCAGCAGCAAACCCAAAGCTTTTTCAATAGTATCTTGGACGGTTATGGCATTGGGTTGTGTTTGCCAACCGTGATAATGGGTACCTGCATACGAAAGTTCTAAAAAATACCGCAATTTGTCGTAATTTTGTCTCGTAACGCAAAACTAATGAAAAAAATCTTATTGCTTTCCGATACGCACGGTTACCTTGACGATATTATGCTTAAATACATCAAACAAGCTGATGAAGTATGGCATGCCGGCGATATCGGAACAACATCGGTAACCGATGAAATAAAGAATCATAGCCGGTTGAGAGCTGTTTACGGCAATATTGACGGAGGGGAATTGAGAAAAGAGTTTCCGGAGCAATTATATTTTACAATAGAAGGTATAAAAGTTTTTATGATTCATATAGGCGGTTACCCTAAACGGTACAGTCCCAAAGCACTCAAAGCCATAAAAAAGCTTTCGCCGGATTTGTTTATATCTGGACATTCGCACATATTAAAAGTAATGTATGACAAACAATACCAACTGCTACATATGAATCCGGGAGCAGCCGGTAAACACGGTTTTCATCATGTCCGTACCATGCTACGCTTTGTCATAGATAAGAATAAGATTAAAAATTTGGAAGTGATTGAATTGGAAAAAAAAGATATTAGATTGAATAAATGAGGAAGTTATGTTTGATTGATGACTTTGGTTTTTTGTAATTTCTAACGTATTGAGAAATCCGGAGTCCCCGGTATTCTTTCGTAGTTTTGTCTAAATGATAGATTAAATTTTTTTTTAGACGTTTTGGATAAAGGTCATTGCTTGATATTATTAAAATACGCCTTTAATATACCGGCATTATCAACTTCTTTCGTATCAATCTCCAAAATTTGTGGACGATTGTTTTGTGCAAAAAGTTTTTTTAAACCGGATTTTAATTCTTTTAAGTCGGTAACTTTTTTGTATTCAAATTGATACATTTCAGCCAAATGCGATGCGTCATGATGATGTTTGGTGACGAAAAATTCTTCTAGGGCCGATGTTTGAGCGGGCCCCGGAATAAAGTTAAATATTTCGCCGCCACCGTTGTTGATTAAAATAATTTTAAAATTATCCTTTAAATATTTATGCCACAAGCCGTTACTGTCATACAAAAAAGAAATGTCTCCCGTTACCAGCATAACCGGCCGGTCAGAAACATACGCTGCACCAACCGCTGTGGATGTACTGCCATCTATACCACTGGTACCGCGATTGGAAAAATGAATAATGTCCTGCCGATAATCAAATAACTGGGCATACCGGACAGTAGAACTGTTACCCCAATGCACCATATAATTTGATGGAATATTTTGACTGATTAATTCAAAACTTTTTAAATCCGAAAATCCTGTTCGTTCTAAAAATTGTTGATGCCGTTGTTTGTGTTTTCGTTTGATATCCAACCAATTTTGTTGATAATCCGATGGCACGGGTTTTACTAAAAATAAAAATTGGCTCAAAAACATTTCGGGCGACGTATCAAAATGCTGTGATAAAACCTCAAAAGTATCAGGCGGTAAAGCGGTATTTTCTATATGCCAATGTTCAACCGGTTTGTGTTTGCGTAAAAATTGTTTAACTTTTTTTGACACGATATTCCGTCCTATTGTTAACAAAAGATCCGGTTTCAAATATTTAAGTGTGACATCATCTAATGAAAATATCGCTTGGTCAATATTGTTGATGAACCGGTCATTAGTAACATTTGAAATATTTTCAGTCAGGATGATAACCGATGGGTCTTCAGCCAGTTTATTGAGTTGCAATTGCAAAAATTCAGACGGGTAATGTTGTCCAACCAAAATCATTTTCCGTTTGGAAGCTTGCCATTTTTTTTCAAACTGTTCCAAAAAAGATATTTCAAAAACCCTGTCCTGCCAGGTTGTTTGGAGCTTTCCTGTTTCTGGCAATCCGGTTTCGACAATTTGATAAAGTGGCTCGTCAAAAGGCATATTGATATGTACGGGACCGCATTGTTTAAAGGCCGTTTCAACGGCGTTTTTAATTTTTTCCAAATCCTGTTCCGTTCCGGTTTCGGATAAAGTTACATTATACCATGAATGATTTTTAAATACGTTGTGCTGTCTGATGGTTTGTCCTTCGCCTTGGTCAATCCATTTTTGTGGCCGGTCGGCACTGACTACAATCAATGGAATATGACTGTAAAATGCTTCGGCAATAGCCGGATAATAATTGAGTAATGCCGAGCCCGATGTACAAACCAAAACCGTAGGTTGCCCGGTTTGCTGTGCCATACCCAATGCAAAAAATCCTGCTACGCGTTCATCTACCACACTCAAATTATGAAATGCCGGTTGACTGGTAAACTCGATAATCAAAGGAGCATTCCGCGAACCTGGTGATATAACGATATTGTGGATACCGGCTTTTTGCAAAACGGCTGATAGTAATTGTGTAGAAGGTTTGTCGGAATGTTTTTGCATAAAATTTTTAATCTGTATGCAAAAATATTGATTTTTTTATTGGAAACATGTTTTCAACATAAAATATAAAAATTCGAATTTTACAGAAAATATATAAAATTAAAACGGGATTTATTGAAAAAGAAACCCCGTTTTAATCAAAAAAACAAAGTGAAGTTATATACAATATGAGAAAACTTCGCATAACTATTTTTTTACTAATTTCAAAACTTGTGTGGCGCCGGTTTTTGTTTGTACATTTACGGTATAAGTTCCACTTGACAAGTCGGACACAGAAATCTCCACTTGTTTTTGATTGTCTTTATAAGAATATTCTCCTACTTTTTGCCCTAGCAAATTCACAATGCTGATATGAGAAACAGCTTGGTCAGCAGCTATTGTTGCAATGGAATTTACAGGATTAGGATACAATTTTATATTTTCAGGATTAGCTAACGCTTCATCAACCGAAGAAGTATCTTGTGGTGCCATGATAATGTCAAATGCTGCTCCAACAGGAAATGAAACAGATGTGTCTTCAATGTAGATACCCCATTTGTTAAAAGAAGTAGAATAAAAAGTTCCGATTTTATAAGGAATGTTTGTTTGGGTCGAAGTGCCGTTTACACCGTAATAATGATTAAAAACAAAAGTGGCAGTGGGATTGTTGTTTAAATCGGGATGGTCAATCAAAGTATAATTATTATATATATTTGATGCGGTTGCGGTGTGAGTAAACGTATTTACACTACCTTGTTTTTTAAGAATTTTGTATGAGGTACCAACAGATATGTTACTTGTAATGTCCTCATTATAAATGACCCTGTGTCCTGAATAATAGTCAAAACCATCAATTTTAGTATTATAAACACTGTGAGGATTCCAATAGTGTGAAAAAACGGCAAAAGGTCCTGGGTTATTACCGTTAAAATCCGGATCATCAATTGCTGTATAATACCCGGATGTGTTAGATGCTGTAGCAGTATGAACAATTACATCAGCCGGGTTGGAAGCGATATATATAAAAAAATGTGCCCCATCAACCATCGGTGTAAAATCTTCGTTGTAAATTGTCCATTTTCCTGCTGATGAATTATACCACAAACCATCTACATTATTGTTATAAGCAGAACTCATACCGTTGGGATTCCAAACATGACAAAATACGATACCTGCATTTGGATGGTTGTTTAAATCGGGATGGTCTATATAAGTAATATGACCTGAGATATTTGAGGATGTTGCCGTGTGGACATAAATTTTGTCCTGAGCTTTTATGAAGGTAAAACTCCATAATAAGATAAATGCATAGATAATTCTTTTCATAATGGTAAATTTTTGAATTAATAACAACACAAAATTATATCCTGAAATAAATGAGGTATTGTAAAAATGTAACTAAAATTTGTAAAATCGTAACATATGAATTAAAAATTCGCAAAAATTTAAGTTTTCGGATTGTTTTGTTTGAATTCTTTTGGGGTTTGTCCAAACTGTTTTTTGAAGCATCTGTTAAAATAAGCCGGATCGTTAAAACCAGACAAATAGGCAATTTCAGAGATGTTGGCACTGGTTTCCCGTAACATCCGGGCTGCAAAATTCAGACGTTGTATCCTGATGAATTGGGTTGAAGATTTTCCGGTCAGAGCTTTTAACTTGCGATGTAATTGCATACGACTCATACCCATGATTTCTGCAAAAATAACGGCATTAAAATTAGGATCCGTTATATGTTTTTCTACTACTTGTTTTAAATGTTCAAAAAATTTCTTATCCCTGTCCGGAATATTGCCGGGAATATTACCGGTATAGGTGTGTTGTTTTAATATTTTTTCTTTGGTTTTTCTACGTCTCTCCAACAGATTGGTTACTTTTAGCTTTAAAATGTCTTCATTAAAAGGTTTTTCAATATAATCGTCGGCTCCGGCACTCAATCCTTTGATTTTGTTTTCTTCACCGGCTTTTGCCGTTAATAAAATTACCGGAATATGATTGGTTTTTTCATCGGATTTAAGCTTACGGGTAACTTCAATTCCATCTATATCCGGCATCATTACATCGCTGATAACAATATCCGGAATTAATTCAAGTGCCCGGGTAATGCCTTCCGACCCGTTTTTGGCCGTAATCACTTTAAAACAGTTGTTAAATACACTACTGATATATTCCCTGACGGCATCGTTATCCTCAATAACCAAAAGTAACGGATCATCGGATTTTTTAATTGGACAATCTTCGTAATAGGTAACAGGCTTACCACGGGATGCCTTGGAGACTCCTGCTTTGTTTTGGCCGGTCATGTTTGATATCTCATCCGGTTTATAAATTTCTTTTTGAACGGGTATTACCACTTGAAAAATCGTCCAACCGTTATTTCCCGACTCAACTCTTATT
This sequence comes from Flavobacteriales bacterium, assembly GCA_027024205.1. Taxonomy (GTDB): domain Bacteria; phylum Bacteroidota; class Bacteroidia; order Flavobacteriales; family Flavobacteriaceae; genus WGBX01. Next base: position 29,726 of record JALVST010000046.1, on the reverse strand, counting down.
TTTCCTTTATGTAATTGTACCATCTGCTTTACAATCGACAGACCTAAACCTATTCCTTCCGAATGTATGTCGTTTTGATAAAAACGTTCAAATATTTTATTCAAATCTTCCCGGTTCAGGATTTTACCTGTATTTTTTATCTCTAGAAATAACTTTCCGTTTTTGCAATACGATTTAAACATGACTTTACCGCCTGCACGGGTATATTTAAACGAATTGGAAAGTAAATTGTTCGCAATCTGTTGTAACACTTCTTTATCCAACCATACAAATTTATGTTCACAAGAGTTGTCAATTGTATAATCGATATTTTTTTGAATGGCCAAAGACTCAAAATTATAAGCAATTGTTTTTAAAAAATCACCGGCATCAATGTTAGAAACCTTGAGTTTACGTTTACCGGAATCTAATTTTACAAGTTCGAGAATACGGTTTACCAATTCCAATAAATTTTCTGCATTATGTCGAATATTTTCTAATAGATCCAAATCTTTATTTGACAAATTTCCTTTTTTTAACCGTTGTTTGACCGGACCGATTATAAGGGTTAAAGGCGTCCGGAATTCGTGGGAAATATTGGCAAAAAAATCGGATTTGGCTTTGTCCAGTTGCTGTAGTTTTTCAATAATCTTTTGACGGTTTTTATATTGATAAAACATCAGAAAGAATAGTAAAACAAGTAGAACAGTCAAAATAACAAGAAAATATTTTTGTCTTTCCAACAACCGGTTTTGTTGCACTTCAAGTTTCAAACGATTTTGTTTGACTTTGGCTTGATAACGGGTTTCCAGACGGCGGGATAATTCTCTATTCTGTTTTTTTGACAATTCTTGTCTTAATTCATAAGCTTTTTTGTTATAATAAAGGGCTTTTTTGTATTGGCCTGATTTTTCGTAAAGATCGGATAAACCTTCCAAAAGATAAATGTGATGTAATTTCGGCACACTATCATGACTGTAAAATAAACTGTCAGCTATAAGATAATGGCGCAAAGCTTTTTTATTATCATGCAATTTGTTTTTTAAAAAGTTGGCGTAAAAAATATGCATATCAGCTAATTTTCCCGGCAATCCCTTTGATTGTAGGTATCTTATGCCGGCATAAAGAACCGAGTCCGTCTTTTTATAATCTTTTAAAACATGCTCGTAATACATCATATACAACAAAAAAACACGGGCCATGTGTAAAGCATCATCCTTTTTTCTAAAATATTTTTCTGTCTCTTTTAATAATTTAAGAGCTTCATCATGTTGTCTCTTTAATAATACAATTTCCGATAACAATAACTTGACATCATATATTAAATCCGGATTTTGCAATTGTACAGCTTTTTGAAGTGCTTCCCTGGATAAGTCTTCTGCCATATCCATGGCATCGGGTGTAAATTGTAGTTTGGAAATTTCACTCCTGTCCCGTATGGCTTTAACAATGGTATCCGATAAAATGCCAAATCGTTTTGATATCGAATCTATCTTTAAATAGTACGACACCGCCAAATCATAATTTTTTGACTTATAATATTTTTGGGCGGTCCGGTAATATAAACTTATTAATTTATGCCAATTGTGTGTAGAAATGTATTTCTGTTCTGAAATGCTTAAACTATCCACAAGAGTGATTGGGGTTTGCGTATGTTTTTTTTGAGCATACAATCGGTTATAATTTCCTAAATAATTAGCATTAAATAAGTTACACGTAAGAATAAAAAACGAAATTGTTTTTCTCATAATAAAATACAGAACTAAAAAAAATTACTAATTATGTGAGTAAAGTTACATAATTTTTTTTTTAGTCTTAAAAAATCCCCTTTTTCTCCTTTTTCGGACTGTTATCCTCAATATTCTTTTTAACCTTGCGAGTGGCTTTACCATTATTGAAGCGATAATTTAACCGGAACACCAAAACATTTTTAAGTAAATGAATATCATATTTGGTTAAACTTTCATATTGTAAAGTTTTGGTGTATTCTTCTTGAACATAATCCACGCCAAAATCTACAGGCAACATATACAACAACATCAAATTTAACTTCCTTTTAAAAAAAGATTTTTGAATTATAAAACCCCAAAAATCATTATTCCACTTGTGATAACCTTGCGGACTGATATGTTTGTTCATGCCGTGCTGGTATATAAATCCGGAATTGAGACCTTTGGCTCGATTGACATAAACCAAATTACTTTCCAAACTGTAATCGTTAAAAGTATTGGTATTATTATGATACTTGATACTACTGTGGAAAATATCAAAATTAGTCTGCCAAAAAATCTTTTTACTAAAAGGCATCGCCACATTTCCTTTGATGCCGTAATGCCTGTAATGACCAATGTTTTTATAGGTTTGTTCGATAAGCCCATCATTGCGAAGCCGGGCAATTTCACCTATATAATTGTTTGAAAAATGATAATATGGTTCGGCAAACAAACTACCGCCAAAAAAGTTAATACGTAAACCCAATTGGTGTGTCACTGCCGGTTTTAATGCCGTATTCCCCTTGCTTACAGTCTGCGGATTGATATAAATGGTATTGGGATTGGCTTGTGACAAACCGGGATAACGGCTTTGAGTTCGATACTTTAATTTTATAGCAATGTTTTTTGAAAATTTGTATTTGATATCCAAATAGGGTTGGTAAATCAGATAAGTAGGGGTTGCCCCCGGAACCTCGGGTCGGCTGATTTCACTGGCAATTCCGCTTTTGACTGACCAATCTTTATTAAATTTATACGCATAATAAGCAAAGAGTTTATGCCGGGTATCGCTAAAAACAAAATTTTGAGTACCGGTCTGATTCCCCATTTTTGTTATTAAATCATTGGTACTTTTGTGATGATAGAAACCATATCCCACTTGCAAAGAACTATGCTCGTTAAGTTGACGGGTATAATCTGCATTGTATCTAAAACTGCTTCTGCTGCTAACGGATTGTTCTTGCCTATCTAAAACTTTATTGGTAAAAAAACGGTTGTCTGAATTATCTTTATAAAAAGAAAAATCGGCATCCATATGCAGTTCATCTTGGTCATTAAGCTTTCCGATGTAAAAAACCGATTGATTGTGAGATTTTGAACTACCGTCAATCCAATTTGAGAGTTGATATTGAGTGTCCGTGCCTGTAACATTAGTTTCGATAACATTATATTGTATATCAGTGTGGTCAATGGGATTAAAAATATTGTTAATTCCGGTTTCAAAGCTCAAAGTATGACGTGGATTGATATAATAATCCACCCCGAATACCAAACGATCCCCTAAAACTTTTTTGAGCATATTGTTGGTATTGCCGGTTAATTCTTGTATAAGATTACCATTTTGGTATTTATAAACCGTTGTGGTTGGAAAATTAAAATTATTAGCATATACATTAAATTGTGTATAAATATTGATTTTGTTGTAAGTATATGTTAATCCGCTGTAAGTATAAGCCATAGGCATCAGGTATGATTTGTCGGTAGCATCGGTATCCCAAATAGTTTGTGACGACAGATTAAGTTCCAATCCGGTATAATTTTTCTTCAAAATAATATTAATAACAGCCGTATAACCGTCCAAAGCGTATCTGCCCGCCGGGTCACGTATGATTTCTACTTTTTTAATACGGTCCGGATTGAGATTTTGGATATAAGCAGGGTCTTTTTCCAAACCATCTACCAAAATTTTAATATTGGTCTGTCCGTCCACTTTTATTTGATTGTTGTAACGGTCATACCTAACTCCTTGAATTTTGTCAAGTACATCATTAGTATTGGCAGCAGCTGCTTTCATTTTTCGAGTAACAACAAACACATCTTTATCTACTTTAAAAGCTTTGTTCTTGGCTTTCACTTCTACTGATTCTAAAACATTTTTATCAGGGGAAAGTTTAAAGGTACCTAAAAACTGATTGTTTTGTTGAACAGTTATAGAAATCGTCTTCTTTTGGTATCCTATATAATACAAAACTATCTGATATTGCTCGGGAAGCAATCCTATTTCGAAAAATCCTTTACGGTCAGTTGTTGTACCGGTAACCAATTCTTTATTAGTATTAAAAAATCCGATAGTACAAGATTCCAAAGTTTGTCCCGAAATAGAATCCAAAACCTGACCCGAAACAAATATTTCTTGCTGTGCTTGCGTCCACTGCACAAATAGTAAGAGGGTAAAAAGCAATAGCTTTTTCATGATTCTTTTTTTTTTCTTTTTGCCTTAAAGACGGTTATTTTAAATAAATGTTACAAAAAAAAGCTAATGGAGTTTTCTATTCTCTACATCTACAACTACAAAGATGTCGCTCCTACGGAGCTCAATGGAATCGAAAATCGGAAATGAAATAATTCGGTAATAAATTCGTAAAATAAAATATAAGTCATTAAAAATCAATAAGTTTTATTATAATGCCGGAATAATTTTTTAACATAATTTGCAGGGCTTTGATACTTTTGTTGGCATAAAAGTAATGTTTGGCTTTTTGATTTTTTGGTGCTAACAAATCAAATTCTGTTAAAATACGTTTGGTTTGACGGGCAATTGGTAATGCCGGGTCAATAATTTGAACGTTGTCTCCCAGAATTTTTTGCATTTGCGGGATCAAAAACGGATAATGTGTACACCCCAATACCAATTGGTCGATATTTTTAGCCATCATCGGTATTAAATAGCGTTCCAACAAGCGATAAGTCTGCGGTTGTTCCATTTCAACGTTTTCAACTATTTCAACCAGTCCTTTGCCGTATTGTCCTATAATTTCAATATCTTGTGTCGGTATTATTTGTTTGAGTTCATTGAGCATGGTACTCTTCAATGTTGCTTTGGTAGCCAATAAGCCGATAACTTTGGTTTTGCTTTGCAACCCGGCAGGTTTGATGGCCGGCTGAATACGGATAAATGGGACTTTATATTTTCGTCGCAAATGAGGAATGGCATTGGTGGAAGCAGTATTGCAAGCCACTATGATTAGCTTGACATTTTGATTGAGTAAAAATTCTGTATTTTTCTCACTCAAAGCAATGATTTCATCTTTGGATTTTTCACCGTATGGTGCATTCTGATTATCGGCCAAATAAATAGTGTGTTCATTCGGTAAAATCCGTTTGACAGCCCGCCAAATACTCAACCCACCTACACCCGAATCAAATAAACCGATAGCTTGTGTTTGCACTTTGTTAGATTTTTTTATGTTTGGCATAACGACGCCAGCGTTCTATAGCTAGTTGTATATCATCAGGAATAGGGCTGTCAAATTCCATAAACTGACCGGTTGACGGATGTTTAAATCCCAAAGTTTTGGCATGTAAAGCTTGACGTGGTAAGACTTTAAAGGTATTTTCGACAAATTGTTTGTATTTGGAAAAAGTCGTGCCTTTTAGAATTTTATCGCCGCCGTAACGGGCATCATTAAAGAGCGGGTGGCCGATATGTTTCATATGTGCTCTGATTTGATGGGTTCGTCCGGTTTCCAATTCCAATGCCACCAGTGTAACGTATCCGAAGCGTTCCAAAACCTTGTAATGCGTGACGGCATGTTTTCCGGTATCTCCTCCGGGATATACGATCATTTGCAACCGGTTTTTGGGATTACGTCCCAGATGGCCTTCAATCGTCCCTTTGTCTTCTTTCAAATCACCCCAAACCAAAGCTACATATTGACGTTTGGATGTTTTATCGGCAAATTGTTTGGCCAATTTGGTTAAAGCATTTTCATTTTTGGCTATCACCAGTAGGCCTGTCGTATCCTTATCTATGCGATGTACCAGACCGGGACGGTTATCGGCATTTTCGGGTAGGTTATCAAAATGATAGATCAAAGCATTGAGTAATGTGCCATTGTAATTGCCGTGTCCGGGATGAACGACCATACCGGCGGGTTTATTCACTACTACAACATCATCATCTTCATATACGATATCCAAAGGAATGTTTTCGGGGACTAACAGGTTTTCGTAAGGTGCATAAGGCAAAACAATTTTGATTTCATCAAGCGGTTTAACCTTATAATTGGGTTTGACGGGTTTGCCGTTGACCAATACCCCGCCGGCCTTAGCAACATTTTGAATGCGGTTGCGGGTCAGATTTTCAATTTTATCAGTTAAATAACGGTCAATACGAATACTTCCTTGCCCTTTATCGACTTTAAAAGCGAAATGTTCGAAAAGCTTTTCTTCTTCCGGTAAGTCATTAGTTTCCAATGACATCATTTACAGTTTTTTGTATATCAGCATCCGGTATAATTTCACCGGTATCATTTTGCCCGTTGCCTTCATTTTCGTCCACACCACGTTTGCCATCACCGATAATTAAATCTATAACGGAATTTTTAGGAACTTTTGAACCGTGTTTTAATGTATCGTGATTATAATAGGCTTTTAAAACGATTTCGGCAAAGTAGGGTTGTGTAGTAATTTTACCGACTTTTAACCCCGAAGCTTTAATCAAACTCAAAGCTTGCCGCTTTGATTTGCCAATGATACCGGGGAATGAAACCAAGGCGTATTTATCACTATTGAGCTTTACATAAATTTTACGTCCTACTTTTACTTTGTCATCTTTTTTCGGATTTTGTTCAACTATGGCGAATTTTTTAAAAGCCGGATTGTAATCGACAGTATCGATAATTTTAATATTCATTTTACGGGCCTCTAAAATCTTTTTGGCTTCTTCGTAAGATTTATCGGTCAAATCGGGCACCAAATGATATTCGTTGTGATGGGTATATGAGTCGAGATAAAGATTTAAACCGGAAACTATAAATACCAGTAAAATAATAGCTGCCAAAAGATTGATTAAAAAAAATTTACTGAATAGAAATTTGAAAAAGTTCATAAGCCCGTTTTGATATATCTTGCAAAGTTAATAAAAAATGTGTATCTATCTGGCTCCGAAAATAGCAGACCCTATTCTTATCATATTACTACCGTTTTCTATCGCAATCCGGTAATCACCACTCATACCCATAGATAAATATTCAAACTCAGGAAATTGCTTTTTGTACTTTTCAAATAATTGATGCAAATAAGCAAATTCACCGGCTATTTGTTCTTTATCAGTTGTATTAGTCGCCATTCCCATCAAACCTTTGATTTGCACATGGGTAAAAGTTTGATTTTTATATTGTTGTAAAATGTCGTCTGACATGGCCTCGTCCATCCCGAATTTAGTCTCTTCCCGTGCTATTTTTATTTGTAACAAAATATTGAGCTTTTTATTGTGTTTACGGGCTTGTTTATCTATCTCTTTAAGTAATTTCAAATTGTCAACCCCGTGAATCAAATATACAAATGCAACTATATATTTGACTTTATTTCGTTGCAGATGTCCAATCATATGCCACTTGATATCCTCCGGTAATAGTGGTTGTTTAGCGATCAATTCCTGTACTTTATTTTCGCCGAAATGCCGTTGCCCACAGTCATAAGCTGTTTGTATATCGATTACCGGTTTGGTTTTGGAAACGGCAATCAGAGATACTGTTCTGGGAATATTTTGTTTGATTTTTTGTAAATTTTGACAGATAATGTTCATTACGATTAGTTTATCCTCATTTGATATTTTCAACTTGCCTTACCGTTTTTCGTGAACCAGATGACATTGGGTACCCGGGATAACAATAGGCTTGGTTCACTACTTACCGCTAAATCTCATAAATAAACAAGCCTTTTAACAACCGTGGTTCGAGATAGAGACTTTTGTAGGGAATTTTTATATTGTTTTTAACAGCATTTTCTATTTCTTCAAAATCCATGGGACGGATAATAAATCCCATTTTGCAATTTCCTTTATTTAATTGATTATCAACGCATTTAGCACTTCTTTTACCATCGCAAAATTTAAATTCGTCATAAGAAATCAGTTTTTGATTTTCGGTAATTACGGGTAAAATATAACGGTCAAAAATAAAAGCATCCGGTAGTTGAGAATCGATATGTGATTTTGGTAATAATTTATATTTCCCAATGTGGGTATAAAGTAAAATTTCTCCTTTTCCGGGTAACTCAAAATTATCTACGGGGCTGATATTAAAATCTTTGCTGAGTATTTCAAGCACTTCTTCGGGGCTTTTGGCATACTCGGGCGGTAAACCTTTTTTATATTCATGTATTTTGACTTGGCTCTGTCCTATCAAAAAGGCCGGAAAAAAATTAAAAGCTTCCTGACCCGAGAACAAGCGTTGTCCTTTCACGCTTCGTTCTTTATAAATTCTATGTAAAGCTTCAAAATTGTTATTGTCATCAATGATATAAAATTTAACTGCTTGTTTGTAAGCCTTTTTAATCAGAGCCACATCTTCCGGATCAACTACTTGCCATACTTCATGAACAAATCCGTTATTGCGGGTAAATTCATAAAGCGGAATTTTTGATTTGTATCTCTCAAAAATATCATTAATTGCCGGTATATCCTCATGAACTACCGTTACCGGTTTACTGATAAAACCTATATGGTCGATTTGATTGGTTTTTTCTTCAACAGCAGCCGGTAAAGACTTCTCAATTTTACGGATATATCCCGCTTCAAACTCAGCATGCGGTATGCTTCCTACAATCCCATAATACTCGTTCTTCTCGTTGTCTATAATATTATAAATGTAATAAACGGGATTTTCACTGGTTTTAATGATATTATTTTTTTTGTACTTTTGATATTGTCGTCTTATGGCTTTGTATTTCTTAATGCCTTCCAAACGCTTGATATAAGGTTTGTAAAATATATTGTTAAAGGAATGAGGATTGCGCCGGATGATACTGTTTATTTCATTCGAAGTCAATTCGCAATCGTCTTCCGTCGGAAAAACACAAATTTTATTTCGCAACGGATTTGTCGTGATAATTGGAAATACTTGTGCCATAGTCGTTCGGATAATCGGTTATTTGATGATTTGTCATTTCAATCTTCCTGATAAATGTCTGTATCAGTAAAGAAATCTATACATTTTGATATAATTCTTAAAAGATTCCTTCCGCTCCTTGCAGGCAGGGTCGGGACAGGTTGTTACTCGTCGTTTCTCGTTGTACCGGAATAACAACTGTTTGTCATTATGCTACGCCCCGGACATCCGTCGGGTGGGGGAGAAATCTCACGTTTCTATTTTTCTACTTTTTAACTCAATTCATGAATGACCAATCCACTTCGTAGTTTCGGTTCAAACCAAGTTGTCTTGGGTGGCATGATATTACCGGTATCGGCAATGTTTATTAATTGCTGCATGGTAACGGGATACAATGCAAATGCCACTTTGTACTTGCCTGAATCCACTAATTTTTTCAATTCTTTCAAGCCGCGAATACCACCTACAAAATCAATTCGATTACTGGTTCTTAAATCTTTAATATCCAAAACCGGGTCCAAAATATATTTTGACAAAACACTGACATCGAGTTGGTCAATAGGGTCATTGTCATCGTAAGTGCCCGGTTTAGCAGTCAATTTATACCATTCTCCGTCCAAATACATGGAGAATTCGTGCAGTTTGGCTGGTTTGTAAATCTCTTTACCGATTTTTTCAATTTCAAAATTTTCGGATAATTTATCTAAAAAGGCTTCTTTGCTCAAACCGTTCAAATCTTTGACCACTCTGTTGTAATCAATAATTTTGAGTTGGTTATCGGGAAAATGTACCGCCATAAAATAATTGTAAGCTTCTTTGCCGGTATGATTGGGATTTTGCGCTTTTTTTTCTTGCATAATCCGGGCAGCAGCTGCCGTCCTGTGATGACCGTCAGCGACATAAGTATAAGGGACTTTTTCGGCAAACAATTGTTCTAGCCGGGCATTATCTTCGTCATCTTCAACGACCCAAAAATGATGTCCAAATCCGTCTTCAGCTGTAAAATCATAAACAGGGTCATTGTTTTTGATTGTTTTTTCAACAATTTCATCTATCTCGGGAACCGCTTTGTAAGTAAAAAATACCGGTTCGATATTGGCATTCAAATATCGGGTTAAAACCATACGATCTTCTTCTTTATCGGGACGGGTGAGTTCGTGTTTTTTGATAATTCCGTCAAAATAATCCTGTGCTGCCGCCACGCCCACGATCCCATATTGCGTCCGTCCGTCCATTGTTTGGGCATAAATATAAAAATGCGGTTTTTCGTCTTGAAGTAACCAACCTTTATTTTTAAATTTTTGAAAATTTTCAACCGCTTTATTGTAAACCGCTTCTGAATGTATATTGGTTCCTTTTGGCAAATCTATTTCAGCCCTGGTTATGTGTAATAAAGACATCGGTTTTCCTTTGGCCATTTCAGCTGCCTCTTCCGAGTTCATTACATCATAAGGCAAAGACGATAAATCTTTTGCGATACCTTTGGGAGGTCTATATCCCCTGAATGGTTTAACTGTTGCCATAACAATTTAGTTTAATTTATAAGTTAAGTCATTATTTTCAAAAAAATTGATAATTTGTGTCACAGCTGCCACACCGGCATTGATATTAGCTTCGGCGGTTTGGGCACCCATTTTTTTCGGCGTAAAGAAAATTCTGTCGGCAAAACGCTTTTCAAATTCTTCTTTCTTGTCGGGAGCAATGTCCGAAATGTATTTAAAACCGGGACGCTCTTCCATGATTTTTAACAAATCATCTTCATCAATAATTTCTTTTCGAGCCGTGTTTATCAATACGGCGTTTCCGGGCATGCGTTTCAATAAATCGTAATTAATACTCTTAATCGTTTGCTCGTTAGCTGGTATGTGAAGTGATACATATTGGGCATCGGCATACATGTCTTCCACATTTTCATAATCTTTAATCCCGTCACGTTCTACTATTTCCGATGACACATACGGGTCATGAGCTACGACATTCATATCAAACCCTTTGGCGATGCGAGCAACATTTTTCCCGACATTGCCATAAGCGTGGATGCCTAGGGTTTTCTCTTTGAGTTCCGTGCCCGGTTTCCCATTATATTTATTACGGGCCATCATTACCATCATACCGAGGACCAATTCGGCAACGGCATTGGCATTTTGCCCGGGCGTATTCATAACGACGATGTCTTTGGCGGTAGCCGCTTCCAAATCAATATTATCGTAACCGGCACCGGCGCGCACGACTATTTTCAAATTTTTGGCATGGTCCAAAACATCTTTTGTTATTTTATCACTACGGACAACAAGTGCATCGACGTCTTTTACGGCATCGAGTAAAGCTTGCTTATCTTCATATTTTTCAAGTAATTGCATCTCATAGCCGACTTTGTCGAGCAATGCTTTCATTTGCTCAATGGCAGCCGGAGCAAAGGGTTTGATAGTGGCTATTAAAACTTTTTTCATTTTTATTGATGATTAATTAATAGGTTAATTGGTTAATCGGTTATTTTCCTGCCCCAACTATGGTCGGGGGTTATTTGATTAATTGTCATTTTAATCTCTACGAAAGTAGGGAGAGAAATCTCAATTCAATTACTTTTTTCAATAACATTTTAGATTTCTCAGTCGTTCCTCTTTCGAAATAAGAGATGTACAAGACGCTTCCTACTTTCCACTTTTAACTAAATTATCTTCTTCTCAAAATCTTGCATGGCTTTAATCAGTACCTCTACACTTTCTTTTGGCAATGCATTATATGTCGAAGCTCTGAATCCACCTACCGAACGGTGCCCTTTGATACCGACGATACCGTATTGTGAAGCGAAATCTAAAAAGGCTTTTTCATGTTCTTTAAATTCTTCATTGATAACAAATGTGATATTCATCAATGAACGGTCGGCAGGATCAGGTACAGCAGCTCTAAATAATTTGTTCCGGTCAATTTCATCGTATAAAATACTCGCTTTTTCGATATTACGTTTTTGAGCCGCCTTGACACCACCGTTTTTTTTGAGCCATTTTAGGGTTTGTAAAGCGGAAAATACAGCCAATACCGGTGGGGTGTTGAACATAGAACCTTTGTCTATGTGTGTTTGATAATTAAGCATGGTCGGAATATGTCTATCAACGTTTCCGAGTATATCATTTTTGATAATGACAAAAGTTGTTCCGGCCGGACCCAAATTTTTTTGTGCACCACCGTAAATCAAAACATATTTGGACACATCAACCGGTCGACTGAAAATATCAGAAGACATATCGGCCACCAAAGGTACAGGAGAATCTATATCTTCCTTGATTTCCGTTCCGGCTATGGTATTGTTAGTTGTAATGTGAAAATATTCGGCATCCGTTGGAATTTGATAATTTTTAGGAATATAATTGTAAGCTTTGTCCTTACTACTGGCTACTACTACGGTTTCTCCAAAACCTTTGGCCTCTTTGATAGCTTTACTGCTCCACGCTCCCGTATCAAGGTATGCGGCTTTTTTGTTTAACAAATTGAACGGTACCATGGCAAATTGGGTACTGGCGCCACCTTGCAAAAACAAAACGGAATAATCATCCGGAATATCAAGCAATTCTTTAAATAATTGCTGGGCTTCTTTCATTACGTCCACAAACTCTTGACTACGATGCGAAACTTCCAAAACCGATAAACCGGTTCCGGCAAAATTTTTAATACCTTCAATGGTCTTTTCTATGGTGTATTCTGGCAAGATACTCGGTCCTGCGTAAAAATTATGTTTTTTCATCTGTTTATTTTTCATCTGTTTATTTTTTTATTTTAACATTATGGTCAGATGTAGCCTTTGATGATTAAAATAATCATTTTTTTGTGTGTTTAATGATTATTTTAATCATGTCGGTTTCATCACTTAAAATTTTATTAAGTAAAAATAAGGTATAAAAAGATTGATAAAACTGATATAAATCATATTACAAAGTTTTTTTATGAAAATATTTTCAATAAAAAAACAAAATACTTCAAAAAAAATATAAACTTGTTTACCTGGCAATTTTCCGTAATTTTGTGTCAAAATATTTCATATTGAAAAATCTATTATTAGCCATTTTATCGGGGTTATTATTTACAATCGGCTGGCCGACCTACGGTTTCCCAGTTTTTTTATTTTCTGCTTTTGTTCCGTTACTTTTTTTAAGTGAAAATTTTATCAAAGAAAAAAAAAGGAAACTTTTTTTTCTTTATGTCTATACCGTTTTTTTTATTTGGAATTTATTTAAAACCTGGTGGATTGTCAACGCTACGGTTGTAGGAGCAGTTTTTGCTTTTATTGTCAACTCGTTACTGATGACAATTGTCTTTTGGTCATTTCATATGGTCAGAAAACGTTTACCGCTACGGATGGCATTGGCATACCTGATTTTTGCATGGATGAGCTTTGAAAAATTTCATTTGTATTGGGATTTTTCTTGGCCATGGCTCAATCTCGGTAATGGTTTTTCTGAATATCCCGGTTGGATTCAGTGGTATGAATACACGGGAACATTCGGAGGAACTTTTTGGATATTACTGGTTAATGTTATAATATATGTAAATCTCAAACCGTTTTTTGTGACGGGTAACAAAACCTTCATTGTCAAAACGGTTATTAAATCATTGTTTTATATTGTTTTACCTGTTATAATATCGTTTTACTTAAAAAATTATTATCAAATCAAAGGACAGACTGCAAAAATTTCCATAATCCAACCGAATTTGGACCCTTGGGAAGAAAAATTCAGATATTCAAACACGGAATTGACCAAAGATTTTTTATCGATTGCCAATCCTGATGCCAGTTTAATCGTAGTGCCCGAGACTGCCATATCACAATATGCCGAAATCAATGATTTTACCCGTTCGCGTCCTTACTTATTGATGAAAAAATTTACACAAACCTACCAAACGCATATTTTAACCGGTGTGGATTTTATACACAGATACCCGGAATATTCCCGGAATATTCCTGAAACAGCCAATAAAACCAGAAGTGGACGATTTTATGACATGTATAATTCGGCTGTTTTGGTCAGTCCGCACGACAGTATACAAATATATCATAAATCAAAATTGGTTGTAGGAGCAGAGTTTACGCCATTTAGAAAAATTTTAGAACCGCTTATCGGTAACTGGGTGTTAAGAACCATAGGCGTTTCGCTAGGTTCCAATGTCACTCAAAAAGAAAGAAGTGTATTTAAAGTTCCGGGAACCCCTGTCAAAGTTGCTCCGATTATTTGTTATGAAAGTGTTTACGGCGAATATGTTACGGAATATGTTCAAAAAGGAGCCAATTTATTGGCGGTTATTACCAACGACGGTTGGTGGGGCGATACGGAAGGACACAGGCAACATTTGAGTATGGCAAGATTAAGAGCAATCGAAAACCGGCGTGATGTCGTGCAATCAGCCAATACCGGCATTTCGGCTCATATAGATCAAACAGGTAGCGTCAAAAAATCACTTCCTTACAATAAACGCGGTAGCATAGATGCTACCGTTCATCTCAATGAATATCAAACTTTTTACACCAAACACGGTGATTATTTGGCCCGTGTTTCTATTTTTATGATGGTTTTGTTGCTATTGTATGCCTTCTCATACAAGAAAGTAATGCTTTGAGGAATTCTCAGACGAAAGTAGCAAGTGCTTAGTGGAAAGTGCGGGCTTTGTAGTTTGATTATCATTTCGAACGAATGAAGAAGGAATGAGGTGAAATCTATGTTCATTAATGTTGAGATTTCTCAGTCGTGCCTCCTTCGAAATGACAGGTGTCGCTACTTTCAACCTTTAACTACCGGTTACTGAGCCTGTCGAAGTGTAACTTTTAACTCAGGTCAATCCTCCTGCAATAAACTTCCCAAATTGTTCAATTTATTACGGTAATCTTTCATGGAACGTCTGATGACTTCCAAAGCTTCGGTTCTGCCGTAAGTGTCGGTAATTTCAACATTACTGGGATTGCCGGGCAAATCTTTATATGTCAAAAAATAATGTTTTAACCGGTCGACAATCAATTGTGGCAACTCGCTGACATCATTGTAGATATCAAAGACAGCATCACCTTCCAAAACGGCTATGATTTTATCATCTGCTTCGTTACCATCAATCATCCTAAATCCTCCAATCGGTTTTGACCTGACGATAATATCGCCATGGACAATTTCTTTTTCCGTTAAAACACAAATATCCAAAGGGTCTTTATCGCCTATTATATCTTTTCTTCCTGTTTTTTCATTGGCAAACTCGGCAACCAAACCGGCACAATATGTTTGGGGAATAAAACCATATAAGGAAGGGACAACATTGGAATATTTTTGCGGTCGGTCAATCCGTAAATAACCACTTTCTTTGTCCACTTCATATTTTACGGTATCTGTTGGGACCATTTCTATAAATGTCATAATACTTTCCGGAGCATCAGGGCCGATATTAATACCATGCCATGGATGCGATTTGTAACGCAATCCCATCAATTTACCAATGGGATCCATTATTCTGTTTATTGACATAAAAAAAAATTTTTTTTTATTAGACGACAAAAGTATAAAAAACGTTTTAATAATCAGCGGTTTGAAATATTAAAAAATTTACTTGAAATAAAAAAGAGGCTTTTTAAAAAAAATATGTAATTTTACACAAACAAAAAAAATCAGTTATGAAATTAAAACCGGGAATCGTTTACGGTCAAACGCTTCAAGATTTATTTATATATGCCCAAGAAAAGGGTTTTGCCATACCTGCTGTAAATGTTACAGGTTCTAACACCATAAATGCGGCTTTGGAAACGGCTCGTGATATGAAGGCCCCCGTTATTATTCAATTTTCCAACGGCGGCGCCCATTTTTTGGCCGGGAAAGGTTTATCCAATGATCATCAACAAGCTTCAATTGCAGGAGCTGTTGCCGGAGCCAAACATATTCACGAACTGGCCGGCTTGTATGGTGTCCCCGTAATTATACATACTGACCATGCGGCAAAAAAACTCATTCCTTGGATTGACGGCCTTTTAAAAGCCGGTGAAACATTTTATAAGCAAAACGGTAAGCCGTTATTTAGTTCTCATATGTTGGACTTGTCGGAAGAACCTATTGAAGAAAATATTGCAATCAGCAAAAAATATCTTCAAAAAATGAAAGATTTGGTGATGCATCTCGAAATTGAATTAGGTATCACAGGTGGCGAAGAAGACGGGGTGGATAATACCGACGTTGATAATGCCCGGCTTTATACACAACCCGCAGAAGTAGCTTATGCTTTTGAGGAATTGAGTAAAATCAGTCCGTATTTTACCATTGCAGCTTCTTTTGGAAATGTCCACGGTGTTTACAAACCGGGAAATGTGGTTCTACGTCCTGAGATTCTTAAAAATTCGCAAAAATTTATCAAAGATAAATTTGGCTTAAACGATAATTTGCCTGTTAATTTCGTTTTTCATGGCGGTAGCGGTTCGGAACTGAAAGATATTAAAGATGCTATCAGTTACGGTGTGATTAAAATGAATATCGATACCGATACCCAATTTGCCTTTACTTCCGGTGTTCGCGAATATTTTGACAAATACAAGGAATATTTGAAGACACAGATTGGCAATCCCGAAGGTGCCGATTTGCCCAATAAAAAATATTATGACCCGCGCAAATGGTTGCGTGAAGCGGAATTGTCGTTTAAAAAACGCTTATCACAGGCTTTTGAAGATTTAAACAACGTTAATACGATTGTTATTGAAAGATAATAATCATTTATTTCTACCAATAATTTAAAACACAACTATGTCTTGGTTTAAGAGAAAAATTAAAGGAATTGTCACTCCGACATCCGAAAAAAAAGAAATACCGGAAGGGCTTTGGTATAAAACACCTTCCGGTAAAATTGTAGATAAAGATGTATTGATAGAAAATTTATATGTCAGTCCCGAAGACGGTTATCACATGCGTATCGGGAGTGAAGAATATTTTCAAATTTTATTTGACGATGGAAAATATGAAGAGCTTTGGAAAGATATGAAATCCAAAGACCCGCTTAAATTTGAAGATACCAAAAAATACACGGACAGGCTAAAAGCGGCTTATAAAAAGACCAAATTGAATGATGCTGTCCGGATAGGTGTCGGAAAATCAAAAGGTGAAGATTTGGTTGTGGCTGCAATGGACTTTTCATTTATAGGCGGTTCTATGGGTTCGGTTGTAGGTGAAAAAATTGCCCGTGCCATGGATTATGCTACAGAACACAAAATTCCCATGGTCATGATTTCCAAATCCGGAGGTGCCCGTATGCAAGAAGCTGCCATTTCATTAATGCAATTGGTTAAAACTGCGGCTGCTATTGCCCGGATGGGTAAAGCTAAAGTGCCTTATATCTCCGTTTTAACCGACCCGACAACCGGAGGTACAACCGCTTCATTTGCCATGTTGGGAGATATCAATATTGCAGAACCCGGGGCTCTTATCGGGTTTGCAGGTCCACGTGTTATCAAAGATACGACCGGTAAAGATTTACCCGAAGGGTTCCAACGTTCGGAATTTTTATTGGAACACGGTTTTCTTGATTTTATCACCCATCGTAAGGATTTAAAAGACAATATCAATCTCTATATCGATTTGATTTTAAACCGACCGGTAAGAAATTTGGTAAAGAAATCAAGTTGATTTATTGATTTTTGTATCATTTCGATACAAAAATCAATCATAAAAAAACAGCCCGTTTTATCATTTGAAAACGGGCTGAATTTTTTTGTGATAAAGTAAACGATTAACGGTTGTCTTGCAAAGCAAAAACTTTCTTTAACAAATCTGATGTTCGTTCTTTTAAATCAGTTCTGATTTTTTGTTCTTCAATGGCTACTTTTTTATAGACGCCTTCCAATGCTTTGCGGGTAACATAATCTGTTAAGTCGGGATTAACTTTTTGCACAAAAGGGATTTGATTGTATCTGTTGATAATGTTTGCCCAAGCTTCATCGGCTTTGACTTTGTGTAAAGATTGTGTGACTTGGGGCTTGAATTTTTGATACAACCGGTTTTCGGTTTTTTGTTTTAAATATTCTGTTGCAGCCGTACGGTCGCCTAATAAAATATTTTTAGCATCTTCAAAGGTCATGGAAGTAATGGCATCAACGAATATGGGTTTGGCTTCCTTAACGGCATCCGAAGCGGCTCTGTTGAGCAATTTTAAACCTTCATCGGCTAATTGTCCCAAACCTATATCACGTAAAGTCTTATCAACTTTTTGTAATTCTTGGGGCAAAAGAATTTTTACCATTTGATCTTTGTAAAAGCCATCGGGTGTCATTAACTTAGTAACTTCTTTGTCAATTCCTTTGTTTAGCGCTTCTTTTAAACCGGCCGCTATTTGGGCATTACTCAGGCCTTCTTGTGGCAATTGTTCCATAACTTGTTGCAACTCGGCACAAGAGGTCAATTGTAAACTTATCAATAACAGTAAAAGAAATTTGATATTTTTCATAGATTTTTTTTTAAAAAATTAAGCTTTCTTTTTATTTACCAATTCAATCACACGGTCGGCTATTTTGTCTTGGATACCTTGATTGAGGTGACTCGTAAAACCGACGCAAGAATTATTGATTTCTCCTAGAACGTAAGTATCATTACCGTTTTCGTCCCAGTCTAGCATAAAATCGGCTGTCCAGATAAGCGGGGCATCGTGGTTGCCCAGTTTTGACATAATCTCCGGTAACCGGCTTATAAACATATCGACGAGTTCTTTCCAATCTTCGGGTCGGTCATAAGTATATTTGGCTCCTGAAAATAGGGTAGCGGAAAAAGCGTCGGCACTTTCGGCCGGTTTTTTATGTACGACAAAAATAGGTTCTTCTCCAACCATTAAAATACGGATTTCCCCTTCTTTAATGCGGGGCATAAAACGCATATCAACCAACATGCCGTTGTCGCCGACTATATATTGAGTGGCAAAATCCATAAAATCTTCCAAAGTACGGTATTCTACATGGTTGTCTTTGGCTTCGGTCAATTTGAGCTTGGTATCGAGCGGCAATCTGTCTCCGGGTTTATAAGGACGGTCATCAACCACTTGCACACGCCAAATACCTTCGCCTGTGGAACCGCGGTTTTGTTTTAAAACCCGTCCGCCGTAAGAGATACTTTTCGGGAATGTATTTTTAAACTCTTCAACCGTATAATAAGCATAAGTGTCTTCGGGGACTAAACCCGTGCCAACCAATTTGACCAATGCATCTTTGGCCCCTAAATCACGCATGACATCCGGATGTGAAAAACCTTCCAATCCGGCATCGGATAGTTTACGTAAAGTATCAAAAAATATTTTTTCTCCGGAAGGAATTGTGCCCGGATTTACACGGGTAATATAGGCATCATAACGATTTTTGGCATAATCGTAAATTTTATCCGCCCATTCATCTCTAAATTTTAAAATATCAACATCCCAACCACGTTCACGTAAAGCATTTGCAATAGGGATGGTGTCTTTTCTGTGTCCGTCTAACCATTTGTCAGAACCGCCTTCTGCTTCAAATATGACCACTCTTTGTTTCATAATAATAGTTTATATAGTTAATATGCATCAAAGTTAAGGAAAAAAGTGCTAAAAAAAAAAGGACTTTGCCCGGCAAAATCCTTTTTTAATTCACTATTAAGATGCAAGTAAATGCCTAAAAAAAAAACGGTTCCTTATAAGCTTGCAGCATATTCAATCATCTCAATCACTTTGGTAGCATAGCCGAATTCGTTGTCATACCAACTGATAATTTTAAAGAAAGTGTCAGATAGGGCGATTCCGGCTTTTACATCTAATGATGAAGTGTGGGTTTCACTGACAAAGTCTTGTGAGACCACTTCATCTTCTACAACTTGCAATACGCCTTTCATGGGACCGTTGGCAGCTTTTTTCATCGCTTCAACGATGGCTTCATAAGTTGTCGGTTTGGCTAATTTGACGGTTAAATCCACAACTGAGACATCAGCTGTCGGTACACGAAATGCCATACCTGTCAGTTTACCGTTTAAGTCGGGGATTACTTTACCCACTGCTTTGGCGGCTCCTGTTGAAGTAGGGATAATATTGTTGATAGCTGCACGTCCGCGACGCCAATTTTTTGAAGGGGCATCGATAACTTTTTGTGTAGAAGTCGCTGCATGTATGGTTGTCATCAAACCTTCAACGATACCGAAATTGTCATGCAATACTTTTGAGATAGGCGCCAGACAGTTTGTGGTACAAGACGCATTTGAAAATACTTTGATATCTTTGGTCAATTCGGTATGATTGACACCTTTGACAAACATGGGTGCATCTTTTGAAGGCGCTGAAATAATCACTTTTTTAGCACCGGCTTTCAAGTGTTTTTCGGCCAAAGTTTTATCGGTAAAGAAACCGGTAGATTCGACTACAATATCTACATCGACAGCACTCCAGTTGATATTTTCGGGGTCCCGCTCTTTGGTTACCCGGATTTTTTTTCCGTTTACTATCATATAATCGCCTTCAACGGATACTTCTCCGTCAAATTTACCGTGAACGGAATCATATTTGAGCAAATATGCCAAATAATCCGTATCTAATAAATCGTTGATAGCCACGACTTCTATTTTCGGATTTTTCATAGCCGCTCTAAAAGCCAAACGGCCGATTCGACCGAATCCGTTTATTCCAATTTTTGTAACACTCATAATTATTATTTTTTTAGGTTAGGTTGTTAATATATCACTGATATTGAGTAATTCTTTATTGATAGTTCTGATTAAACTGACGGCATCTTTAAAGGGTGTATAAGCTACTTTGTTATTTTTAATACCGACCATTATTTGGTTTTGTCCGTCCAAAACGGCTTCCACGGCTTTTACTCCGAGACGGCTTGCCAATACCCTGTCAAATGTGGTTGGCGAACCACCTCGTTGAATGTGTCCTACAATAACTACACGCGATTCGTATTCTTTTAAGTTATCATCGACATATTTGGCCAATTCAAAAACATTTTTACCGGTTTTATCGCCTTCGGCTACAACGACGATACTGCTGGTCTTACCGGCACGTTTACTACGCCGTAAAGATTCTACCAATTTGTCAATACCGATATTTTCTTCGGGAATCAAAATTTCTTCGGCTCCTCCGGCAATACCGCTGTATAATGCCAGAAAACCGGCATTACGTCCCATAACTTCTATAAAAAACAAACGGTTATGTGAGCTGGCGGTATCACGTATTTTATCTATGGCATCGGTTGCCGTATTACTGGCCGTATCAAATCCAATGGTATAATCCGTTCCGAAAATATCATTATCAATAGTCCCCGGGATGCCGACAACGGGTATATCAAATTCGTCTGAAAAAATTTTAGCTCCGGTAAAAGAACCGTCACCGCCTATGACAATTAAAGCGTCTATATTATTTTTTTTTAGTTCTTCGTATGCTTTTTTACGCCCTTCCACGGTTTTAAACTCTTCGGAACGGGCGGTTTTTAAAATGGTTCCGCCCCGGTTGATAATATTACTCACTTTACGGGCGGTAAATCTTTCAATATCGCCTTCAATCAAGCCTTCATAGCCTCTGTAAATTCCGTAAGGATCCAATTTGTAAAAAACCGCTGTGCGAATCACTGCCCTAATGGCAGCATTCATTCCAGGGGCATCCCCACCGGAAGTCATTACGGCTATATTCTGTATTTGTTTCTTCATATGCTTTGTTTAATTACCGCAAGATAATAAAATAAATTAAGTTGCAAATTTAATCAAGTTTGGGTTACATGACAATATCACTGTGTAAAAATTGTGTAAAAAAAAGAAAGCTACCCGTTTTAAGGGTAGCTTTTATAGTTATATAAAACCGGACAATAATTTAAAATGCGGGATCATCCGGACAGTTAGGATTGTTGGCACGTTCTTGATCGGGGTATGGATAGAAATTGTTCAAACGTTCCAAACTGCATCGTGAAACATTATTCCAGTCAACATTATCCAAATAATTTGGATAAAAACGTCTATGAATCGGGAAACGTTGTCCTTGCAAGAATAGTTCTATGGCGTAGTTTTTATAGATTTCATCCAAAACCGCTTGTTGATTGGTAGGGTCACCTGTCCACCCCGTTAAATTAGCGCCGACATCGAATACATCATTAGCCGGGTCTTTTGTTCTCACTTGATCAATCAAAGTAACAGCATCAGTCAAAGCATTCATTCTGGCTTTTGCTTCGGCTTTGATTAACAACATTTCACCGGGCAGATAAACAGGAATCGGACTTGTGTCGGATGTCCAAAAACCTTCCGGGTCATCCACGGGCAGACCGCAACTGCTACTGGTTCCGGGTTTATAGTCCAGATAAAAATCATTTCTGGCATCGGCAAGCTCGGGCGTTTGGTTTCCGGTTAAACCTAATGAATCCAGCGGATTAATCCTTCTTTTATTACCTCTGTAAATAGTGTTGGCATAAATGGGATTTTTTATTGTTCCCCCATCATAAGACCAAACGGAACGTTTGGTTAAATCTACGGCATCAGCAGCATCATAAGCCTCTTGATAATTACCGAGTTCTATTTCATACCGGGCTTTGAATGCGTATAAAACATCGACGATAGAAAATTCATTGGAGACCAAACCATTGATATAATCAATAGCATCTTGTTGTCCGTTGAGTAAGGCTAATGCTTCGTCAATGTGTGTTATTGCCGTTTGATAAGCGGTATTTCTGTCACTGAAAGTCGCTTGGTTATTGGGGTCGTTTTTTAGCGTTACTTTTTCCCAGTAATCAGCCATATAACCGGTTGTTATGGCTTGCATTAATTTGGCATATGCTTTATAACCGTGTTTTTTGGGTTCAAAAGCATCGGCTTCGGCTTGATTGGGAAATTCCAAATCGTCAATATTGGCCAATATATTTTCGGCAATACCACGATTTTTATGGAGATATCGCCACATTATGGAAATGGATGAATTAACGCCGGTCAGTTCAGGACCTCCGTCAACCAATTGACTTTCGGTTTCATAAGTGGACATATTTCCAAATTCCCTAGCTGTCAAGCCGGCAGCATGAATGATTCTGTATAAAGAATTGGTCGTAAATTCTTTTGTCATTCCCAAGACAATACCCGAATAGGCTTCAGGTATTTTATAGGCCTCATCCATGACAATTTTGTTCTGGTCTGTAAATTCTTTTTTACAACTAAATAAACTCAGACCTATAAGTAGTATTAAAAATATTTTTTTCATGATAAATCAGTTTAAAATTTTAATTGAAAACCAAATGAATAAACCCGTGGAATCGGTATATTGGCAAAATCTTCCGCTCTGACGACATTGGATTTACCCCAAGCGTTAACTTCCGGGTCATATCCCCAATAGCTGTCCCAAGAAATAAGATTTGAACCGCTTACGGTAAATCTCATATTATCGATTCCTTTAACCGGTTTTTTCCAGTTATATGATAATGATACATTTCTCAATTTGACAAATGAGCCGTCTTCTACAAATGATTCGTAAATTCTGAAACGATTGCCGTAATAGCCTCTTTTGTTATATTCCAATTCCTCACCGGCAAATTCCCAACCGGTAAATAGAGATAAAGAACTCAACGAAAGTGAATAAGCCATTCTTTTATCCCAATCCAATACATTATAACCTTGAACGGCTTCCACGTTTACATTCAAATCAAAGTTTTTGTATTTAAAGGTATTGTTAAACGAAACTATATAATCGGGGCTGGTTTTACCCAATACTTTTTTTAAGATATTACCGGTCGGTTGCCCGTTACTGTCAAATTGTTGCTCATAACTTTCAGGGAAACCGTCACCGTCTTCGTCAATCATAATTCCTTTTGCCCGTTGTGGATTGCCATTGGCATCGAGAACCCAATTTCCGTTTTCGTCCGTGGCATAAAAGGTGCCGTAGAAGGTGGTCATAGGGTAACCGTTAGCCAAAATGGCATTGTCATTACCAAATACATTCAAACTGATATATCCGCCTTCAATATCGGATACTACGTTTTTATTGGTAGAGAAATTAATACTACTGTTCCAAGTAAATGTTTTGGTTTTTACCGGCACTCCACTCAATGTTACT
This sequence comes from Flavobacteriales bacterium, assembly GCA_027024205.1. Lineage (GTDB taxonomy): Bacteria > Bacteroidota > Bacteroidia > Flavobacteriales > Flavobacteriaceae > WGBX01. The sequence continues at coordinate 5,887 of JALVST010000046.1, read as the reverse complement.
TCAATACCATCATTGGTCAAGGTGCCGACATTTTCCACTTTTTTTACATATCCTGATGATAGTGCCATGGCTTTGGCAAGTACCAAATCATAAACATTTTGATGATATTTTGTAAATTCAATTCCCAAACGGCCATCCAAGAGGGAAGCATCAAAACCGAATTCCAATTCTTTGGTAACCTCCGGTCTGATTTTTTTATTTCCGTCTATCGATGATAAGATATAAGCGGTTTGTCCCAAGTATGAGGAAGGAGACAGTAAACTACCTTCTTTTACATTGATATATGAACTGCTTGTCAATACACTCATGTTTCCGGCTTCTCCCCAAGCTCCTCTCAGTTTAAAGGAATTAAAGATTTTGCCTAGATTATTTTTCCAAAAATCAAAGTCGGATAAAATTAATGCCCCGCTGACTTTGGGATAGAATTTTTGAACATCATTACCAAATGTAGAGGCTTGGTCCCAACGGCCGCCTAAGGTTAAATGAAATTTGTCGTAAAAATTAAAATGTTGTTGAACCCACGTTCCCCAAATAGCATACTCATACAACGCACTGGTTGCTTTTATGTCGTTAGATCCGTCCATATTTTGCAAGTTGGGAAAGACAGATAGGTTCTTTTTACTTTGAATATTGTATTTCTTTTTGTCATACATGTATTGATATCCTGCTCCGGTAGAAGCTTTGATGCCGTCAGTAATATTATAATTGTAATTGGCTCTAATGTGAGAATTGTAATTTTCATAAGCGTTTTCGGTAAATTGCAATATGCCGTGGGGTTCGTTAACACTACCTTGCGGAATGAAATATTTGCTGTTTTCGGAAGCATGGTCATATCCGAAAACATAATCGATGTTCAGATTTTCAAACGGATTATAATGAATATTGAAAGACGGAATAATTCTATTCACTTTTAATTTTGCATCGATAATATCGATACTTTCATAAGGATTTCCCATCCAACCTACCGGATTGTAAGCATCACCGTTGACCAATTCTTTTGAGTTGTCTAAAAATAAGATGGAAGATAAAGGATTGTGATAACCTAAACCGTAAGGTATCTCTTTGGTATCGTTATTTGAAAATAAAACACTTACATTAAACCTTAATTTGTCATTAATTTTTTGGTCAAGTTTTAAATTCAGATTTTTTCTTTCATAATTAGAATTTCTGACGATTCCTTCGTTGCTCAGATAAGAGCCGCCAATGGAATATGTTGTATAATCGGTACCGCCACTTACATTAACATTGGTGCTGGCTCCGAAACCTGTTCTGAAAATGTAGCTTTGATAATCATAACGTTTATCAATGGGAACAGGCTCCAAAACGCCTCCGTTATTTTGCCATTTCAATAATACTTTGTTATAAGGTTTGTATTTACGGATTTTGTTAATGTTAAATCCGGAAGTAACGGTTATTTTAGGTTGGCCGTTTTTGGGTTTTTTGGTAAAAATCTGGATAATACCGTTACTTGCCAAGGAACCGTACATGGCAGAAGCAGCCGGCCCTTTTAAAATTTCTATATGGTCTATATCTGACATATCTATATCTGACAAAGGATCGGAACTACCTCCCGTCCCTACGCCGGCTCTTTCCTGATTGTTAATAATGACCCCATCTATCATTATCAAGGGTTCGGAACTTCCCAAAATAGTGGAAGGGCCTCGCAAACGGATGGAAATACTCGGTGCGGCAGCCCCGTTATTTCTCATAATTTGGGCGCCCGGAATAATACCTTGTAAAGCTTCGGCTGCATTGGTAACCGGACGATTTCCTACTTCGGACATTTTTACTGAATGAATTACACTACCCAGTTGTTTTTTGGTAACAATACCGCTTTGAGCGGTTACAACCACTTCGTCCAATCCGAGTGCATCATCTTTGAGGACAAAATCCAAACGGGGACCTGTAACGGTTTTGGTCTGTGAAGTCATGCCAATGTAACTCGCTTTAATTTTGTCACCTTTGTTGGCTTTGATGGTGTAATGACCATCAAAGTCGGTAACTGTACCGTTTTGTGTCCCTACAACTATAATTTCAACACCCGGTAAAACTTCGCCGTGTGAATCGGTAACCGTACCGCTAACGGCTATCTGTGCAAAACCGTTTATACTACTGATAATTCCAAATAGTATAAACAGAAACCTGAGATTAATTTGTTTTTTCATTATTGCTCATTTTAGTTAAATTAAAATCAAGATAAAATTATCATTTTATTTCAAAATATTAAATGAAATAATGAATAATTTAAAAATATTTTTTTCTTTTATAATGAAGTTCGTAATGCTTAACAAATAATTAAATATTTTAGCAAAAAAAAATAATAAATATTTACAAAATCATGCGAAATAAAAGACAGATTACTCCTAAATTTTATGAATTTATAAAAGATGTTGCAAGAAATAACAACAGAGAATGGTTTAAAATGCACAAAAAACGCTTTGAAACCGATGTTTTTTTTCCTTTTAGATCACTGACCGAAAATGTTATTACTTTGATGCAACAGATAGATCCGGGTATCGGGATTGATTTCAAGCAAGCGGCTTTCAGATTTTACCGGGACACACGTTTTTCAAAAGACAAAAGTCCTTACAAATTATGGATGGGAGCGGCTGTCAGCCGTATGGGACGAAAAAATACCCGTTTTCCAGAAATTTATTTTCAATTCGGACCGGGTGAGAATTTTATTGCCGGCGGTTTGTATCGTCCCGACAAAGAAACTTTATACCATATAAGAGAAAAAATTGCAGAAAATCCGGAAGCGTTTGAAGCTATTTTGAACGATAAACAGATTCTTAATAGATTTCCCTGTGGTTTTAAAGGCGAACGCAATAAGCGTTTGCCATTAAAGTCATGGCAAACATTATCAAAAAAATATCCTTTTATATTAAACAAACAATTTTATACCATTAAATACTATAAACCACAAGAGATTTTGCAACAAACCGACTTAGCCGGATTTATTGTACAACATTATACAGACATGCAAAAATTTAACGAGTGGTTGATGCGTGTTGTAAGCAGCAAATAAATTAAAAAGTCGAATCAAAAACAGACCATCAATGGTTGGCTTTCAGTAATATGAATTTTTCATAATCACGAATATAATCAGCCTCCGAAAATGTATGAGAACTGATAACCACGCACACACTTCCTTGTGAAAAATCTTGAAGTTCCCGCCAAATACCCGTAGGAATCAATAGCCCCTGGTCCGGTCTGTTTAGTAAGATGGTTTTTTTATGATTACCATCGTCCAAAACCACTTGGAAACTACCGCTGATAGCTATTAAAAAAGCCAAATGTTCTTTGTGTGCATGTCCTCCGCGATATGCTCCGGCAGGCACATCGAAGAGATAATAAACCCGTTGCATTTTAAAAGGTAAGATATGATTTTCGACTACAGCCAAATTGCCGCGATGGTCTTTAATTTTAGGAATATCAATTAAAACACAATGTTCTAATCTACTCGTCGTAAAATGAAATTTTGAAACACCGGAATCATTCATATCTTAAAGATTGAATCGGATCTAATTTTGAGGCTTTGTAAGCCGGATACAGACCGGATATGATTGCTACCACAAATATAACAAAAAATGCAATACCGATAGCATGCCAAGGCATACTAAACGACACATGCATAAGTTTTGATACTCCGAAGCCTATGAAAATACCGGAGATTATGCCTACCAAACCACCTAACAATGTAATGGTCAGGGTTTCAATAAAAAATTGTAACATAACCAGAATTCTGTTTGCTCCCAAAGCTTTTCGTATGCCTATTTCTCTTGTTCGTTCCGTGACAGATACAAGCATTATATTCATCAGGGCTATGGATGAACCTAAAATGGTAATCAGACCGATGATAAAGGAAAAAAAAGTCAAACTTTTTGTAACTTTTTTTAGTTCTTCGGCCAATTTATCACTACGGGTAATGCCGAAATTATTGGCTTGCGAAGGCTTTAATTTTCTGATATTTCTCATCAAAGCAATGGCTTTAGAGACTAAAACATCATACTTGTTTTTATCCGAAACGGCTACATAAATTCTATAATTGGCATTTTTTTTAGAAAAAATACTACGAGCTAAATTAATGGGAATAAAAATCCGGTTGTTTTCACTACCTCCGAAGGTAGCTTGTTTGTTTTTTAAAATACCGATAATTTTAAACCGGTTTCCATGAATTATAATCTCTTTATTTACAGGATTTTCTTTATCAAATAATTCTTTGACCAAATCACTTCCAATGATGGCAAAATGATAATTCTGTTTTATATCTTTTTCTGTAAATGTCCGTCCTTTATCAACATCATAAGCATTTACCGTCATGTATCCGGCATCTACTCCCACGACCATATATGATGGGTCGGATTTTTTTTCATTACTTTTAATTTCCAAATTATTTCCGGCTGCAAAAGATAAAGAAACAATGGCATCCGGTTCTTTAAAGCGTTTTTTGAAATCCAAAGCATTGCGGTAAGTAATCCTCGGATTGATTTTTTTCCGGCCTCGCGGATGACGGCGTCCCTGTAAAAAATTATTGGGATAACGTTTGAAACTGAATTTATTAGATCCCAGACTCTGCAAACTCGATGTAAAACTATTATCGATGCCCTTAACTACGGTTAAAGTACCGACTAATGCCATAATGCCGAAAGCAATAATTAAAAGGGTTATTAAAGCTCTGATTTTTTGACTTTTAATCGACTCAAAAGCCAAGCGGATATTCTCGATAATAATTCTTATCATGTGATGTGATTTCAAAACGTTAAATTTATAATAAAATACGATTAAAATCGTTTATTATTACAAATTAATTTTCTATTTTTACAAAAACATTAAAAACAAGCAAATTATGAAAAGAATAGTTTTATTTGGAATAATATTAAGTCTGGTTTTAACTTCATGTGTCAGCAAGAAAAAATATGAAATGCTTAAAAAAGGTAAAGCTGAAACGGAGCAATATCTACGTGAATACAAAGATAAATTTTACAAATGTAATACTGAAAATGAAAATTTGAAGTTACGTATCCAGTCGCTTCAAGACAATAACAAGACATTGCAAGATGCTCTGGACCGTTGTGTCAATTTGAATAAAGAAGGAAATGTTAACATCAGTAAATTGTTGGAGGAAATCAACAAATCCAACAAATACATTAAGATGTTGATTATTGAAAACAGAAAGAAAGATTCACTTAACAAAGTCTTAACCAGTAGAATAACCCGTTCACTGAAAAATGTCGATACAAAAGATTTGGATGTTAAAGTTAAAAAAGGCGTCGTTTTCATTTCATTATCTGACAAAATGATGTTTAAATCAGGAAAAACGGAAATTTCCGAACAAGCTGATCAAGTTTTGTTAAAATTGGCCAAAATTATCAATGATTACAAAGATTACGAAGTCTTAATAGAAGGGCATACAGACAATGTTCCTATCCATACGGCGTGTATTAAAGACAACTGGGATTTGAGTGCATTGCGTGCCACAGCTATTGCCCGTAAGCTTCAAAATGATTTTGGGGTTGACCCTGCCCGTTTAACAGCCGGAGGTCACGGCGAATGGGTTCCCAAAGCCTCAAATGATACCCCCGAAGGTCGTAGCTTAAACCGTCGTACCGAAGTTATTTTATTGCCGAAATTAGACCAGTTTAACAAATTAATGGAACAAGGTGATACTAACGGTAACGGTAATTAATTTTTGATAGGAAAAAGTTTTTATCACAATAATAAAAAAGAGGCTGTCACAAAAGTAATAGAGACGGCCTCTTTTTTGTTTAATTTTTTTAATTTTCGGCATAAATTATTTTTTCATCAAATATTTTTTATAACACTCCAAAATTTCTATAAATATTGATTAAGGAACCTTATAAACATTCATTTTTACAGATAAAAC
>JALVST010000045.1 GCA_027024205.1 Flavobacteriales bacterium | reverse complement strand
TTTGAACAAATGGGCATTCCGAAACCCGATTACAACTTAAATATCAACAGCCTGTCTCACGGTGCCATGACCGGCAGGATGTTGGAAAAAATCGAGGAACTGATGATAAAAGAACAACCGGATTGGGTGGTGGTTTACGGCGATACCAATTCGACCATAGCCGGTGCCCTCGCCGCTAAAAAATTGTATGTCAAAGTGGCTCATATCGAAGCCGGCTTACGTTCTTTTGATATGAAAATGCCGGAAGAAATCAACCGTATTTTGACCGATCAAATCAGTGATGTGCTGTTTTGCCCCACCAATACCGCCGTACAAAATTTAATAAACGAAGGTTTTGCCGACAAAGCGGTTAAAATCATCCGATCAGGAGATATCATGTTTGACAGCGTCTTATTGTTTAAACAAAAAATGAAAGCCCCCGGATTTGAGATGCCTGAAAAATTTGTCCTTGTTACAGTACACCGGCAAGAAAACACCGATAATTTGGAGCGCTTAAAAAAAATCATACAAGCCTTAAACCGGTTACACGAAGAAGGCCAACACATCATTTTACCCTTGCATCCCAGAACCCGGAATATTCTGAAAAAAGAAAACATCAAATTAAGTTTTGAGCCCGTAAGTCCGGTGGGCTATTTGGAAATGCTGTATTTGTTGGAACATACACAATTTGTCATTACGGACAGTGGCGGACTGCAAAAAGAAGCCTATTTCTTTGGAAAATATTGCATCACGTTACGGGATTCTACCGAGTGGATCGAATTGGTGGAACATGGGGTCAATACGTTAATCGATTTTGACGAAGATATTTACACACAAATCAAAGAAGTGGTACGGAAAGAAGTCGATATGAAAGACGGACTGTATGGCAAGGGCAATACTGCGGAAATTATTGTCAATGAATTAAAAAATTACAAGCCATGAAAAAAATTCAAATGGTCGATTTGCAAACCCAATACGAAGCATTGAGACCGGAGATAGATCAAAATATTCAAAATGTCATTCAATCCGCACGTTTTATCAACGGACCGGATGTTAAAAGTCTGCAACAGGAATTAGCGGATTATCTGGATGTCAAACACGTGATTACCTGCGGTAACGGCACCGATGCTTTACAAATTAGCCTAATGGCACTGGGACTCAAACCGGGTGATGAAGTCATTACCGCTGATTTTACCTTTGCGGCAACCGTGGAAGTCATTGGCTTATTAAACCTCAAACCTGTTTTGGTTGATGTACACCCCGACACCTTTAATATAGACGTGGAACAAGTCAAAAAAGCCATTACCCCCAAGACCAAAGCCATCATTCCGGTACATCTGTTCGGACAAGCAGCGGATATAGAACCGCTCTTGCAAATTGCCGAAGAACACAATTTGTATATCGTGGAAGACAACGCCCAAGCCATAGGTAGCGACTACCGGTTTAGTGACGGCCGTATAGCCAAAACCGGTACCATGGGTACCATTGGGACTACCTCGTTTTTTCCTTCTAAAAATCTGGGGTGCTACGGAGACGGCGGTGCCATATTTACCAACGACGACCACCTGGCGCACCGCTTACGCGGGATTGTCAACCACGGTATGTACAAGCGGTATTACCACGATGAGATTGGGGTTAATTCACGCTTAGACAGCATACAAGCGGCGGTTTTACGCACCAAGCTCCCCCTCCTCGACCGCTACAACGATACACGCCGGCAAGCGGCGGATGTCTATGACCGCTTGTTCGGGGATTGTGAACAAGTGGCTCTACCCTACCGCGACCCTAAATCCACACATGTTTTTCACCAATATACCCTGCGTATCAAAAACGGTAAACGCGATGCCTTGGCGGAGCATTTAAAAGAAAAAGGCATTCCTTTCGGCATCTATTATCCGGTGCCTTTGCATTTACAAAAAGCCTATTTTCAGGATTCTTTTGTACACGAAAACTATCCCGTAACCAATATGTTGGTTGAAGAAGTGATTTCACTACCCATGCATACGGAATTGGAATTGGAACAGCAGGAGTATATTGCGGGGGGTGTGAGGAAGTTTTTATTATGATTCATACGAGAGAAAAACATATCATCAAAAAAAATCAGTAAGTGACAGATAACGATATTTTACATATTATTAAACAAGAAGAAAGTGAAACATTAGAATTCAAGTCTGATATTACAATCATTGATGACATAATGATACGCAGTCCATTAATGAATGCCATTGACGAAGCGCTGGATTTTATAAAAAAGAATATCCGTTTAGGTTTTATTATTGAAGGAGAAACAACTCAAAGAGAAGAAAGATGGCAATATCCAATACCTGCCTTACGTGAGTTTTTATTAAATGCTGTTGTGCATCGTGACTATCAAAACCCAACCGATATTATCATTAAGATTTTTGATGAAAGTATCGAAATAACGAATCCCGGAAAATTACTGGGTAATTTGACAATTGAAAAAATAATGACAGGTGACTATATTTCTATTCATAGAAACAAATTAGTCACAGAAATATTTTATCTAACAGGTGATATTGAAAAGTACGGAACGGGTTTTCGAAGAGTTAAACAATGGTTCAAAGATTACCCTGAAATAAGATATTTACTAACTGATTTAGATGGATTTATACAATTAAAGATTGAGACTATCCAAAAACACGACCCTGTAAATGACCCTGTAAATGACCCTGTAAATGACCCTGTAAATGACCCTGTAAATACACGTCAAAAATTAATCCTTGAATGGATAAAAAAAGACAAATATATTACCAGAACAAAATTAGCGGAGATAAATAATGTTAGTGTCGAAACTATTAAAAGAGATATTAGAAAGCTGAAACAGATGAACTTAATCAAAAGAATAGGTTCAGATAAAACAGGTTTTTGGCAAATAATTGATACGCAAACATAAATTCAATAGAAAATGAATAATAACTATTTACACGAAAACTATCCCGTAACCAACCGCTTGGTTGAAGAAGTGATTTCACTACCCATGCATACGGAATTGGAATTGGAACAGCAGGAGTATATAAGTGAGGTGATTATAAACTTTTTAAAATGATTAAACGGATAAAAACATATTTATCCAAACGCGAGTTTACCAGAAACGTATTGACTTTAATGACGGGCACTACGATTGCACAGGCAATACCCGTTGCCATTAGTCCTATCTTAACACGCATCTATACACCGGATGATTTTGGTATATTAGCTTTGTTTCTTTCAATAACAGCCATTACCGGTACCATCGTTAATGCCAAATATGAACAAGCCATCATTTTACCAAAAAAAGATGAAGATGCTGTTAATGTCTTAGCATTGAGCATCCTTATTTCATTCATTATCTCAATATTACTTTTACTTATTGTCGTTGTTTTAGATGATAAAATCGTTGTGTGGTTAGATGCACCTAAAATTAAATATTGGTTGTATTTTATACCGGTATCCACTTTGTTTATAGGGATTTTTAACAGTTTAAACTACTATAATATACGGAAAAAAAAATATAAAAACATTTCCATTTCACAAGTAACCAAATCAAGCAGTTTAAGTGTTTTTCAAATTGGTATCGGATTAATAAAAAACGGACCGGCCGGGCTGGTTATCGGGCAAATTATCTCCTATTTTTCCGGCAATTTTATTTTACTAAAACCATTTAAGAACCAACCACAACTCAAAAAAGCCGTTTCCAAATCAAAAATGAAAATGTTAGGGAAAGAATACAAAAAGTTCCCTATCTATGCATTACCTTCCATATTATTGAATTCAGTTAATTTAAACATGGTTAATTTTCTGGTTAGCTCCATTTTTTCGGTTACAACTTTAGGTTTTTACTCCCTGACACAACGAATTATAGGCATACCGTCCAGAGTAATCGTTAACAGCTTCAGCCAAGTCTATTTTCAAAAAGCCACCGAAGAATTTCATCAAACCGGTAAAACCGAACACATTTTTAAAAAAACCTTAAAAAAAATATTCTATATTTCCATACCTATCTTTGCATTAATGTTTTTTGTGGCCAAACCTCTTTTTAGTTTTGTATTTGGAAAAGAATGGGAAATTTCAGGCGTATATGCACAAATATTGATTCCTCTTGCGTTTATCAGATTTATCAGTAGTGCGTTATCCATGACATTAACTATTCATCAAAAACAGCAATACACATTATATATTAATCTTACTCTAATAATTACTACAATTATCATTTTCATGTTGGGTAAAGTATTACACATTGAATTTACAATATTATTAATATATTTTTCTGTAATTTTTTCTATTGAATATTTAATATTTTTATATATTTATTACTTTACCTCAAAAAGATAAGATCATGAAAAAAATACTCTCATTTTTTCGTTTTATACCTTTTATCAATAGAATGATAAAACGCAAATATTATGCTACCGGAATGGGAACATATTTAGTTAACTCATTCTTTAAAACCATATTGGGAATAGGAAGAGATGCCGATTATCTTTTACATTTTACTTCCAGAGTAAATTCTCCAAAAAATTTAATCATAAAGCAAGGTGTAAATGATAGTAGTGTTTACTTGAGTTTGGCTACCTCAGGCGGGTGCTATTACCAAGCCATTAATGGTATTGAAATAGGTGCAGGAACTATTTGGTCTTATAATTGTAGCTTTATCAGCTCCAACCATTCTTATTCAGATTTAAAAAAACACATTAAAGTTGATAAAATCAGCATTGGAGAAAATGTTTGGTTAGGTTCCAATTGTGTAGTTTTACCATCTGTAAAAATTGGTGATTATTCCATTATTGGTGCCGGCTCTGTTGTCACAAAAAATATACCGCCATATTCTATCGCTGTCGGTAATCCGGCAAAAGTAATTGCAAAAAGATGTAAAATATGCCTCAACAAAATAGGGTTAAACGATGAATGCAACTGTACTGAATAAAAAAAAGAACATATTAATCATCTCATATTCTTATCCCCCATCCAATGCACCGGCGGCACAAAGGCCTTATGCCATTGCAAAGTATTTGGATAAGGAAAAATATAATGTCAGTGTTTTAACTTGTGGTAATCAAGACAGCTCTTTGGGCTTTAATGAAAATTATAATGAAGCGTTGCCGGATGTGAACCTAATGAAAGTAAACGGCTATAAAGTTTCAAAAAACAGAAGTGTCGCACACCAAAGTAAAGGCGGTAAACCAAGCCTTAAAGTCAAAATTAAAAGATTCATTGTTAAGATTTTATCTTATTTTGTTTTTCCGGATAAAGCAGTATTTTGGTATCCTAAAGTCAAAAAGTATATCAAAGCCAACAAAGACACATTTAAGAAATTTGACATCGTATTCTCTACTTCTCCTATGTTTACCAACCATTTGGTGGCAAAGCAAATCAAAAAAATCAATCCCAAAGCAAAGCTTATAGCAGATTTTAGAGATTTTCATTATTTGGAAAATTATCAACACAAAACCGGTTTAAAATCCTTTTTACATAAAAAACTGGAATACCATTGCTTGAAAAGAAGTGATAAAGTTTGTTTTATCTCCGATGCTATGAAAGAAGAGTATGCAAAATTTTATCAAAATTTTGCTTCAAAATTTCATACGATTTATAACGGATTTGACATCTCGGAATACGATTTAACGCCCGAAACAATTACCCATAAAAAATTAAGTATTTTTTATGCGGGCTCGTTTTATAAAGGTGTGCGTGATCCTCTACCCTTACTCAACATACTGGAAGCACTTATCCAACAAGATGTGATTACTGCAGGGGACATTCAAATAGAAATAGCCGGCAACTTTGAACAAGAACTGGTGGATAAAATAAAGCACTTAAAAATATTTGCATCCATTCATTTTTTGGGTTTAATTCCTCGTAATGAAGTTTTAAAAAAATACAAACAAAGTCATCTGTTATGGTTGATTGTCGGTAATAAAGTGGCTCACTATACCGGCGTTCCCATCAAATTTTACGAATATTTGATTTCACAAAGGCCTATCATCAATTTTGCACCCGCCCATTCAGAACCTTCAAAAATCATTAAGGAACTGGATGCCGGGTGGAATTTTGATACCGATAATATTGATTTAGACAAACATATTAATAT
>JALVST010000044.1 GCA_027024205.1 Flavobacteriales bacterium | reverse complement strand
GCGACCAGTATTATGTTTGAAGGTATCCCGACTTTTCCTAATCCCGACCGTTACTGGCAAATTATCGAAAAACACGGGGTTAATGAATTTTATACCTCACCGACAGCTATTCGCGCTTTGCTGGCCGAAGGCGAGTCTTGGGTTGAACCTTATGAAATGCCAACTTTGCGGGTTTTGGGAACCGTCGGTGAACCCATAAACGAAGAAGCTTGGCACTGGTATCACGATCATGTGGGTAAAGGCCGTTGCCCGATTGTCGATACCTGGTGGCAAACCGAAACCGGTGGTATCATGATCAGTCCTTTGGCAGGTATTATCCCGACTAAGCCGGCTTATGCTACTTTGCCTTTACCTGGTATCCGTCCGGTTATTGTGGACAATGACGGCAAGAAATTGTATGGCAAAAACGTAGAAGGTAATTTGTGTATGGAATTTCCTTGGCCAGGGATGGCTCGCACTCTTTGGGGTGATCATAAACGTTATAAACAAGCTTATTTTTCAACCTTTCCCGGCTTATATTTTACCGGTGATGGTGTCAAACGTGACGAAGACGGTTATTACAGAATATTAGGCCGGATAGATGATGTTATCAATGTATCGGGACACAGACTGGGGACGGCGGAAATTGAAAATGCCCTGAATGAACATCCGCTTGTTGCCGAATCGGCAGTGGTCGGTATGCCGCATCCTATCAAAGGACAAGGCATTTATGCTTATGTTGTGGCACCGGATAAACCTGATGGTTTGGACGACGAATTGCGTGAATCTTTAATCAAAGGTGTTGCCAAAATAATCAGCCCTATTGCCAAACCCGACCAAATTCAGTTTGTTAAAGGCTTGCCTAAAACCCGCAGTGGTAAAATCATGCGACGTATTTTGCGCAAAATCGTAGAAGGTTCAACTGATTTCGGTGATACTTCCACTTTGACTAATCCGGAAATTGTCGAGTATCTTATACAAGGGCATAAAGCCTTGAAAAAGAAATAATATTAATTCCTTGATAAAAAAACCGGAACTTACGTCCCGGTTTTTTTTTGATTGTCATAAAAAGTCATCTGGTAATCTCCAAAATTTCAAATTTTATTTTTCCTACAGGAACGTCAATTTCTACAATATCTCCAACTGATTTTCCCAATAAACCTTTTCCAACCGGAGATTCTACTGAAATTTTTCCTTGTTTGAAATCAGCTTCTTTCGCTGATACCAAAGTATAGGTTTTTTCTTTATCAAGGTCTAAATTTTTGACTTTGACAGTTGAAAAAATCAAAACTTTTGAAGTGTCCAAATTTTTATCGTCGAGAATACGGGCATTAGCCAAGGTCATTTGTAATTCGTTAATTTTATTATTGACACGAACTTGTTCTTCCTTGGCGGCGTGATATTCCGCATTTTCCGATAAATCACCTTTTTCACGTGCTTCTGCAATACGTTTGGTGATTTCCGGCATTTCGGTAAATTTCAAATATTCCAATTCTTTTTTTAATTTTTCAAGACCTTCCGGTGTTAAATAAATGATATTGCTCATATTCAGACATTTTAAAAATAGTAAAAATATTTCCCGCCAACAAAATTATCGGCAGGAAATTCTTTGCAAAGATATAAAATTTTATATTGCTTTGTCAAGGTTTTTTGCGCTGTTTATTTTGTTAAATTCAATATGTTGAGTTGTAACATAATAATTGATTATTTGGTTAAACGGTTAATTTCGTGCCCTCGAGATACGCCGGGGAGGCACAGGAGCTTGCTACTTCTATCATTTAATCATTAGAAATAAAAATCTTTGTATCTTTACAAAAATTAAAAAAAAATATGATAACAGCCGTTTTTCCAGGTTCTTTTGATCCTATAACTTTGGGTCATACCGATATTATCAACAGAGCATTACCTTTATTTGACCGTTTGATAATTGCAATTGGAATCAATGTGGATAAAAAATATATGTTTGATGTGGAAAAGCGTATCGAGATGATTGAAGCGGTTTACGGTAATGAACCAAAAATTGAAGTCACCCGGTATTCCGGTTTAACCGTAGATTTTTGTCATCGTAACCAAATAAATTTTATTTTACGGGGCCTGCGTAATCCGGCGGATTTTGAATTTGAAAAAGCCATAGCTCAAACCAACAGAAAACTCGGTAACATAGAAACCGTCTTTTTACTGACCGGTCCCGAAACTTCATTTATCAGTAGCAGCATTGTACGCGATATTTTTCACAACGGTGGAGATATCTCAAAACTGGTTCCGGCGAAAATTATGCCTATCATAGTGAACAATTAATTTGTTGAGGTTTCGGCTCCCCATTTTACGCCGTAGTTTGTGTCCCGTTATGAAAAACATTTTTTTACATATAACAATCTTTTTCTTATTATTTCCCGTATTTGTTTCCGGTCAATTTAATTCTTTAAACGGACTTCAAACCGAAACATTTTTACATCCTGCCGACGGGTTTACCGCTTATACCTTAAAAAAAACGGGAATTTGTATATAATCAATCGCCGTTTACATTACCTTTACCAAGTTGGGCGTGGTGGGGAATAATCGATAATATTACCGCTGAAATTGACCTGCTTTCGTTAATAGGGGGCCTTTTTCAAAAACCCAATCTTCCGGTCCCAAGTTTTAATTTTAGATTTAAACTTACCAAACAAAATAAGCTAATACCTGCCATTGCTTTTGAAACGATGTATCAGCATCTTTGGAATGAGGTTACCCAATCCGGCCCCCCAAATGCTATTGTTAGGAGAAAAGGTAACAGTTGGTATAACCATTTGAATTTTAGTTGGAAAATTCATTCTAAGTTATATACGCATTTGTCAATCGGAGTAACTTACGTGGAAAATTTGTATTTCGGCAATAATGATTCGTCAAATCCGGTTGAAAAATTTTATCCAGAGTCATTAACCCCTGATTTTAATTTGAGTATGGATTACAGATGGAAACCATGGATAAGTCTTCATGCAACCGGTGCTTATGGCACTACGTTTGTATATTTGGATAATATCCCCAGAAAACGGCAAATATCTTACGGGTTCAGAATAGCTCCTTTCTACAAAAGTAATTTAGGAATTTTAAGAACTTTCAGGGCCGAATTTATCGGATACTACATTTATTTACCGGATATTCATCAATCAATTAAATCCATTATACCCATATTCCCGTATTTTTATTGGCAATGGACGTTTAAAGTAAAGAAAAAGTAGCGAAATATAACAATAAGCCTGTATGCACAATCGGATGTAATTATTTAAGTCAATTAGCCAAAATTAAATAGTGTGCGACAACTTGACAATCAACACTGTGCAATTTTTCTGTTAATTCCTTTAAGTTTTTAATTTTATAATCTACTTAAGATACAGAAAATTAAAACGTTTGCAAACAAATATATTATGTCAGGTCATTCCTTGTTTATTTATTATCAGGATGAATTATGCTTATATGTGTATTTTGTGATTGATAAAATTCATGACCGATTCAGCTTTGCTTTTTCAACGCAATCGTTTTTTTATTTACCTTTGCAAATCAAAAAAGTATCAAATTTATGAAGCGTTTTAACGAATATAAAAATATGGATTTAACGGGTTTTGCCAAAGAAATTCAAAAATATTGGCAAGAACACAAAATCTTTGAAAAAAGTATCAATACCCGTCCTGAAAACAAAACATTTGTGTTTTACGAAGGACCGCCGTCAGCCAATGGTATGCCGGGTATTCATCACGTTATGGGCAGGACGGTTAAAGACCTGTTTAACCGTTATAAGACGCTTCAAGGCTATCGTGTGCCGCGTAAAGCCGGTTGGGATACACACGGATTGCCTGTAGAGCTCGGCGTGGAGAAAGAACTCGGTATTACCAAAGAAGATATCGGTAAAAAAATCAGTATAAACGAATATAACGAAGCCTGTAAAAAATCGGTTTTAAAATATACCGATGTGTGGGAACGTCTGACCGAGGCAATGGGGTATTGGGTGGATATGAAAAATCCGTATATCACCTATAAACCCAAATATATGGAAACCGTGTGGTGGTTACTCAAACAAATCTATGACAAAGGTTTGCTTTATAAAGGATATACCATTCAACCGTATTCCCCTAAAGCCGGTACCGGATTGAGTTCTCACGAATTGAACATGCCCGGTTGTTACCGCGATGTAACCGACAATACCGTAACCGCCCAATTCAAGGCAAAAGACAATCTTCCCGGAAATCTTCAAAATCTTGATGCGCCACTATATTTTTTGGCTTGGACAACTACCCCGTGGACATTGCCTTCCAATACGGCATTGGCAGTCGGGCCGAAAATAGATTATGTATTGGTCAAAACTTTTAATCCCTATACATTCCAAAAACAATACGTCATATTAGGCGAGCCTTTGTTAAATAAACATTTCGGTAAAAATTTTCATCAAACGGAAGATGAAGCGGAATTTGACAATTTTGACCCACAAACCGCCAAAACTATTCCTTACAAAGTCGTGCAACACTTTAAAGGAAAAGATTTGATTGGTATCAAATACGAACAATTATTACCTTACGCCTTGCCTTATTACGATGCCGATAAAGCATTTGTCATCATTCCCGGGGATTTTGTGACAACGGAAGATGGGACCGGCATCGTGCATATTGCGCCTACTTTCGGTCAAGATGACGCCAAAGTGGCCAAAGATGCCGGTGTACCGCCGATGTTAGTTCTCGACGAAAACGGCAATCCCGTACCGTTGGTTGATTTGCAAGGGCGTTTCCGCCCTGAAATGGGTGAATTTGCAGGGCGTTATGTCAAGCAGTCTTACTATACTGACAACGAAGAAAAACCTGCCCGTCCGGTGGATGTGGACATTATCATCAAACTCAAAGAAGAAAATCTGGCATTTAATGCCGAAAAACATAAACACTCGTATCCGCACTGCTGGCGAACCGACAAGCCTGTCTTGTATTATCCGCTGGATAGTTGGTTTATCAAAGTCCCCGAAGTGCGTGACCGCTTAATTGAGCTCAACAAAACCATCAATTGGAAACCCAAATCTACCGGTGAAGGCCGTTTCGGTAACTGGCTGGTAAATGCCAACGATTGGAATTTGTCACGTTCACGTTATTGGGGTATCCCGCTTCCTATATGGCGAACCGAAGACGGGACAGAAGAAATGATCATAGGTTCGGTAGCCGAATTGAAAACAGAAATGCAAAAATCCGTAGTGGCGGGATTCATGGAAAAAGATTTGTTTGAAGATTTTGATGTAAACGATATGAGCGATGCCAATTATGATAAAATTGATCTGCATAAACATATCGTTGATAAAATTGTTTTGGTCTCACCGGGTGGTAAACCCATGTATCGCGAAGCGGACCTGATTGATGTGTGGTTTGACAGTGGTTCCATGCCGTATGCCCAATGGCACTATCCATTTGAAAACAAAAGTCTGATAGATGAAAGAAAATTTTTTCCGGCGGATTTTATCGCTGAAGGTGTCGATCAAACCCGCGGTTGGTTTTATACTTTACACACCATCGCTACAATGGTTTTTGATTCTGTGGCTTACAAAAATGTTGTTTCAAACGGCTTGGTACTCGATGCCAAAGGACAAAAAATGAGTAAACGTCTCGGCAATGCTATCGATCCGTTTACTACGCTCGAAAAATATAGTCCTGATGCAACGCGTTGGTATATGATTTGGAATGCCAATCCGTGGGACAATCTCAAATTCGATGTGAAAGTTTTGGAAGAAGTGCGTCGAAAATTTTTTGGTACCCTTTACAATACATACGGTTTTTTCAGTTTGTATGCCAATGTGGACGGATTTACACACAAAGAGGATGATGTGCCTTATAAAGAACGTCCGGAAATTGACCGCTGGATATTGTCAGAACTCAATACCTTAATAGACCGGGTAACCGGATTTTACGATGATTACGAACCGACCAAAGTGGCTCGTGCCATTCAAAAATTTGTCATTGACGATTTGAGCAACTGGTATGTACGTTTGAGTCGTCGCCGTTTTTGGAAAGGAGAATATGGAACTGATAAAATATCCGCTTCCCAAACACTTTACAAAGCTTTGCTGACTGTTGCCAAATTGATGGCTCCTATTGCGCCGTTTTATGCCGATAAATTGTATTTGGATTTAATTGGCGTAACCGGTATGGAAAATTTTGAATCGGTGCATCTGTCCGCATTTCCCGTTGTTAATCACGGTGAAATAGATAAAGATTTGGAACGTAAGATGCAAAAGGCCCAATTGATATCTTCTTTGGCGTTGTCATTGCGTAAAAAAGAAAAAATCAAAGTGCGTCAACCTTTGCAAAAAATCATGATTCCGGTATTGTCAGACCAAGACCGTGAAGATTTGCAAGCTATCAAGGATTTGGTATTGTCGGAAATCAATGTTAAAGAAATGCAGTTGCTCGATGATGCTTCAGGAGTAATTGTCAAATCCGCTAAGCCCAATTTTAAAATTTTAGGTCCGAAATACGGCAAAGAAATGGGAAAAATAGCCGGAAAAATCAATCAGTTAAGCCCCGGTGAGATTGCCAAACTCGAAAAAGAAGGGCAAATAGAACTGAATCTCGATGACAAAACTATCACGCTGACCAAAGACGAAGTGGAGATTACCGCCAAAGAAATTAAAGGCTGGACCATTGCTCAACAAGGAGATGTTTTGGTAGCTTTAGATATCAACATTACCGATGCATTACGTCAGGAAGGGCTTGCCCGTGATTTAATCAACCGTATTCAAAATTACCGTAAAGACAGCGGTTTGGAAGTCACTGACCGTATCAAATTATATCTGGTTAACAACGACACTTTGAAAAAAGCCGCCGATGCCATGGCAGATTATATCAAAAGTGAAACCTTGACGGACGAGATTATCTGGACAGACAAACTGGACGAAGGTGTCGCGTTGGATATTGACGGTTTGGAAAGTAAGATGCGGTTAGTTAAAAGTTCATAATGTTTGTAATGTTTATAATGTTGAAGGTCAGTTGCGGACAACTTTCAACTTTTAACATTCAACTTTTATGCTTCATACACATTTCATCAAACACATAGAAGAGATTTGCAGTCAAATTGAACAAAAACCGGTGCGATTGCGTGCATACGAACGCGTTTCCGGTGGCGATATCAATGACACATACCGCTTGGCAATGAGTGACCGCGATTATTTTATCAAGGTCAATAATGCTGACAAACTCGATATGTTTGAAAAAGAAGCGGCCGGACTAAAACTCTTGGCAGAGAGTCAATCTTTTGTTGTTCCGGAAGTCTATCGTGCAGGAATCTTTGAAAGGCATGCTTTCTTGTTAATGGCGTATATCGAAGCTTTATATCAAACCGAAAATCCTAAAAATTTTGCGGATAGTTTGGCAAAACTGCATCAAACAACGCAGCAACAATACGGTTTGGCCTACGATAATTATATAGGCTATTTGCCTCAAAAAAATGATTTGAAAGACAGTTGGGTTGATTTTTTTATTGAAAATCGCTTACAATTTCAAATCAATTTAGCCGGCGATGTCATTCCGACAAAAATTTTACATCTATTTGACCGTCTTTATCAGAAACTGCCGGAGTTGCTTTGGATAGCCCCCCCTGCTTTATTGCACGGTGATTTGTGGTCGGGGAATTATTTTTACAACCTGCAAGGACAAGCCGTTATCTTTGACCCTGCAGTTTACTACGGACATCGTGAGGTGGATTTGGCTATGATGCAATTATTCGGCGGATTTCCAAAGGAAATTTATGAGCGTTATAATTCCATTTTACCAATGGAACAGGGTTGGCAAGGTCGCTTAAAAATTTATCAGCTGTATCCACTGTTGGTACACGTCAATTTGTTTGGTACGTCTTATTTATCTGGAATTAACCGGATTTTATCCTATTTCGTTGGTGATTTTTAAAATGATAATTTAAAATATCTTATTTTAGTGCAATAAAACTTGTGGTTGTCAACAATTACTATCTAATCATATCACATCACATTAAATTTACCTTATGAAGTCAATTTATCAACAACAAGTCGATGAAATAACCGAGTATCATATATATAAAGAGCTGGCAAAGTTGTCTAAAAATGAGCATAATAAAGAAATCTTAGAAGAAATAGCAAAACAAGAGCTAAGTCATTATAAATATTGGAAAAAAATTACACAAAAAGATGCTAAGCCTGAGCAAATTCGTATAAAAAAATATATTTGGTTAGCTCGTATTTTTGGTTTGTCGTTTGCGCTGCGTTTAATGGAAACGGGGGAAAAAGATGCCGGTAGATTTTATGCCGGTTTACGGGAAAAATATCCTGATATTGAAAAAATAGAGCGTGAAGAAATTGAACATGAGCAAAAACTAATATCATTACTCAATGACCAACTGTTGAATTATGCCGGCGCTATTGTTTTAGGTTTGAACGATGCTTTGGTAGAATTAACAGGAACCTTAGCCGGACTGACATTTGCGTTTAACAATAATGGTATTGTCGGTATTACGGGATTGATAATGGGTTTAGCCGCTTCGTTATCTATGGCGGCATCCGGTTATTTGTCATCACAAGAAGAAGAGGATATTAATGAAAATATTAATCCGACTACGGCTGCAATATATACCGGATTGTCTTATGTATTTACAGTTGTTGTTTTGGTTTTACCTTATTTTTTAGTGGACAATCCTTATGTGGCTTTGGTTAGTATGTTGTTATTTACCATTTTGATTATAGCCGGTTACACCTATTATATTTCAGTTGCTAAACAAGTGTCGTTCAAAAAACGTTTTATCCAGATGACAAGTATTTCTTTAGGAGTAGCCTTGATATCTTATGGTATTGGACAGTTGGTTAAACATGTTTTTGGGATTGATATATAACGAAAATAATAAATATTGACAATCAGTTTTTTTACATTTTTTTGGACTAAAAATCCGGAAATCATATTTAATGATTTTTGTAAAAATATCTAAAAATTATTTTTAATTATTTTAAAAAACTTATTTTTGACAGGACTAAATCAAAAGTATGGCTGAACAATTTTATATAAATGATGAAATTTCACCTTTAAAAAGTGTCATTCTCGGCAGGGCGGATGCTTCCGGCCCCGTACCACGTCCCGAACAATGTTATGACCCGAAATCGAAAGAACACGTTTTGGCGGGGACTTATCCCAAAGAAGCTGATATGGTCAAAGAAATGGCGGCTTTTGAACGGGTTTTGAAGAAATACGGTGTTAAAGTGTATCGTCCGGATTTGCTCAAAAATGTCAATCAGATTTTTACCCGTGATATAGGTTTTGTGATTGAAGATACTTTCATCAAATCCAATATTTTACCTGACAGGGAAGCTGAATTTCAAGCAATAGAAAGTATTTTGTCACATTTTGATAAGGATAAAATCATTCAGCCTCCCGAAGAAGTTCATGTTGAAGGCGGTGATATAATGCCTTGGAACGACTATATTTTTGTCGGTACATATCGCCGTCCTGATTATCCCGGTTATATCACGGCACGCACCAATGCTGCGGCTGTAGATTTTTTGCAGAATCTCTTTCCACATAAGAAAGTTGTCGCTTTTGACTTGAAAAAATCCAATACCGACCCGCGCGAAAATGCCTTGCATCTGGATTGTGTGTTTCAACCGCTCGGTAATGGTAAAGCCATCATACATAAGGAAGGTTTTTTGGATGAAAAACAATACCGGTTTTTAGTGGATTTGTTTGGTAAAGACAATCTCTTTCATATCAATAAAGACGAAATGTATGATATGTACGCCAATATATTTTCTGTTTCGCCTGAGGTTGTTGTATCGGAAAAACACAATAAACGATTGAATGATTGGCTGCGACAACAGGGATTTACCGTTGAAGAAGTCCCTTATCGTGAAATTGGAAAACAAGAAGGCTTGTTGCGTTGTTCCACCTTACCTTTACAGAGGGAAAGAACCGGTTAAAGATTGGAAAAATATGATTTGGAGGAATTTAGTTGAAAGTGCCAAGTGCGAAGTGGAAAATGCGGATTAGTAGCATGTTGGATAAAGGGATAAGGACTAAGAGATAATTAGGAATGGAAAATGAGAACTCTGTGATACACTCCGGCAAGCTCAGTGCATCGCCCTGTAGTAAAAAAAAAATTAAAATGAATAATACTTCGGACATCCGACTCGGACAAATCATCGGACATCAAATAACCAATATCATCAAATAACCGATTAACCAAAAGAACATGAAAGCACATGAGATTGATTACAAAATACACGGTGACGACATGCAAGTTGTTGCTATTGAATTGGACCCCGGAGAAACGGTTATTGCCGAAGCCGGTGCTATGAACTGGATGGATCCCGGTATTGAATTCGAGTCTAAAATGGGAGACGGTTCTCAACTTGATAAAGGATTTTTAGGTAAATTATTGGATGCCGGTAAGCGGGTATTAACCGGCGAATCTATTTTTATTACCCATTTCACTAATACCGGCAGCGGTAAAAAAGAAGTGAGTTTTGCGGTACCTTATACCGGCAAAATTATTCCGGTAGATTTGGATACTTACGAAGGGACTTTATTTTGTCAAAAAGATGCTTTTTTGTGTGCAGCCAAAGGTACGGAAATCAGTATTGTTTTTACCAAACGTTTGGGGCCGGTTTTTTTGGGGGAGAAGGCTTTATTTTACTAAAATTGGTTGGTGACGGTTTGGTTTTTATGCATGCCGGTGTAATGGGGCGTTTGTTGGACTGTGATAATTTTTAGCTAATACATCTCGCTATTTCGGTAACTTTAATATGTTATTCTTGATAATTTGATAAATTTTACCGGGATTGTCAGGTGGAGGCAAAAGTAGATAAGGCGTCTTACGATTATTTGATTCTTTGTAATAGAGTTTTATCTGTGGTTATTTGTTGTTTGTGTTTATTTCAGTTCATAAAAGTTTCCCACTTGTGGGTTACTAAATGTTCATCAATAAAAAAATGAGCCTTGTAGGAGTAACTGTAACAATATATTTCAATTTTTTTAGCAACTTTATTATGAAATAAAGAGCAAATAAAATGATAATGGAAGAATAAACCAAGTAGGAATAACTATCGGATATACCCGTGGTGTCTTCAAAAATTTTTATTTTCATTACTTTGGGTAAAGGCAAAATCAATATTGATATCCATAAAAAAAAATAATGACCATTGAATTTGAGGACGAACTTCCGTTTCATAGCCGAATAAAACCGGTTCATGGAGTGTTTTTTCCAGTTTTTCCTTTTGGAATATATCAAGAAGCATTAAAAATTTAATAGCATGATGTCTAAACCAAATTTATCTATTCTGTTTGCATTTTTACAAACTTCATTACCGGTCCGCCTGCCGCAGCATTACGACTCAAAATTAAAGTATCTTGTTGCACTTCGGCAGCATATTGTATATTTTGAATGCTGACGACATCCGGTGCCCCGATATATTGGTAAATACCGGAGGTTGTAATAGGTAGTTCCGAATTACTCAAATCCGTATTGACCGTGACAATTAATTCATCATACTCGTTAAATTCCCAAATAATCTCACCGGTATTATAAGATTCAGTGTGTGTTTGCTTTGAAAAATGAATTAAAGACCATTGGCCGTAATAATCCGGTTCGGATTTTTCATTTTCTTTTTTACACGAAAAAATTAATAGTAATAATAAAACCGGAACGATGAACTTTTTCATATTGCAAAAATTTTTAACTTAATTAATGACAAAGATATAACATATTGTCGTTTGTTCAACTAATGTAAAAAAAATCTTTTTTCGAATTGGAAAAATTTAGCTTACTTTTGTAAGTCAAAATTAAAATTGGTATGTATAACACAACAATTGAAAAATATCCGCCGCAAATCAGAAGAGATATTGTGCGAATGGTACACGATGCTCAATCGGGGCATCCGGGAGGTTCACTCGGAACCGTTGAATTTTTTACGGCTTTGTTTTTTAAAATCATGAATATTAATCCTGAAAAATTTTCGGTTAACAGTACGGGTGAAGATACTTTTATTTTATCAAACGGACATATTACACCGGTTTATTACAGTGTATTGGCACGATGCGGGTATTTTGATATCAAAGAATTAGGGACTTTCCGGCGTTTGGGGACACGGTTGCAAGGACATCCTTCCGTACATGACGGTTTGCCTGGTGTCCGTATTGCCAGTGGTTCATTAGGGCAAGGTTTATCCGTAGCTTTGGGTGTGGCACAAGGTAAAAAATTGAATAATGATACACATCTGGTTTATACTTTGCACGGTGATGGCGAATTACAAGAAGGCCAAATTTGGGAAGCCATCTTGTATGCCGGGGCTAAAGGAATTGATAATTTGATAGCTACCGTTGATTATAACAATGCTCAAATAGACGGTAAAGTGGATGATGTATTGAGTTTAGGTAATTTGAAAGCTAAATTTGAAGCCTTTAACTGGAAAGTGGTCGAAATTGAAGAGGGGAACAATTTACAGGCGGTTATCGATGGACTAAATAAAGCCAAATCTTTAACCGGAAAGGCTAAGCCCGTAGCGGTCTTGTTGCATACTTTGATGGGATACGGGGTTGATTTTATGCAAGGAGACTATCGTTGGCACGGTAAACCGCTTAATGATGAACAGTTAGCAAAAGCTTTGGAGCAGTTATCTGAGACCTTGCAGGACTATTAGTAGTTGTAAGTTGAAAGTTCGTATAGATGATGCTTTGCAACGTTAAAAAAAAATCTGAATCTGAAAATCGCAAATCTGAAATCGCAAATCTGAAATCTGAAATGAAAAAATATACCTACACAGAAAAAAAAGATACCCGTTCGGGTTTTGGCGATGCCTTAACCGTTTTAGGTAGTCAAAATGAAAATATAGTTGCTTTAGCCGCTGATGTTGCCGGTTCGGTAAAAATGACTGATTTTGCTAAAAAATTTCCCGGCCGCTTCTTTGATACCGGTATTCAGGAAGCCAATATGATAGGAATGGCGGCAGGATTTACTTTGGAGGGAAAAATACCTTTTGCCGCTACTTTTGCAGAATTTATTTCCGGCAGGGTTTATGACCAAATCCGGCAAGCGGTAGCATATAGCGAAAAAAATGTCAAAATTTGTGCGTCACATTCGGGTTTGACCGTTGGTGAAGACGGCGCCACACATCAAGCGCTCGAAGATTTGGGAATGATGAAAATGTTGCCCGGTATGACCGTCATCAATACGTGTGATTACAATCAAACCAAAGCTGCTACTTTGGCTATTGCCGGTTATAATGGTCCGGTTTATCTACGCTTCGGACGTCCAAAAGTACCGAATTTTACACCTGAAAATCAAAATTTTGAAATAGGAAAAGCCGTTATATTAAATGAAGGTAAAGACGTTAGTATCTTTGCAACCGGACATTTGGTTTGGCCGGCAATCGAAGCAACTGAAAAACTGGAAACTGAAGGGATAAGTGTGGCGTTGATTAATATTCATACTATCAAGCCTTTGGATGAAAATGCAATTCTAAATTCTGTCAAAAAAACCGGTGCCGTGGTAACTTGTGAAGAGCACAACCGGTTAGGGGGGTTAGGAGAGAGTATTGCCGCATTGCTGACAGCTCAAATACCTGTTCCGCAAGAATTTGTTGCCGTTAATGATCGCTTCGGAGAATCCGGTACCGGTGATGAATTGATGCATAAATACGGATTGGATGCTGAAGGTATTTATCAAGCGGTAAAACGTGTATTAAATAAAAAGTAATAACCTGTGAGTGAAGAAAATACACAACATATCAAGCAAGTAATTGCCGCATTACGCAAAGATAAAAAACTCAAAAAAGGACTTGAAAAAGCACAAATTAAACAATTGTGGCGTGATTTGATGAGTGAAACAATTGATAAATTTACCTCAAATATCACTTATCAAAACGGCACTTTGACCGTTTATTTGACTTCATCGGCTATGCGTGAAGAACTCAGTAGAGGCAAAGATAAAATTATCAACCTGATTAATAAAGAATTGGGCGAAAAAATTGTTAAGAAAATTATCTTTAAATAATTCATAAATTTACAAATCATAAAATTTATGCTTTTTGTTTAATCTCAAAGAAAATAGTATCCGGCGAAAAACAGCGGAATTGATAAAAACACTCTCCAAACGGCAAATACCTGTCAAACCTGTGCGAAGAGTGGCTATCCTTAACAATCCGCATTCAAATCTGTCTTTTGAAAATTTAAAATATGTTCAAAAATCTTTGAATTTGAGCAGTAGTCAATTTGATATTTTTACGTTTAAAGAAAAAAATGATCATTACAACGAACTGCGTGGTATTGTAGCCGATAAAGATGTTTTTTCAATGTTTGGAAAAATCAAAGCGCCTGAAATTTTAGAATTTTTAGACCGTTCTTATGATTTATTGTTAGATTTTACCGGCATGACCAATCTTTATGAAAAATATTTATCACTTTCTATAAAAGCTTCTTTCAGAGTGGGTTATTTTAATGAAGAAGAATTGTACGATTTAATTCTTGATATTCCGAAGGGTGATATTAAATCATTTGCTGATGAAACAGCACGGTATTTGAAGATTCTCGGTCTTCTCAAAAATGAAGAATTTAATTGATAAAGAATTTCTTTTAACCCCGTTAGTGTGTCCTGTTTGGAGTTGTTAATAATAAAACCAAACTGCCAGATTCCGGAAAATACCCCCATCGATAGAATTTTATTGAAATTATATCCCGAAATCAGAAGTAAATAAAAAACCTTAAATTTGTTCAAAATTAATTTTGTTTGAATGAAAAAGATTTTATTATTTCTTTTATTCTTGATCCCACAGTATTTTTTTGCACAAGAAAACCTTTATGAGAAAAAAGTTAAAAGCCAATTAAAAATTCCTTTTAATACTTTTGATTATAACGAAATAGAAGCTCAAACGGCTGATACGGTGCATACCGCTTTAAAACCATGGCATTTTTTCGAGGTTAACCCTGACATTATTCAAAACAAATACAGGCGATTGCTTTTATACAAAAAATCTTGGTTCGGCCGCAAACTTTTCGATGAACATTTCTTTGCTATTACCGGTCCGGATTATTGGATTAGTATCGACCCTGTAATTGATTTACGGGTGGGAAAAGATAATCTGAATACAAAAATTTTTCAAAATACGCGTGCCATCAGGGTAGAAGGAAGTCTGGGCCAAAAATTTTCATTCAGTTCCACCATTGCCGAAAATTATGCTGTCTTTCCCAAGTTTTTAGATCGCTACGCATGGCATACACGTCCGGCAATTGTACCCGGTTACGGACTTAACAAGAGTGAAGATCATATCCATATCGATTACCCTTACGCCGCTGGTTACATAGCTTACAAACCCGGGAAATTTTTCTTTTTTGAACTCGGACACGGTAAACATTTTATAGGTGAAGGTTACCGGTCGTTGTTTTTATCGGATAATGCCACGAATTATCCGTATTTTAAAATTTCGGCAAGATTTTGGCATGTCAAATACACGACAATGTGGACGGCTTATCAGGATTTACGTCCGGAATTTACGGTAAACGGCGTGTATAAAAAGAAATTTTCCGCTATACATTATATCAGTTGGAACGCTACTAAAAAATTGAATTTCGGTTTTTTTGAATCAGTGATTTGGTATAATGAAAACCGGCGCGGCTTTGATGTCAATTTTTTAAATCCGGTGATTTTCTTTAAAACCGCCGAATATGAAGCCGGTTCCAATGCTTCAAATACTGTTGTCGGATTGTCTTCGAGATACCGTTTGCCATACAAAATCAGTATTTACGGCCAATTTCTATTAGACGAAATGACCGTTAAGAAATTTTTCGGTGAAAAAGGTTATTGGGGTAACAAGTTCGGCTATCAAATCGGGGCTAAATATCACGATGTTTTCAACATTCGCAATCTGTTTATAAGAGCGGAATACAATCACGTACGACCTTATACATATGCCCACAATACAGTGGACAATTATGCCCATAATTATCAAGCATTGGCACATCCGTGGGGGGCTAATTTCAAGGAGATTTTATTTGAACAACAATACCGTAAAAAACGTTTGTATGCACATAATATTTTGATTTCCGGTCAAAAAGGTTTTGATTTTCCCAATGATTCCGTTGCTTATGGTGGAGACGTTTACCGGTATATCCGGCCGCAGGATAAAGCGAATGACAAATATATGTTGCAAGGAAACCGGGGTAAAATCTTTTATGATAATTTTGAAGCGGGTTATATTATCAATCCGGCTACCAATCTCAAACTTTTTGTAGGTTTTATATACCGGAAAACTAGTATTGACGTACCGTTAAAAACCGTTAAAAATGAAATTGTTAAATATTTTTATATAGGCATCAAAACGCATCTTTGGAATGATCATTTTGATATTTTTTAGGAGCATGTAGTAAGTGGCAAGTATAAACGCATGATTGTGCGTCTTAATTGAGAATTGAAAATTAAAAATGGAGAACTGTTGATGAATTGATGAGTTGAAAAAAAAATTATCAATTTCAAACCCGGTCACTTCGATACAATCCCGATTTTCATCGGGATCACTCAGTGACCTACTCATCAATTCATCATTTTACAAGACGTAAATACAGTATGAAACGGAAAACATTCATAAAACACATAAATATGCAATGAGCCGGAACAAATCCTCAATTCATCAATTTATAAGATGCGTATAAAGTAAGAAACAATAAACGAATAACAAAGAAAGGAATAATCTTTGAACCGGAACAAATCCTCAATTCTTCAATAAATATGAAAATAGCTCTGGCGCAAATCAATGTTATTATCGGTGATTTTGAATCCAATACCCGGAAAATTTTAAATTATATTTCCCGGGCCAAAGAGCAAGGGGCTGATATGGTTATCTTTCCCGAATTGGCAACAACCGGTTATCCGCCGCGTGATTTTTTGGAATTCACTGATTTTATAGAAAAAGCCGAATGGTGTATTGAACAAATCAAACAGGCAACCGATAATATTGCTGTTGTTATCGGTTCGCCTACCCGCAATCCAGTAATTGAAGGTAAAGATTTGTACAACTCTGTCGTCTTTTTATATCAAGGCAAAGAAATTTACCGTCAGCATAAAACATTGCTCCCGACTTATGACATTTTTGACGAAGCCAGGTATTTTGAAGAAGCAACCGAATGGCAGACCGTTTCTTTTAAAGGTTATAAAATAGCTTTGACTGTTTGTGAAGATTTATGGAACTTGGGTAATGAAAATCCGCTTTATACTATCAACCCCATGGCAAAATTGATGCCGCAACAACCGGATTTTATCATCAATGTATCGGCCAGTCCGTTTGATTATACTCATGCAGCGGAACGTATCAGAGTGTTGAAAGAAAATGTCAAAGCTTATCAAGTGCCGCTTTTTTATGTCAATCATGTCGGTGCTCAGACAGATATAATTTTTGATGGCGGTTCATTGGTTATGACGCCCGGTCAGACGGTTTATTCGGAAATGCCGTATTTTG
>JALVST010000043.1 GCA_027024205.1 Flavobacteriales bacterium | reverse complement strand
TTTTCGGAAGGCGGTAAAGCTTTCAACATTTTATCGTGCCAATAATATAGTGTGTTTTTACCCATATTTTTTTTAGAAAAATCCACTTTTCCGCTTGTTACGGCATAATGAATTTTCTTGTTTTTGGGAGCAATTATTCTAAAATTACATTCCATCGAAGGCGAATAAGAATCAAAACGGTATTTTTTGGTCAAATCTTTGTAAAAACGTCCGGTTGATGTATAGTTAATTTCATATTCAACCAAAATAGCATCTCCGGGGGTTAAACTATTGAAAACCAAATTGGGTCCCGAACGCTCAGCAGGAACAATGCTACCGTCCGGCTTGACAATCTCCGATTTGACAATCTCATAATCACCGTATAAATTCATATTGTATTCCTTTAGATTTTCAACACCTTTTTCTGAGGTTACTTCATATATCATCGTGCTGTGATTAGTATGTGCCCCTTCGTTATACAATAATATATTATAATCGTCAAACAAAATATTATAACCGTAGTTATTCTTTTTAATTTTGCCACGGTGATTTTTAATATACTCATAAGGGTCTTTTAGTAGGACTTTTTTTAAGGGATTTTCAACTTTTTCCAAATCATTTATTGTTTTTCGCAACTCAAAATCCGCACTGTTATGAGACAAAGATTTTTTATACCATTTAAGAGCCTCTTTTTTTCTACCCAATTGCTGTAACAAAAATCCCTTTTGCTTCATAAATGTAAAAGAATATGGAAAATTTTTTAGCGCCTTATCCACATATTTTAGGGCCTCTTCATAACGCTGCAAATCAATTAACTCATCTACCAAATATGATATAATCTTGTTAAAAATAGTTTTGTCTGCAAAATGTTTATAGACATTAATAGCTTTATCATGTTCGCCCTTTTTGTCATACAAATAACATAAGGAACTTCCGATGGCAAAATTTTCATATTTTTTTAAGTTTTCTTCATATTTTTTTATAACGAAATCACTTTCATCAAAAATATTATTATATAAAGCCAAATATGTATCGATGAGTTGCGGCGATTCCAGTTCTTCACCGACTTTAATCAATTCTTTGGAGGCTTTTTTCATCTTATCTTGATCTTGCTGACGAATAGCCTCAATAAGGTCACAAGTAGCCGGTATATTGGGAATTTTTATGGTATGTCTTATGAGGTTTAATTCTTTGTTAAATTCAGCCAAATCTTTCTTTAACAATTTTTCAATATCTCCCAATTTTTGAAATAAAGTCCAATAGTAAGTTTTATCATTATTTTCTATATTTTTTTGAATTTCAAGAACTTTATCATTTCTACCTTTTAAATTATTAATGATTATTTGGTATGTTTTTATCCAAGAACTTTCAGGAAATTCAGTAGCAAATTTATCGATAATTTCTTCCGCTTTTTTTTCTTTTTCATTTCGTAAATAAGTTTTAACCAAACAGAAATTATAAAAATAATCATCCGGATGTTCTTTTACTTTTTGTTCAAAATAAGTTTCAAAAATATTCGGCATCTGCACCGGATTAATAAATTTTTTACCGGCTTTTAGATAAGGTTCATATTGACTGGAAATTTTTATATCATCAAGCGGCTTGTTGTCCGTTCCGGTTATTTTAACAAAAAAATAAGATGCCGATACATTTGTTGCTTTTATCAATAAACGGTTATTACCTTTAGGCAGATGCACTTTAACGGTAAAAGCACTCAATTCCGAAGCCCGGTTCTCATCCTGTTCAAAAATCAATATGTCGTCAACCCATACTTTTGTAGCCTGTCCAATACTCAAATGAATCAAGACATCCCGTTCTTTATCATTTTCTAAAAAAGTTTGCGCATAATTAATCCCCGCTCCGTATTCCCTGTGATTGTTAAATATCATAAAAGGATTACCTTTTTGAACCGGTGCTTGGTACCAATTGACAAATCCGTTACTGTTGGCATTGTATCCGTCTGGACTATAAGCCGTGGTTTCGGGCGGATAAACGGTATTGATACCACTTTTGTTCAGGTTTTCAAAAGCGCCACAAAATTGCCAATCGGTTATGGAATGAATACCGGACGTATATTTATCATAATCCGGTTCT
Organism: Flavobacteriales bacterium; assembly: GCA_027024205.1. Lineage (GTDB taxonomy): Bacteria > Bacteroidota > Bacteroidia > Flavobacteriales > Flavobacteriaceae > WGBX01. Next base: position 4,080 of record JALVST010000043.1, on the reverse strand, counting down.
TTTAACAAAACAGATGTTTCGTAATTACGATAATCAATGATGTCTCTCAAAACGGGCAAACTGTAATCATGATTATAACTAAATTTTATACGTTCTTTGATATATTTGTTAAAATCTTGATTTTTAGGATTACCAAAAACATAAATTTCATTCATTAAAGCATATAAATAATATTCAAAATCCTTACGTTTTAACAACTCCTTTACAAAATTATTATCATCTACAAATCCGCCGTTCTCAATCTTTGTTAAGGTTTTTAACAAAAGGCCTTCAATATCCGCTTTATTATATTTTATTTTTTTTGTCATGGTAACAGCTTCCTTCCGGTTATTCCTTATCATAGCTTCCCAGATTTTACGGTATGATTTTTTTTGTGAGTGCACATTGATGTTTAACAATAAAAATCCAACTAAAAAGTAAAATTTTTTCATAATATTTTTATAATTTTTGTTTGGTTAAAATTTTGCGTAAAAGTAATATTTTTTTTTATTGCGTCTAATTAAAAATGTTTGTTTCTTAATAAAGAAAAACTTATTTTTGCATTTTTGAAAAGTTAATGAAAACAATTAAACTTCAAGATAAAATTTTTGAACCTTACATCAGCAAGGAACAGATTGCCCGTGCAGTAAAAAAACTTACCGGAGAAATAGAATCTTATGCCGGTAATGACGAGCCGGTTTTTGTTGTCGTATTAAAAGGTTCATTTATTTTTGCCTCGGATTTTTCAAAAGCTTATACCAAGAATGCTGTTTTTGAGTTTTACCGTCTCAAATCTTATGAAGGTACCGCTTCAACCGGCGATGTAAAAATTCTGCTTGACATACCTGCTAAATCGTTAAGAGGAAAAAAAGTCATTGTTTTGGAAGATATTGTTGATACCGGTAACACCTTGGAAAAAATTATTGAAGAATTGCAAAAGAAACAACCGGCTGAATTAAAAATTGCCACTTTATTTTACAAACCGGAGGCTTATCAAAAAACTTATCCTGTTGATTTTATCGGGATGGAAATTCCCAATGATTTTATAGTCGGTTACGGTTTGGATTACGACGAATTAGGAAGAAATTTACCCGAAATATACAGATTAAAAAAAAGAAACATGATTGACTTCATATTATTCGGCCCTCCGGGAGCAGGTAAAGGTACACAAGCTAGAATTTTAAGAGACAAATTAGGCCTGACATATATCGCTACCGGTGATATGTTCAGACATCATATCAAAAATGAAACGCCACTCGGCAAAAAAGCCAAGGTTTACATTGAAAGAGGAGATTTGGTTCCGGACGAAATTACCATTGATATGATTAAAGAAATAATTTCCGACCCTGAGGTTAAAGGAATCATTTTCGACGGTTTTCCGCGTACTGTCCGGCAAGCCAAGTTTTTAGACAAATTAATGGCCGAAAAAGATTTAATCATTGACGCTTTGATTGCCCTTGAAGTACCTGAAGAGATATTAGTCAAACGATTACTCGAACGTGGCAAAACCAGTGGTCGTTCCGATGACAATGAAGAAACCATTAAATACCGTCTCAAACAATATCACGATAAAACCGAACCGGTTAAAGATTATTACAAACAACAAGGTAAATATTATGAAGTGGATGGCGTCGGAGATATCGAAGAAGTCAACCAACGCTTATTAAATGTTATCAGCGGCATTAAACTACGAGAGAAGGTTTAGAGAAGTAATAAATTAATTGAGAATGGAGAATTATTGAGGAAGTGGGGTAGTGAGAAGTGCGCTTCGATACATCCCGTCTTCCCAACAACCGTCGGGGTCGTGACGGGACACTCTGCGACCTTTCCTCAATTCCTCAATTTATAAGACTAGAATACGGTATGAAGTAATAAACATACATCAAAGAAAGTATTATTCTATGACCCTAACTTTTAACTTTCAACTTTTAACTTTCAACTCATCAAGATGACCGAAGGTAATTTTACCGACTACATTAAAATACACGTCAAATCTGGCCATGGCGGTAAAGGTTCGGCTCATTTGCGGCGCGAGAAATATATCCCCAAAGGCGGTCCTGACGGCGGTGACGGCGGATGCGGTGGACACATCATCATCAAAGGCAATAAGAACTTTTGGACGCTTTACCATTTAAAATTTAAACAACATTTTAAAGCCGAAAAAGGTGGTGACGGCGGCCGGCAACGGACTACCGGCAAAGACGGCGCCGATGTTTACATTGAAGTGCCACTCGGAACGGTTATCAAAGACACAAATACCGGAGAAATGCTCGGCGAAATCACCAAAGACGGACAAGAACTCATCGTCGCCAAAGGTGGTAAAGGCGGTAAAGGCAACTGGCACTTTAAATCAGCCACCAATCAGACGCCGCGTTATGCCCAACCCGGATTACCAGGTGAAGAACGCGATTTAACTTTGGAACTCAAATTGTTAGCTGACATAGGATTGGTAGGCTTCCCCAATGCCGGCAAATCTACTCTTTTGAGTAAACTTACCGCCGCCAAACCCAAAATAGCCGATTATCCGTTTACCACTTTAAAACCCAATTTGGGTATCGTCTCATATCGTGACGGACGCTCTTTCGTAATAGCGGACATTCCGGGTATCATTGAAGGTGCTGCCGAAGGTAAAGGGCTTGGACATTACTTTTTAAGACACATAGAACGCAATTCAAATCTCCTCTTTTTAATACCCGCCGATGCCGATGATATTACCCAAGAATATCAAATCTTGCTCAACGAACTGAAAAAATACAATCCAGAACTGCTCGACAAAAAAAGGATTTTAGCCGTATCAAAAGCCGATATGCTCGATGATGAATTGGAAGCGGAAATCAAAAAAGACCTACCCAAAGATATTCCACATATTTTTATTTCGTCTTATACCGATAAAAATCTCGACAAACTGAAAGACTTACTATGGAAAGAACTTAATAGCGAGTGATGAAAAACATTTAAAAACGGATCATTGGAATTCAATACAAAATGTTAATTATCAACGTTTAAAATTTTTATTTCAAACCAATCCCGTCATAAACGTTTGAAAAAATAATATAAAAAGAGAATGGTATTTAAAAATCTCAATTAACTTTGAATTATAAAACAAAAAAAACATTCTCTTATGACAAAGATAACATTATTTGCTCAAATTATCCAAAGACTGGACAGGATTTGTGTTGTTTTATGAAAAAATTATTTTAAACTTGAAATTTTTTATATTTGCAAAAAATTAAACCTTTTTTTTATGAACAAAATTCTATTGATATCATTAGTTCTATATTCACTTACCGGTATTACCCCGGTGCATGCACAAATAAGCATTAACACGGACGGTAGTAGCCCTGACAGCTCAGCTATGTTGGATGTTAAAAGTACTGACAAAGGAATACTCATTCCCCGTATGACCGAAGCGCAACGTAATGCCATTGCAACACCTATTGCAACGGGCTTAATGGTTTACCAAACTGATAATACGGCAGGTTTTTATTATTACGATGGTAGTTTTTGGCAACTCATTGCCAATACATCAATTATGGCTGATGCAGATTTTTACAAAGAAGGAACTACTTCGCCGCCAACTGATATCAATGATAATATGTATCACATCGGAAGTGTTTCTATTGGTTCTTCGACAATAAATTCAGATGTAAAACTTGAAGTTAATCAATCTTCGGGAACTACAGGAATTAGTTCTATTATTTCTGCAAATAATACAGCTAACAATTATGGTTTTTATGCATACCTTTTTTCTGATAGTTCTGGAGAGCATATTGGAAGCTATAATTTATTAACCGGGCAAGGAGCAGGTGGGCAGTTTGGTGTTAAAAATATTATCACCAATTCTAAGAATGGCGCTCATTATGGTAGTTATTCAGAACTTTCCGGGGCAGGTTGGGGAGAGCATATTGGAAGCTATAATTTATTAACCGGACAAGGACCGGGTGGACAGTTCGGTGTTAAAAATATTATCACCAATTCTAAGAATGGCGCTCATTATGGTAGTTATTCAGAACTTTCCGGGGCAGGTAGGGGAAAACATTATGGAAACTATAATTTATTAACCGGACAAGGAGCAGGTAATAAATACGGTACCTACAACAA
>JALVST010000042.1 GCA_027024205.1 Flavobacteriales bacterium | reverse complement strand
CAAATAGCCGTAGGTTTCTATCCTGATGCTACTACCGGATTTGACCGTTTGTTTGATGCTCATACGATGAATAACGGAACTGACTTTGCATTGTATGCCGTATCCGGTAATCACAAGTTGGTTATTGACGGTTTACCGGACAACAATATCGAGGGCTCTGTTGTTCCATTGAATGTAGAGGTAACCACTCCATCTAATTTGTCAATAAGTTTAGACCGGCAAACCGGTTTGGATGATTTTGATATCTATTTGGTTGACAATGATATGCAAATTAAAACTAATCTCAAAGTAACGGGTTATAACTTTAATTTGGATCCGGGTATTTATGACAATCGTTTTGAATTGGTATTTAATTCGGCAGCAAGTATCAGTGATAAAACTTTGCATGATAATGCCATTGAGTTACGTCAACAAGGCGGTTTATTCACCTTACGGTCGGTGCTTGACACAGAATTGATCAATAGTGTAATTGTTTATGATGTTAATGGAAAAATTTTGTTCACTCAAACAGATTTGAACAGTAGAAATATGCAGGTTAATTTAATGCATTTACCAAACGGCAGTATCGTTATCTTTAAAATAACCACTTCCGGTCAAAAAACGGCTATTAAAAGAACAACAGTAAAAAAAGCTGTAAAACAAAAATAAATTAACCGGACCCGGTAGATGTTTTAAAATCTGCCGAGTCCGGTTTTTTTTAAACATTAATTTCATGGAGACATACTTTTTTACGGTTTCATTGCTTTGATATGGTCAAAATCTTAAAATATTGTTGTTTTTACAATTATACATCTTCTTTTCTAAATAAAAAATAATAAAATTAGGATATGCTATAAAAAGCTCAACAATAAACAATTTTTTATTTAAAAGAACTGATAAAAGTGTTATAATGATTAACTTTGACATATTAATAAAAACCTTTACCCAGATGAAACGTTATTTTTTTCTTATTTTTATTTTGAGCATTCAAATGTTGACTGCGCAAGTTCTTGTCAATCAAGGTAGTGTATGGAAATATTTGGATGACGGCAGTGACCAAGGTACGGCTTGGCGTGATTTATCATTTAATGACAGCAGTTGGTCGTCCGGTAATGCGCAACTCGGTTATGGTGACGGCGACGAAGCTACTGTTATTTCTTATGGTAGCTCATCGAGTTACAAACATATCTGTTATTATTTCCGTCAAACTTTTAATGTCTCTAATCCTAATGCCAATAACGGATTAAAAATTTCTTTACTCCGTGACGACGGCGCCGTGGTTTATATCAACGGACAGGAGGTTGTGCGTTCCAATATGCCTTCGGGTAATATAACTTATACGACATTAGCAGCTTCAACGGTTGCCGGTTCCGCAGAGGATGCATTTAATGTTTATTATGTCAGTTCTTCCGTTTTACAATCCGGTCAAAATGTAATTGCCGTTGAAGTACATCAACGTAGCCGGTCCAGTTCCGATGTGAGTTTTGATTTGCAATTGGAATTTGATTCCATGAATTATTATCAAAAATCGCCTTACGTTTTACTTTTCGGACAAAATCAAGATATACTGGTTACTTGGCAGTTAAACAGTACCCAAACTTGTACTTTTGAGTATGGAACCGATATTAATAATTTGTCCAATTCCACACAAAGTACGGAAAATAACACTACCGACCACCAACATTTCGTTACTTTAAGTAATCTCACCCCCGATCAAAAATATTATTACCGGGTAAGTATCAATAATGCTAATATTAAAACCGGAAGTTTTCAATCTTTTCCGCCTGATAATGCACAAGAGATTACTTTTTTTGCTTACGGTGACAATCGAACTTATCCGTCTGACCACGATGCCGTGGCGCAAGCGGTCATGAATGATATATCTCAAAATAATTTGAAGCAAACCTTTATTTTAAATTCCGGTGATTTGGTCAGCAACGGGGATACCGAAAGTGATTGGCAAGACGATTTCTTTAATCCGCAATACACACATATTTCAGATTTATTAGCCAATTTACCATATGCGGCTTCCATCGGAAATCACGAAGGGCAGGGGATTTTATTTGGTAAATATTTCCCGTATTTTTATCAAAGTAACCGTTACTATTATAGTTTTGATTATGGTCCCGCACATTTTACCGTTATAGACCAGTTTACCAATTATTCACAAGGTAGTGCCCAATATAATTGGCTGGTTAATGATTTGGCTACTACAAACAAAACTTGGAAAATTGTTGTCTTCCACAAACCCGGTTGGGCGGCCGGCGGACATAGTAACAATACTGATGTGCAAAATATTTTGCAGCCGGTATTTGAACAATACGGTGTTAAATTCGTAATAACCGGTCATAATCATTATTATTCTAGAGCCGTTGTCAACGGCATTTATCATATCACGACCGGCGGCGGTGGTGCGCCTCTGTATTCTCCCAATGCTTCTTATCCGAATATTGTTCATGTAGATCAATCACATCATTATTGCAAATTGCATATCAACGGTAACAATTTGCATTTTTCCGCCATCAGATCTAACGGTTCTCAAATAGAAGCTTTTGACGTCCAAGCACCGGCTTCAATTGATGATATTTTGAAAGACAAATGGTTTATATATGCACAACCCGGCAAAATTAATATCGATTTAAGAGGCAAATCCGGCCGTGTGGAAATCTATGACGAAAACGGAAAAGAATTATATACCGGAAAGATTAACAATACTTTGGAATACAATGTGGGTAACGCCGGTTTGTATTTTGTAAGATTTATCTATCAAAATCATCAGAGTATTAAGAAGGTCATGGTTACACAGTAGTTGTAGTGACACAAAATTTTGTCGTGCTAAAACATTATATATTAAAAACGTCGAAAAAATTCGACGTTTTTTTATTAAAAAATATAAAAAATCAGTTTTACCACGGTTTTTATTGATAAATTTGCAATATAAAAAATGATTACCATGAACAAAGCGGTTTATATTGCCACCATAGAAGCTTTTAGCGGCAAATCTCTTGTCAGTATCGGTTTAATGAATGAATTATTGATTCGTAAAAACAAGGTCGGTTATTTCCGGCCGGTTATCAATGACTATCCCGAAGGGAAATATGATAATCACATCATGACGATGATCCGTTATTTTAATTTAGATTTGGATTACAGGGATGCTTACAGTTTCAGTAGAAGTGAAATTGTCGATTTGCTTAACAAAGGTCAAGAAAAAAAGATATTGGAAACAATCATCAGAAAATATAAGAAACTTGAAAAGAAATTTGATTTTATTTTGATAGAAGGAAGTGATTTTTCGGGTGAGGGCACAATGATTGAGTTTGAATTAAATGTTAAATTGGCCTCCAATTTATCTATTCCGACAATATTGGTTTCCAGTGGTATTTCCAAAACTTTTGACGAATACATTGGTAATATCAAACTGGCTTATGACAATTTTAAAGAAGAAAATGTTGAAGTATTGGCTATAATTGCCAATAAAATCAAACCTAAAAATTTAAAAACCGTTGTCAAGCGGCTTAAAAAAGTTGTAGATAAAGATACTTATGTAGCAGCGGTGCCGCGTGACGAAAGTTTACTTAAACCCAGCATGCGTGATATTTTAAATTATTTTGACGGTAAAGTGCTTTTTGGTGAAGCACATTTGGAAAAACCGGTCAAAAAATATGAAGTTGGCGCCATGCAATTACGTCATTATTTAAACAGGTTGCGTGACAAATCGGTTGTTATTACCCCAGGTGACCGGGCCGACCTGATTCTCGGGGCCATTCAAGCGGACAAAAGTGATGCTTATCCCGGTATTTCCGGATTGGTATTAACCGGTGGAATTATGCCTGAAAAACCGGTTATAAAATTGATAGAAGGTTTAAATACCGGTTTTTCTATCATAGTTGTTCCTCCTAATACGTATGAAACGGCTACTAAAATTGCGGATTTAAAACCCCGTATCAATCCTTACGATACCCGCAAAATCATGCGGTCTATCGGATTGTTTAAAAAGTATGTCGGAGTAAAACAAATTTTGGACAAATTGGTCAAATACGAGAATGAACATATGACACCGTCTATGTTTTTGTATAATTTGGAAGAGTGGGCCGGACGTGAACGAAAGAAAATAGTGTTACCCGAAGGAACGGATACCCGTGTATTAAGGGCCGCTTGCCGTTTGCAAGTCAACGGATTGGTCGATATTGTTTTGTTGGGCAAACGTGACCAGGTATGCAATATTGTCAAAAACAAAGGTATTAATTTGGATTGTAAAAAAATAGAAATAATAGACCCCGAAACAGCTCCGCAATTGGACGAATATGCCAGAAAACTTTACGAATTACGCAAACACAAAGGTGTGACGGAAACAACAGCTTATGATTTGGTTAAAGATGTATCCTATTTCGGAACGATGATGGTTTTGACCGGTGATGCCGACGGAATGGTGTCCGGTGCTGCTCATACCACGCAACATACCATTCGTCCTGCATTACAGTTGATAAAAACCAAGCCCGGTGTCAAATTGGTTTCTTCGGTATTTTTCATGTGTTTGCCCGACCGTGTGTCTGCTTTTGCCGATTGTGCCATTAATCCCAATCCGGATTCGGAAGAATTAGCAGAAATTGCCATAGCCACTGCGGATTCGGCCAAAAAATTCGGAATTAAACCAAAAGTCGCTATGTTGTCATATTCGTCGGGAAGTTCTGGTAAAGGGGAAGATGTGGAAAAAGTCAGAAAAGCGACGGAAATCGTCAAACAAAAACGTCCCGATATTTTGGTGGAAGGGCCTATCCAATACGATGCAGCTGTGGCCCCGGAAGTCGGCAAGAAAAAAATGCCTGATTCACCGGTTGCCGGACAAGCCAGCGTTTTAATTTTTCCCGATTTGAATACAGGAAACAATACTTATAAAGCCGTGCAACGTGAAACCGGAGCCCTGGCTATCGGTCCGATGTTGCAAGGTTTAAATAAACCTGTTAACGATTTAAGTCGCGGGTGTACGGTCGATGATGTTTACAATACCATTTTGTTAACGGCTATTCAAGCGCAAGAGGACAAGAAAAGTGATTGAAAATCAATTTTCCATTTTACCGGTCATCTGTTTATAAATTTCATAGTTTTCATCATCGTAGCAAACAAAAATAACCTCTTTGACAGCCTTGCTGTTTTTTAAAAAATCGTTTACGGTTTTTAAAGCTATTTCAGCGGCTTTTTTCTTGGGAAATCTATAAACGCCCGTACTGATATTGGGGAATGCTATTGTTTTGAGATTATTTTTTTCGGCAATTTTCAAGCTGTTTAAATAAGCGTTGGCAAGGAGCCGGTCTTCATTATGTTGTCCGCCTCTCCAAACCGGACCAACGGCATGAATGACATATTTTGCCGGTAGTTTTCCGGCGGTAGTAATTACAGCTTCGCCAGTGGGACAACCGCCTATGAGACGGCATTCCGCCAATATTTCCGGACCACCGGCCCTGTGGATGGCGCCGTCAACGCCACCGCCGCCCAAAAGTGTTGTGTTGGCCGCATTGACAATAGCATCAGCTTTTACTTTGGTGATGTCGCCATTGATTATTTTTATCATTTTTTGGCAGTTTATGTATTGTTTATATTATGTTCCTTTTATAACATTTATCAAAGAAGCAATTGCTAAAAAAAACATTATTAATGCCAAAATCAATTTGAAATGTTTGGCTATAAATTGCAGTTTTCCCAACAGAGCCGGTGCATGTTTGGCATAAATAGTCAATATGGAAAAGGCACCGCCGATAGCCCCGAAAACAAAAGCCGTGATATAGGGCTCTGTTATTGTCAAGAGTCCGTTTAATTCTAATAAAGTGCTGTAAGTAAAATAAAAAGGAATGGCCAGCGGATTGATTAATGAAGCAAAGATGCCATAAATAAATGAATTGTCAATACTAAAACGTGGTGTTTTTATAACCAGTTTTCTTTGCCGGTATTGTTTGAAAAAAATCAAACTTAAAATCAGAAAAACCAAAACGGCAAATTTGGAAAAATCATAGATAATTCCGGGATGTGATTTGATATATCCGGCGCCTAACAAAGCAATGTGGGCTTGAATAAAAATAGGAATGACGGCTCCAATGGCAAATTTTCCAGCCTTCTTTTGACCACGGTCTATGGCAGTATTGAGAGTCGTTAAGGTCAGAAATCCCGGAGACATCAACCCGATAAACGCCATTAAATAACCGACGACAAAAT
>JALVST010000041.1 GCA_027024205.1 Flavobacteriales bacterium | reverse complement strand
ATATTAATTCTGTTCAATTAAATAATTTTAAAATTATCGTTTAACGCCATTGCGCAAAATTGATAATATATTCCTATTCCCGCTGTTGTTTTCGGTATTAAATTTGATTAACTAATATGAGCAAAGATTATTTTGTGCACTTGTTTAATAATTCATTACATTTAGTAGAGAATAATTTAAAAAAAGGATAGAAAAATTTAAACTATTTAGAATAGAATTATTATATTTGGACATTATTGTATAATTTTGGCTAAACTTTTACAATAAACCATTCAGAATTTATGCATGTGTAAGTTGTTTGTGTCTTGAAAAGTATTTAAAAATACACCAATGAAGTTAAAATTAAATATTAAAACACGTTTTGCCATATTTTTAGGGATAATAATAATTGCATTTGCTGCGATTATTACTTTGTTTTTGTGGACATCTGCCAAAGTAAAAATGTTTAATGATTATCATATAAGTGTTAAACGGTTGGAAGTTGAATATTTGACTATGCGCCGTTTTGAACAACATTTTTTATCCCGGTATGTCGAAGATGAAGGTTTTTTTAAATCAGGAAATAACCGTTATTTGCGAAAACACAGAGAATCTTTTAACCGCTTAAAAAATAAACTTCAAGAGTTGAAAAGCAATCCTTTAAGTAAAGAATTCGGTCTGAAAGATCATATAGAGAAAATTAATGAATTTAATCGAAATTACCAACAGGTTTTTAAAGAACTTGCTCAAAAATTATATGAAAGAGGATCGATAAAAACCGGTATTATCGGAAAAATTTATGAAAATATTGATTTAGTAAAGAAACATACTGAAAATATCAGTGCCAAAGAGGTTGTTGATGATTTGATTCAAGATATCAAAGACTATTTAATTACCAAAGACCCGAATTATGCAACCAATTTTGAGTTACAGTTTAACACATTAAGCTATCGCTTAGGTAGTGGTATTAATACGGAAACAATGGGCGAAGAAACCCGGGATAGTATCCGTCAAAAATCCGGGAATAATGCAGTTAGTGCTCTAAATCAATTGAAATACAATTTCGGTAAATTAATTAAACTGGATGAAACCATTGGGCACAATTCCAATGAGGGTTTACAAAATGCCCTGAGAAATGAAATTCATAAATTTGATCCGGAATTAGAAAGCTTGGTTAAAACATTAACAGTGCAAAAAGAAGAAGCTGTAAAACAGCGTACTCAGATGCTTATAATTATCTCTACTTCATTATTCTTGATAATCATCTTTTATATTCTCCGGTTTTCAAGTTCGATTACCCGGCCCATTAACCAATTAAGTAAGTATATTCAGCCGTTAAGTAAAGGTATTTTGCCTGATAAACTACTGGTTTTTAAACATCAAAACGAGTTGAATGAAATAACCGGTGCCTTAAACGAACTGATAGTTGGTTTGAAAAAAACAACAAATTTTGCCAAATCGATTGGTGAAGGAAAATTTGATATGGATTTTGAAGCTTTGAGTAGCCGGGATGTTTTGGGTAATTCTTTGATTACAATGCGCGAAAACCTTGTAAAAGCACAGGAAGAAGAGAAAAAAAGGCAATACGAAGACAATTTGCGTAAATGGTCAAACGAAGGATTGGCTCAATTTAACGAATTATTGCGCCAAGGTGCCGGTGATATTGATAAATTAACGGCTGATATTGTACGTCATCTTGTAAATTTTTTAGATGCAAACCAATCCGGTTTGTTTTTATTGAATGATAATAACAAAGAAGATATTTATTTGGAATTAGTGGCTACCTATGCTTATAATAAAGAACGCAAAAAACAGAAAAAAATATATCTTGGCGAAGGCTTGGTGGGAATGTGTGCCGTGGAAAAATCGACCATATATTTAAATGATATTCCGGAAGGTTATTTGAGTATCACTTCAGGCTTAGGCGGTTCAAGTCCAAAAAGTTTATTGATAGTGCCTTTGAAACTTGAAGATGAAATATTCGG
>JALVST010000040.1 GCA_027024205.1 Flavobacteriales bacterium | reverse complement strand
TATTGATGAAAACAGCTTTAACATTAGAAGAATCATTGATTACAGAAACTCTTTTAATCCCCGTATTTACGGAACCGTTGAAAAGGAATCCGGCAAAACTAAAGTCTATATAAAGATGAGATTGCAGACACTCGTAATTGCTTTTATTATAGTTTGGTTTTCTTTTATTATCCAATTTTTTTTAGGTATTTTGACAACCTCCATTAAAAGACAAACCTTTATCCCGTTTATTTATTTACCGCCGGTTATGTTAGCGATTGCCTATGCCGCAACCTTCTACTTTTTTAATAGTGAAAGCAGGCATTCTAAAAGGTATTTAGCACAACTACTCGAAGCAAAAATAACAGAAAGTGAAACGTAAGTTATTTTTTACCGGAAAAGTTTTTCGCAATAAACTCAAGGGAGGTTTCCGCATCCTTTTTTAATTGTTCTTTTAAGGCTTCCAAATCCGGAAATTTTTGTTCGTCACGCAAGCGCTTTAAAAAATAAACAGCTATATCTTTACCGTACAAATCACCGTCATAGTCAAAGAAATGCACTTCCATAATCAATCTTCGTCCGTTGATAGTGGGCCGGTATCCGATATTCATCATCCCGTAAACCGGTTGATTATCAATAAAAGAACGCACAAGATAAACACCTTGACGAGGGATTAATTTATATTTTTCACGTATGGTTAAATTGGCCGTTGGGAAGCCTAATTTACGCCCCAAACGGTTGCCATGCACCACTTGACCTGTCAAAAAATACGGCCGACCCAAATAAACTTGTGCCAAATCAACCGCCCCTTTCCGTAAAGTCTGTCTGATTAAAGTTGAACTGACTTCTTTGCCGTTAACCTTCACCGGCTCAATTTTATGAGTTTTAAAACCGTATTGGTTTTCCAATGATTTTATAAAATCGTAAGTGCCGGATCTATTCTTACCGAAACGATGATCGTGGCCAATCAGCAAATCTTTCATATTCAAATGTGTCATTAGTTTTTTTATAAAAATTTCCGGAGTTTGAGCGGCAAATTTTTTATCAAATTTTTGCAAAATAAGATAATCGATATTTTGTTGGGAAATCAGAGAAATTTTCTCATCCATAGTAGTTAATAAACGCATATCGCTATCCGGGTTGAAAAATATTTTGGGATGTGGTTCAAAACTGATAACCACAGTCTCAGCATCATTTTTGACTGCAATTTCTTTCAAATCGCTCAAAATCTTTTGATGACCCAAATGTACGCCGTCAAAAGAACCCACTGTAACAGCCGTAGGTTTTTGTGGGCGAAATGCTTCCAAATCACGAATGACCTTCATCTACTATTTTTTATTAAGCTAATTTAATTTTTTGTACGCACAAAGTAACAAAAAAATATAATGAACCGGTTCAAATTTATCACGAAGTTCATAAGATTTTTTTTTCAAAAGTAAATTAATTGTAAATTTGAAATTTCTAAGAACAAATTTCGTTATTTATTTAATTATAATTCAAAAAAATAATTTCAAACCTATGCAAACCTATAAAATCATCTTGTTAAGCCTTCTTTTAAGTTTAACATTCCCGTTAAAAGCACAAAATCTCCAAAATGTTAATCCCGACCCGGACGGCCCTCCATGGTTGGTGGGCGGCTTACGTGTGCTGTCAGAATCAGAAATATCAAAAATTCCAGTAATCGAATTATCACAAGATGATTTGCAAAGGTATCCGACCACTTTACCTGATGTACTGGATAACACAAACCAACCTTTTTTCAGACCTGTTTTTAATCAAGCCGACGGTAGTTGTGCCCAATCCAGTGGTGTTGCATACAATTTTACATATGAGATTAACCGGGAACGCAATACATCGGCTATCAGTTTGCAAAATCGCTTTCCGTCTCATTACACTTATAATTTTTTAAACCAAGGAGACGGTAATAACGGTTCCTGGTATGTTGACGGTTGGGATATTATACAAGCCAACGGTTGCCCCAATCTTCCCACTTACGGTAATTCTTTGGATGCACTTGGTAACCAAGGTTGGATGAGTGGCTATGATAAATATGAATCCGCCATGCACAACAGGGTCAAAGAATATTTTGCCATAGACGTTAGCACGCCAAACGGTTTATTAACCCTCAAACACTGGCTCTACGACCACCTGGAAAATGCGACAACAGGTGGTCTGGTCAATTTTGCTGCCGGAATAGCCAACACCGGTTACAATATCACTTATAGCAATATCATTACGAGCTGGGGATTTCCTTCCAATCACGCTATGACTTTTGCCGGTTGGAATGATAATATCAGCTATGATTACAACGGCGACGGACAAATCACCAATAACATCGACATCAACAATGACGGAGTCGTCGATATGCGGGATTGGGAAAAAGGCGCCTTGATTATGGTCAATACATGGGGAAACACCTGGGGTAACAACGGTAGAGCTTATGTTATGTATAAAACACTGGCCGAAAGTTTATACAACGGAGGTATTGTAGGGAACAAAGTTTTCGGATTACGGGTTAAAAATGACCAAAATCCCCAACTGATTATGCGGGTCAAAATGACGCACAATAGTCGAAATATGATTAAAATTTCAGCCGGTATATCAACTGATGTCAATAGTAACACGCCTCAATATACTATGGATTTTCCTTTATTTAATTATCAAGGTGGTCCTTATCCGATGAAAGGTAACAATGACAACTCCCCTATTAAATTCTCCCTGGATATATCGCCTTTATTGGACTATATTGACCCCGATACAAATGCCAAATATTTTCTAATTGTCAACGAAGATGATCCTAACGGTAACGGAAGCGGTAATATCGTAGATTATGCCATCGTTGATAATAACCAACAAATTTTTACCTGTAACCAACACAATGTCAGTATAAACAATAACAGCGATACGGTTTTAAGTCTCACGGCATCCATCAATTTTAATGCACCGGTAATTGCAACCGCCACTTTACCGGTCGCTGCACCCGGACAAGCTTATTCACATACACTAACTGCTCAAAACGGTAGTCCGGATTACGAATGGCATTTGGTAAAAAATTACCAGGAACAAAATGATGCCGCAACTTTTCCGGCTATTACGAGTAACCCAATCAACGTCAACGACAATGACGACGGATTCGGAAGTCAGCAACTGCCTTTCGATTTTCCTTTCTTCGGAGAATATTATAATCAAATTTATGTCTTAACCGACGGTTCTATCGTCTTTGAACCGGGTTTTGATTATTTGAGAACCGAACAGGCTATCAAATCACATAAAATTATCAGTGTTTTTGCTTCGGATCTTAAAATATTTTCAGGAACCGGACAAGGAATTTTTTATGAAGGCGATGCCACTCATGCAACTATACGCTGGAAAACAGCTCTCTACGGAAACGACACCGCCAATATAGATGTGGCCGTTACGTTATACCCTGACGGCAATATCCGGTTTTACTACGGGAACAATATTACGCCGGGCTTGGATTGGGCATCCGGGATTTCCGACGGAGATGACAATTATTTAATAACAAGTCTTTCCAGGAATGCCAATCCGTCCAATAACGTCATTAACTTGCAACCGGAACCGTTTCCAAACGGCATGTTTATTTCAACGGATGGAATTTTTCAAGGAACCGCTCCGAATACCGTCGATACATGGCCGGTAACATTTAAAGTCACCGACAACAATAATATTTCTAAAACCAAAACTTTGACATTCGAAACAAACACATCCGGTATTGCACAAAACAATCAATTTAAAATTAGTTGCTATCCCAATCCGGCTGATAAATATGTCATTTTCGACTATTTGCTAAAAAGTGACAAAAAAATTACAATAGAGATATACAATCTGCAAGGAAAAAAACTGGTAAAAATTCTCGACAAAAAACAAACAAAAGGACACCATGAAATTATTTGGTATCCGCATCTACCCCGAGGTATTTATCTTTACAAGTTAAGAAAAGGTTCATTGATTGCCAAAGGAAAAATCATTATAAAATAAACATAAGTAATTGTTATTCAATATATTACAATAAAAGCCGCCGGTTGCGTTACCGGCGGCTTTTATTTATGAAATATATTGACCGTAAAAAAATCAAAGCCTGCAATTACTACTGTCACTCAATGTAAAAAAATATTAAAATTCTTATTATTTTATATCTTTTATCTGTTTTTGATTATGATATTTTCTTTATATTTAAGCGATTTTAAACTTAACTCAAAAAGTAATATTATGAACAAGTATCAAAAACAAATCGATGATTTTATGGCTTACGCCAAACATCGTAATCCGAATGAACCGGAATTTTTACAAGCTGTAAGCGAAGTAGCCGAAGCAATTATTCCGTTTATGATGGAAAATCCGAAATACAGTAATAAAATGCTGTTGGAACGCATGATTGAACCCGAAAGAGTTATCATGTTCAGAGTACCTTGGGTGGACGATAAAGGAAAAACACGGGTTAATCGCGGTTACCGTGTAGAATTCAATTCCGCTATCGGTCCTTACAAAGGCGGATTACGTTTTCACGAAACCGTAAATCTGAGTATCCTCAAATTTTTAGGATTTGAACAAACCTTTAAAAATTCTTTGACCACTTTGCCTATGGGCGGTGGAAAAGGTGGTTCGGATTTTGATACACGAGGTAAATCCGATACGGAAGTTATGCGTTTCACACAAGCTTTTATGAGCGAATTATTCCGTCATATCGGGCCTAACACTGATGTTCCCGCCGGTGATATCGGCGTGGGCGGACGTGAAATAGGCTATTTGTTTGGACAGTATAAAAAATTGAAAAATGAATTTACCGGTGTCTTAACCGGTAAGGGGCTAAGTTTCGGCGGTTCTTTGATTCGTCCCGAAGCCACAGGCTATGGGGTTGTTTATTTTGCCGAACACATGCTCAATACCAAAAATGATTCATTTAAAGGTAAAGTTGTTTCAATCTCCGGTAGCGGTAATGTGGCACAATATGCTACTGAAAAAGCAACACAATTGGGGGCAAAAGTCGTAACCTTATCCGACTCGAGCGGCTACATTTACGACCCCGACGGTATAGATGCCGAAAAATTGGCATTTGTCATGCATCTTAAAAATGTCAAACGCGGTAGAATCTACGAATACGTTGACAAATATCCGACTGCCAAATACTTCAAAGGCGAAAGACCTTGGGGCGTTAAAGTCGATATCGCCATACCTTGTGCCACTCAAAACGAAATCAACGGCGAAGAAGCCAAAACTCTGGTTAACAACGGTGTTATCTGTGTAGCCGAAGGCGCCAATATGCCTTCTACACCGGAAGCTATTAAAGTCTATAAAAATGCTAAAATATTATATTCTCCCGGTAAAGCTTCCAATGCCGGCGGCGTAGCCGTATCGGGACTTGAAATGAGTCAAAACTCCATGCGTTTGAGCTGGTCACGCGAAGAAGTTGATAACAAACTCAAACAAATCATGAGCAATATACACGAAGTATGTGTCAAATACGGTAAAACCGCCGACGGCTGGGTTGATTATGAAAAAGGCGCCAATATTGGCGGATTTGTCAAAGTAGCCGATGCTATGCTGGCACAAGGCATTGTTTAATTCTCCTTACTATCCCAACAAAAAAAGAGGCTGTCTCAAAAGTAATAGAGACAGTCTCTTTTTTATATTCCTCACCAAAATTACTTTACAAACTTCAACATAGGACAATCAACCGTATATTCATTGACAAATTTCCGGTCGATATAACCGGTAATTCTCCGGACTTGTAACAAAGTTTTATATCGGAGGGGATTAAAATCGGCATCGTTTTTATTCAAACTTTCCACTTTAACTTCCCCGCTGGCATGAATAATACGCCCGTCACCCAAATGCAAAGCAACATGAGTTATTTTTTCAACACCATCTTTTTTATGACCGAAAAATAATAAATCACCGGGTTGTAAACCGGAAAAATCGGGTGTAACCGGAATTATTAAACCGTATTTAACTTGCTGTGAGGCATCTCGAGGCAAAATATAACCGAATTGTGCATAAACATTTTTTACAAACCCGCTACAATCCAAACCTTTTGTAGAAGTGCCACCCCACAAATATGGAATACCCGTATATTGTTCCGCTTGATTGATGATATCTTCACGCGTTGCATGTAAATACCTTTCTTTAAAATCCTTTAAAGTCAAATACAAATCATTCTTTATATAACCCATACGCCCGTCAGGATAAACCACATGTGCATAATCCCCCTGTATTCCAGCAAAACCGAATACATCATTTAACACAAA
>JALVST010000039.1 GCA_027024205.1 Flavobacteriales bacterium | reverse complement strand
GTATTTAAAAATAATCTGACGGCAAATTTAATGATTATTTACATCAAGTAAGCCAAAAACATTGCCAGAAAAATCAATAAAAATTTACGGATATTAAAATGATGGGAGTGTTCATTTTCAAACAAAATAGTTGTACCGATATGAGCCAAAATACCAACGACAAAAGCATTAATATAGGCGCCATAAGTAATAAAAAATTCAGCATAATCCCCTAAATACGCCGCCAAAGGCGTCATTATGGCAAAACCCGTTAAAAACAATAAAATCTTGCGTTTTGACAGCCCGGCATCGAGCATCACCGTTGTCAAAATCATAGCAACCGGCAATTTATGTATCAATATGCCGTAAAAATAGCTTGTATGCAAATGATGTCCTTGATGAATAGGCAAACCCTCCATAAAAGCATGAATAGCCAAACTCAACCATAACAACCAAGGCGTTTTATGGCCAAAAGCATGTTTATGCCCGTGTTCGGCACCGTGAGAAAACAATTCTAAAAACAATTGAAACACGATACCACTCATAATTAAAAATCCGGCTGTTTTACCGTTTAGTTTTTCGTAAACTTCCGGCAAGAGATGAAAAACAATCACAGATAATAAGTAAGCGCCACTAAAACTCAATAAGAGCTTGATATATTGATTATCGAGATTTTTCAGCCGGATTGCCAGAAAGGTACCGGTTAAAACCGTAATAAAAAGTATTATATATATCATAAAAATTGTAAAAAAATTAAAAGAATTCCAAACTTCAAATTATTCAATGCATCAAAGAAAAAGCTTCTTAGCATACCTCTAACTTAAACTTTATACAAAGATAGGAAATCGTTATAAAAGACACACTAATTTTTATATAGCGTCAAAACCGGCATTAAAAAAACTCTTTTTACACAACTTCTCAATAATCCTTAAATTTGCAGAGCCGTTTAAATATCAAATCAATGAAACTTTACAAATACCTCAAAAAACAAAAACAAAACCAACGGAAGATGTGGGCTATTCTGTTAGATCCGGATAAGGTTGATTTACAGCGATTTAATGAATTGCTTAAACGAATACGCCAAGCTAAACCGGATTTTTTGCTGGTTGGCGGCAGTTTGGTCAGCAAACAAAAATTATCAAAACTTGTTACAAAACTCAAAAAACACTGTGAATTACCCGTTTTACTTTTTCCGGGTAGTCCATTACAAATCACATCCCGGGCAGATGCAATCCTATTATTGAGTTTGATTTCGGGCCGCAATGCCGATTATTTAATTGGTAAACACGTTGAAGCGGCGCCTTTGCTATCCCGTTCTGGTTTGGAAATCATCCCGACCGGTTATCTGTTAATAGAAAACGGCCATACCACTTCCGTGGAATACATTAGTAATACCAAACCCATACCACGTAACAAAACCGATATTGCACTGGCAACAGCCCTTGCCGGTGAAATGTTAGGATTAAAAATGCTCTATCTCGAAGCCGGCAGTGGCGCCAAAAAACCGGTGCCAATCAAAATAATTGCAACGATTTCCCGGCACAGCCGTTTACCGATAATTGTAGGCGGGGGAATTAAAACCAAAGCGCAAATGCTTAAAGCTTGGGCGGCCGGCGCCGATGTGGTTGTAGTAGGAACAGCTTTTGAAAATGGAACTTTTTCTTAAAATTAACGCTTTTACATTTTTATATTCCGGTTTCTGATTTCTTTTTTCATTTATTTTAACTTGTCTTTCAGGCAAAACAGCTTGATTCGACGGCATAGTATAAACAGAGAAAAATTTTCTCAAAGAAACAATTTCAACTTCCGTATCAGGAGGGTAAAACATCGACAAATCAATATCAGCTTTTAAGTTTTTATAAAAAGTTATTTTTTTAAATAATCTGCAAGTTTATTGTAATCCGGAATAAGTAACCGGGGTTCAGCTAATATTTTACTCAAAGGATTTATATCATTTCCAATTACTTGTCGGTTCATTAATGCCGCTTCAATAATAGTTGTCCCTCTTCCAAGGAACGGGTCATAGACAACATCTTTTTCATTGGTAAGTTTTTCAATAAAAAAATGTGGTAACTGTGGCTTAAAACATACTCTATATGATATTTCGTGTAATAAACTCGCTTGGCTTTGTTTTGATGTCCAAAATTCATTAATATAGAACATCAATGTTGTTTATTTTTTTCTTGATTATTGTTTTTTATTTTCCATTATTTTCAATAGAAAAGAGAGATTTTGAGGGATCTTTTAATTCAGATTTTTTCAAATAGTTTAAAAAGATTTAGAGATAATTTTAAGTCAAAAATAACCAAATAATACAACTTGACAAAAGTTTCTTTTATGGCTTTCAATGTAAATATTAAGTAAATAATTTTAAAAACCGCTGAATACTATTAAATTTTTGAACAAAAAAATCTATTTTTGGAGTTAATTTTATTCGGAACAAAAAAATAACTAAAAAATATAAGCTATGAAGGATAAAAAACGCGTTTATTTTTTCGGAAATAAACAAGCCGACGGAAATGCGTCGATGAAAAACCTTTTGGGAGGTAAAGGCGCCAATTTGGCCGAAATGAATTTAATAGGCGTGCCTGTTCCACCGGGATTTACCATTACAACGGAAGTCAGCACGGAATATAACAAGCTGGGAAGAGACAAAATTATTGAGCTTCTCAAAGACGAAGTGATGGAAAACATGAAAAAAGTGGAAGAAGTTCTCGGGGCTAAATTCGGCGATGATACCAATCCGCTGTTGGTATCCGTTCGTTCCGGTGCCCGTGTTTCCATGCCCGGTATGATGGATACGGTTTTAAATTTGGGGATGAACGACAAAGTCGTCGAAGCTTTGGCTAAGAAATCAGGTAACGAACGTTTTGCATGGGACAGTTACCGCCGTTTTGTGCAAATGTATGGCGATGTAGTCCTCGGGATGAAACCCGAAAACAAAGACGATATCGACCCGTTTGAAGCCATTATGGAAAAACTCAAAGAAGAAAAAGGTTACAAAAACGATACGGATTTTACGACCGAAGATTTAAAATATTTGGTTAAAGCATTCAAAGAAGCCGTTAAAAAACAAACCGGTAAAGATTTTCCCGACGATGCTTACGAACAATTGTGGGGGGCTATTTTGGCCGTTTTTGACAGCTGGAATAACGAACGTGCTATTTATTATCGTAATATGAATAAAATTCCGCACGACTGGGGTACGGCTGTCAACGTACAAGCTATGGTTTACGGAAATATGGGTGACAATTCGGCTACCGGTGTTGCTTTTACCCGTGATGCCGCTACCGGTGAAAATATTTTCAACGGCGAATATCTCATCAATGCCCAAGGCGAAGATGTGGTTGCCGGTGTCCGTACCCCGCAACAAATTACTTTGGAAGGCTCACGTCGCTGGGCGAAACTGGCCGGTATCAGTGAAGAAGAACGGGCTAGCAAATATCCATCTCTTGAAGAAGCCATGCCCGAAGCCTACAAAGAACTTTACGAAACGCAAGACAAACTTGAAAAACATTACCGCGATATGCAAGACTTGGAATTTACCATTCAAGGCGGTAAATTATGGCTCTTGCAAACCCGTACCGGAAAACGAACCGGTGCCGCTATGGTCAAAATAGCTATGGACATGCTCAAAGAAGGTATGATTTCCGAAGAAGAAGCTTTGATGCGTATTGAACCGGAAAAATTGGATGAATTGTTACATCCCGTTTTTGATAAGAAAGCTGTAAAATCGGCGGAAGTTGTGGCCAAAGGTTTACCGGCATCGCCGGGTGCTGCCACAGGAAAAATCGTCTTTTTTGCCGACGAAGCCGAAAGACTGCGGGAACAAGGTGAAGATGTGATTTTAG
This sequence comes from Flavobacteriales bacterium, assembly GCA_027024205.1. Lineage (GTDB taxonomy): Bacteria > Bacteroidota > Bacteroidia > Flavobacteriales > Flavobacteriaceae > WGBX01. The sequence goes on along the minus strand of JALVST010000039.1, from coordinate 14,129 downwards.
TGCGGATTGAAACCTCTCCAGAAGATTTGGCCGGAATGGATGCGGCTAACGGTATTTTAACTGCTCGCGGCGGTATGACATCCCACGCCGCAGTAGTCGCTCGCGGTATGGGAAAAACTTGTGTGTCAGGTGCCGGTGAATTGGAAATCGATTATAAAAACCGTACTTTAAAAACCCGTGGTATCAGCTTTAAAGAAGGGGATTGGATTTCACTCAACGGTACAACAGGCGAAGTTTATAAAGGCAAAATAGACACGATTGAACCGCAATTAAGCGGGGAGTTTGCTGAATTGATGGCTTTGGCCGACAAACATTCGCGTATGTATGTCCGCACCAATGCCGATACACCAAAAGATGCGGCTGTTGCACGGGATTTTGGAGCCAAAGGCATCGGATTGTGCCGTACCGAACACATGTTCTTTGAAGATGATAAAATCATTGCCATGCGGGAGATGATTCTTGCCGAAGATGAAGCCGGCAGACGTAAAGCATTGGATAAATTGTTGCCTATGCAACGTGATGATTTTGAAGGTATTTTTAAAGCTATGCGCGATTTACCGGTCACCGTCCGTTTACTCGACCCGCCGTTACACGAATTTGTCCCACACGACGAAAAAGGACAACAGGAAATGGCTGAAGTAATGGGGGTAGATATCTCGATTATCAAACAAAAAGTGGAAGATTTGTCCGAATTTAACCCGATGCTCGGTCATCGCGGTTGCCGTTTAGGGAATACCTATCCGGAAATTACAGAAATGCAAACCCGTGCTATTATTGAAGCGGCACTTAATTTGAAAAAACGCGGCATCAATGCCAAGCCTGAAATTATGGTCCCATTGGTAGGAAAAAAAGAAGAAATGGCCTTGCAAAAACAAGTCATCGAAGATACAATTCAAAAAGTTTTTGCCGAATATAACGATACGATTCCTTACAAAGTCGGGACTATGATTGAAATTCCCCGTGCTGCTCTCACCGCAGACAAAATAGCACAAGAAGCTGAATTTTTCTCGTTCGGAACCAACGACTTAACACAAATGACATTCGGTTATTCGCGTGACGATGCCGGTAAGTTTTTATCCATTTACAAATCCAAAGGCATCTTAAAAGATGATCCGTTTGAAAAATTGGATCAAGAAGGGGTTGGTCAATTGGTAGAAATGGCCGTTAAAAAAGGCCGGCAAACCCGGCCGGATATTTCATTGGGAATTTGTGGTGAGCACGGCGGCGAACCGAGCTCTATCGACTTTTTCCACAGAGCCGGTCTGCATTATGTCAGTTGCTCGCCATTCCGCGTGCCAATTGCCCGCCTGGCAGCAGCGCAAGCAACTATCCGTAACAAATAATTTTTTGAATTTATAAAAATACGGGAGGGGAGTGCCAAGCACTCCCCTCCCGTATTTTTATAAAAGAAAATCTCTTTTAATTCCCTATCGCTTCCTCGGCCTATAGAAAGATTAAGCTAACTTTATTCTTGTATCATGTCCTGATATTTTGCCATTAAAGATGTAAAATCTTTCATTTTATCTTCCACATATTGGTTATCGTTGTTTTTGGTCGCAATATTCAGTATTTCCCTGTATAACAAGAGATTACGCTCAATATCATCATCATTCCGGATTTTTTCACTTAAAGGCATGTCTCCATAGTAATCGAGATATTCTTTAAATCGTTTGGTCATTATATTAGCCAAACGACGTGCTTTATCACGTTTACCCAATTGGTAATACAAATCAACATAATCAAGCAACGAAGAATAATATCCGAATGCTTCCACGGGCATTTTCTCAATAGAAAGATCTAGTATTTCTTCGGCTTTTTGTTTTTTATTTTCTACAAATAAAGAATCGGCCAACCGGAACAATACATTACGATAAGTCAACGAATTGCGACGGGTTTCCGGGTCCAAATAAATACCTTTGTTCATATTACCCCAATCCCACTTCTTGACATGAGTATACATGGTATCGGTATCGATACGACCGTAATCAATCCCTTCATATGACGTATAAATAGGTACCAATTTGTAAGCCAAACCGTCTAATTGCAAATAATTTTTGGCATAAAGGTAATCGGCATCTCCAAAACTACCGCCGGAAAAATAAATAGGCCGTTTCCAATCATTGTTGGCCAACTGGTCTAACATGGCCAAATTGGCCTTATAAATACCATTTTCACCGACATCCAATATTATTTCGTCTAAAATTTTAGTGGAATCTTTGGGCGAAACAATGCCGTATTTCAAGACGTTTTCTTTGTTCACCGGTACTCGTATATACCGGGAAGGATATAAATAAATAGTTTGTCCGTTATCTTCATTGACCGTTGTAAATTTATCATTTAATGTCAATTTGATAAAATCTTTTATATCCAAAGTATCCCTGATAAAATTGGGATACAAAGCATCCCGGGTACCATAGACATATTTTTTATGCGGTATTTTGATTTTCATGGGTGCCGCCTCATAAACTTTACGTTTAGCCTGATCGATATACCAATCGGTATTTAATAAACTGGTATTGATAATGCGCATGTCCGTACGGATACCTTCCACATCACGGGCATACCACAAAGGGAATGTATCGTTATCACCTATGGTATAAATAACGGCATTTTTTTGACACGAATTGAGATAAGATTTGGCATTGTTTAAAGCGGAATATTTATGAGAACGGTCGTGATCGTCCCAATTTTGGTTAGCCATTAATACCGGAGCAGCCAATAAACTCAATAGTACAACGGAGATAGCTACCGGTTTGGGCGCTATGTATTTCTTCAAATAGTCATACAAAGCAAAAACACCTATCCCAAGCCACAAGGCAAAGAAATAAAACGACCCGACAACGGCATAATCCCGTTCACGCGGTTCGAAAGGCCGCACGTTGGTATAAAATACGACAGCCAAACCTGTCATTAAAAAAGCGATTAAAATGACATAAAAGTTTTTCCAATCTTTGGATGAATGGTATAAAATACCCAAAAAAGCCAGTAAAAACGGTAAGAAATAATAAGTGTTACGGGCTTTATTATTTTTATAATCCGAAGGTAAGTTGTCTTGTGGTCCCAAATGCATTTCGTCTATAAATTTGATCCCGCTCAACCAGTTACCGTGATTATCCAACCGGCCTTGTTCATCGTCTTGACGACCTACAAAATTCCACATCAAATACCGCCAATACATATAACCGAATTGGTAGCTGAACATAAATTTCATATTTTCAAAAAATGTGGGTTTGCGGGTACTCTTCCTGGGAATCCCCGCTATCTTTTTATAATTATCAGCACTGGCGGCATCCCACATACGCGGTAAAATACCCCAATGTTTATGCGTAAAATTTTGTTTGGCTTTTTTGTAATTGTTGACAATCACATACTTACCGGCTTTTTTATCTTGTTCGTATTTTGGTTTGTCATCCACATAGGGTTCATTTTCGTCCAAACCGTGGTAGTATGCCGAATAATAAGGCCCGTAAAATAAATATGTATCACCATATTGTTCCCGGTTGTAATAGGCTAACAACTCGCGGGCATTAGTCGGCGCATTTTCGTTGATAACCGGATTGGCATTGGCACGGACAGGTAACATAATCCATGACGAAAAACCGATTAGTATAAACAAAACCGACAGGGTTATGGCTTCCATCAAGCGATTGTTGGTATTATAAGCTTTTTTTAAGAAATAATAAAACAAACCTATTGTAATCAATCCGGCAATAGCAGTCCCGGTATTAAAAGGCAATCCGAAGGTATTGGTAAAAAAGATTTCAAAGAAACTGTAAAATTTCATTGTCCAAGGCAACAGCATTTTAAAAATCACAATCAAAATACCGAATACCACAATATTGGCAATGATAAACGATTTAGGTGTAATGTTTTTAGCGGTTTTAAAATAATACAACATCCCGATAGCCGGAATAACCAACAAAACCATAAAATGCACCCCGAAAGACAGCCCGATGACAAAAGCCATTAAAATCAGCCAACGGTTGCCACGCGGTTTATCAAGGCTATCGACCCATTTAAGTCCGAGCCAAAACAAAGCGGACATCAAAAACATAGCGGCAGCATATACTTCGGCTTCAACTGCTGAAAACCAAAAAGAATCGGAAAAAGTAAAAGCCAAAGATCCTACTGTGGCACTCCCCAAAACGATAATTTGTTCTGCAAGAGATAATGCCGTCTTACGTAAAATGTATTTTATAAGAATATGAATTATCGTCCAGTACAAAAACAAGACGGTCAAAGCACTGAAAATGGCCGACATCATATTGATCATATAAGCTATTTTGGATGGGGAACTCGCAAACATAGAGAAAAAAGCACCAAGCATTTGAAATAACGGGGCTCCGGGTGGATGCCCGACTTGTAGTTTGGCAGAAGTGGCTATAAATTCCCCGCAATCCCAAAAACTAACCGTAGGTTCCAAAGTGGAAATATAGGTAAACAGACTAATTGTAAATACGATGATACTTAAAAGTATCTCAATTTTTTTATAGGTCGATAACTGCTTCATTTGATTTGTTTTGGGTTAAAAATTAAAACAAAAATAATAATAATTATCAGCCACAGAAAAAATTTATCAAAAAATTAAGATACGATTGATTATCATGCATAAAAAGGCCGCCCCTTTTTGGAAGAGGCGGCCGTAAATATCAAGAAAAAAACAAAGCAATTATTTTTTTATAAAGGTCATGCGTTTTAATCGTTTGTCACCGGAAAGAATTTCAATGACATAAATACCTTTTTTAAGTCCAGATACCGGAATACTTTGATTTTCTATACGTCCGGTTTTAACCCGTCTTTGTGACAGATCCCTGATAATAAAAGATTGTGCCTTCTGCAATTTAACATAAAGCAAATCTTTTACCGGATTAGGATATAATAAACCTTCTTCAAATTTTTGATTATCAATAGCATTTGGCGTACATCCCGTGACATTAACAGTCATTGGAATAAATCCGATTGTGAAAGCATTGGCAGTTACGGTTAGTCCCCCGGCAGAATTGGCATTAACAGCTAAAGTATTGGGCAACAAATTTGTCGTATAAGTCAATGAAAAATTATCACAAATATTGGCATTGGAAGTATTGTTAAACAGAGCCATATCCGGCACGTTGGTCACAGGATCTTCATAATAACCGGCTTTATAACTTTTATAAGTGCCGGTTACCAAATTTTTGTATTGAGCCATTTCGGGATAATAGATTAACGGCATTTGGGTATCCCAAAAATTGTAAGGGTCGGTTCCCAATTCTTGATTAGGAATAATATATTGATAACCACTCCCGGCTATCTGTCCGGTAGCTTTGTCAAACTCATATACCACAATATTGGTTTCGGCCATCTGAGTACCACTCGCCGCTATATTAGTAATACGGTCATAACCGTTGATTATCAAATTGTTAGTGTTAGGAGATTCGTGCAAACGGAAACCGTATTTTTCAGAATTCGGGTCAGTGGCATACCAGGATTGACTACCGATGATACTACCGTTATTATTGTTCAAAACGGTGACACCGAACATATTAGTATCAGAATAGTTAATAAGAGCATAAATTTCGTTATTCGTATCATCATAATAAGCATCAACCGATACGTCATTTTGATTGTTACTGAATGTATAACTTATATCCCAAGCCATTGATAAATCAAAGTTAATTTTGTGCAACAAAACGGCTTGTTGTGCCACATTGTTGTTGACATAAGTTGCGGAACCGGTCAAAAAATAACCGTCAGCGGTTTCCGTCACTTTATTGACCATATTAAATCCCGGCGCTTGATTGGTTCCTGACACACCTACTTCGGTAGCTGCAAGCGGTTGTAAATCAAAATCCGTACGGATGACCATACCTAACTTTTCTCCATTCGATATTATTATATACCCCCCTAAAATAAATCCCGGATCCGGTGTGCCGTCGGCATCGATATCTGCTTCGGTATATTTAATGTTAAAAGATTCGGCAGGAAAACTTGCAGAAATTACATCATAATAATAAACTTGTGCAAAACTGGTTGTTGCCAAATCGTATTTTGCCGCAAAAGGTTTTGTTATCCCGTTGGCATTCTCAACACTTCCGGTCAAAATAACAAAATCTTGAAATACTTCTATATCAAACAGTCTTAAATTAGTTAAATTTACAGTACCGCCGGTTGCTGCCCACAATATATTTCCGGAAGCATCAATCCCTTTGATAAAAGGTACAAAAGCATTCATCTGCGGATTAAAATGATTTCCGGCAACAACAACACCCACTCCTAACGAACTCTCAACAATTTCAATATTGACATCGTGGTAAACATGTCCACTGGCATCATAATATTTTTGAATTTGTGCCGTAGCTCCTAAAAAGAATAAAAACAAATAAACATAAAATAGTTTTTTTAGCATAATAATTGTTTTAAAAGATTAATATATAACAAAAGTAACAATAATGAGCGGATAATAATATTCCTATCTTATAAATGCTGGGTTTCATTTGACGTAATACGGGTTTCATTTGACGAAACAATGTTTCTATATTATAGAAAAAAGGCGTTTTACGCCAAACCTTAGTCAGGTTATAAAAAAAGACGTGAAAAAAATCACGTCTTTTTTTATAACTTTTTTAAAAAATTTTAAGTTGTAAAATCACTGTTGCAAAGGCCGTCTAAAAATATAACGGGTAATAAAAATACCTTTACCGTCATTTTTTCCGGCATCACTTTCAACCCCGCTGGTTACCGTAAATAACTCCCAACCGTCTTTACTCATTTGGGTCAGTTTGGACGAAATCAAAGCATCGTTTGAAGCGATATTTTGAAAATTGATTCCGACCATGGAATAAAAATTTAACAATTTTGTTTCATTAAAACTACTAATTTTCAATTCTTTACGTTTAGTTTTGTTTTGTTTGAATTTATTAGCCTCATCACGGGTTGAAGTAGCTTTTTTGTAATCCATAGGTACATTAAATTCCACGATACGCGAACGGCCTACACCCATAGGCACAATTGATTCAACCGTTGTAATGATTTTATATTCGTAAACGGTTTGTGACGCTACATCAAAACCAAACATAGACAGTAAAAAGACAAAGAATAAAACTTTTTTTCGCATAATTTTGATTTTTTGGTTATTCGATACAAAATTAATTTTTTTCCTAAAAACCGTAACAAAATCTAAATATTTTTATCTTTAAAACGTAAAGAGTAAACCGGTTGGACAAAACAGACAACATAACAAAGCTTTTGGCGGCATGCAAACGGCATGACAGGAAGGCACAAATGCAAGTATATCAACGTTATGCAAATGCAATGTATCAAGTTGCCGTGCGTATAACCGGCAATCCGGACGATGCGGAAGATGTGATGCAAGAAGCCTTTATCAAAGCCTTCGACAAATTACATACTTTTAAAGCTACGGCGAGTTTCGGAGCTTGGCTCAAACGGATTGTTATCAACGAAGCGCTGTCTTATTTACGAAAACATAAAAATTTTGAGTGTCTCAAAAATCACAACACAGTTATTGAACCCGAACCGGAAATCGAGGTCAATGATAAAAATATTAAAATCGAAGCATTATTGGAAGCCATCGATCGGTTAAAAGACAATTACAGGATAGCCATTAACTTACATTTTATCGAAGGATACGATTACGAAGAAATGACCCAAATCTTAAATCTTTCTTATGCCAATGTACGGACTCTGGTATCGCGAGCCAAACAAAAACTGAAACATATCTTAGAAAAAAATTATAGTGAAATTCTAAAAAATTAACCATTATGCGTCTGAAAGAATTTATTAATCAAAACCGTAAAAAAATGGCGGTTTATGACCTTAAACCCGGTCATGAAGAACGGTTTTTGATAAAATTAAAACAACAAAAACGACAATACAAAACCGGTTTTGTCAAGAAACACTTTAAGAAACTTCTTATAGCCGCTTCCGTTTTATTTTTGATTTCAACAGGTATACAATTTTATATGTTTTCTAAACAGAATAAAAATCAAGATGTTGAAATTCAACAAAATGAACGCTATTTTTCAGAAATCATCAAAGCGGAGATAACACGTATAAAAGCCGAAGAAACACAGGAAACCAAAAAAGTTTTTGAAAATGCCATGCAACAAATAAACCGGTTGGAAAAAGATTATCAAAAACTGGTAAAAGACTACCGGCTAAATCACGATAAATACATTTTAAATGCCATGATTGAAAATTTTCAACAACGCATTGAGATATTACAATTTGTTAAACGCGAAATGAATAGAATCAAAAAATCAAAAACCCGAAAAAATGAAACACACAGGGCTTAAAATTATGATATTCCTTTTACCTTTACTGGTTTTTTCCAACCGGCCGGAAGGTAAATTTAAAAAATCAAAAACCGTAGAGCGTCATTTTAATGCCGGAGCTTCCGGAATGCTTTCCATCGATAACTCATACGGCAATATCAATGTGATTACCGGAGACCAAACGGAAGTCACAATTACAGTCAATATTAAAGTTGACGGGGATGACTTGGAAGCTGTTGAAGAGCGTTTAGAAAAAATTAATATTAAAATTAATAAAAACGGCTCTTTGATTACCGCTGAAACGCTAATAAAAAACACTTCGCAAGAAAACAACAGTTGGTTGTCATGGTTTTTTGGCGGAAATACAAAAAAAACCAATTTCAAAATCAATTATAAAGTAAAAATGCCACAACAATGGGATTTGAAAATTAACAATGATTACGGACATATTTATTTAAATAAACTGACCGGAAATTTTGCTCTGAATGCAGACTATGGCAGTTTTGAAATAGGGCAATTATCAGGTGACCGGAATACTATTTCGACCGATTATTTTTCCGAATCAGATATTGACTTTGTTAAAAATGCAGAAATAAATGCCGATTACAGCCGTATTAACATTGCCTCTGCATATCAATTAAAATTGAATTGCGATTACAGCACTATTAAAATCGAAGATGTCAGAAAATTGAATTTTAACAATGATTACGGAAAAATAGCCGTCAAAAATGTCAAACAAGTTAACGGTTCCGGAGATTACCAAATCCGTTCGTTTGGCAATGTGGATACCATCAGATTTTCAGGTGATTACGGTTCCTTAAAAATTAATGGCTTACTCCCCGGATTCGATTTGATAGATTTATCTTGCGATTATACAAATGTAAAAATAATCAACCGTCAAGATGTAGCATTCCGGTTTGAAATGACCCAAACTTACGGTTGTTTTAAATCCGGCGATATTTCTATATACCAAGAAATAGACAACAACGGCGATAAAACCGTAAAAGCTTACTATAAAGACAAAAATGCCCGGTCATTGATTAAAATCGATATGGAATACGGTTGTGTTAAAATGGAATAATTGGATTTCACATGCTGCACGATGGGATATAAGACAGTAAATTTCTAATCTCCGGTAAGCCGTAAACAAACAAATATTGGGCGTAAAAAGTAACTAATACATTTTTATTTTATTAATAAATAATCATCTAACCAAATCATCTATAAATCATGAAACAAAAAGTATTATTCATTATTCTATTACTGGCAGGTATTACAAATATACAAGCACAATTTTGGACTAAAAAAATATCCGGTAACCGGCAAATCACAACAGAAACCAGACATATTGATAATTATGACAAAATAAGTGTAACCGGACCTTTTAAAGTAAAGATTGTCCCCGGTAAACCCGGAATATTGCAAATAAAAGCTGACGAAAACCTTTTACAATATATAGAAACTTTTACCAATGGAAGTAAACTAGTGATCCGTATAAATCCTCAATTTTCCGTTACAGACTATGCCAAGTTATCGGTAGAAGTCCCGGCGGATTATTTATCACAAATAAATTTATCCGGTTCCGGCGAAATTTACAATACAAAAATATTCAACTGGAAAAATCTCAAATTGACCTTAACTGGTTCGGGAAGACTGGACATTAAAACGGGCATTAATCATTTGACGGCTACTCTTGTCGGATCAGGAGATATCTTATTAACTGGAAAAGCCGAAACGGCTAAATACGTTTTGACCGGTTCCGGACTTATCAGTGCTAATAAACTGGAAGCACAAGAAGTTAAAGCTACATTAACAGGTTCGGGAGAAATCCGTTTGCGTGTGGTTAAAAGGTTAAATGCCAAGGTAATGGGAACCGGTGATATATTTTATTACGGCGAACCTGATATTTTAAAAACAAATGTAATCGGTGCCGGTGATATTATTTTCAAAAAAAATTAAATTTTTCAATTAAAAAAAGTCAAAATGAAAACCAGGAAATATGTTTTATTAATATGGATTTTGCTGTTAACCGGCAATCTGTCTGCTCAAAATGAATTAAATTATAAATTGTTGAAAATCAACAAAAAGATTGACAGTGTTCTCCGGCAGAAAAGTCAACAGTTTGAAGCGGAATTACAACGTATCGACCAACAATTACAACATAAAAAAATCACTCCGGAAGAAGCTGAAACCGAAAAAAAACGTTTGGCAAAACAATATGCCGAAGATTTGGATTATGCTATTTACAAACTTACAAGTGATTTAAAAAAGATAAGTAAAGGCACTCATGTAACGGATACAACTATCAATAACCGGACAGCTTATAAAATCAGAAAAATTAGATTTTACCGGAAATCCTATTATGATAAGTGTCCCGAAAAACACAAAAATACTTATGCTTATTTGTTTTTATCTACCGGATTAAACAATGTTATATCCGATGATAAAATCAACAGTATTGAATCCAGTCCGTACGGTTATATTCAATCCAGGTTTTTTGAAACGGGTATAGATTGGAAAACAAATTTTGTGCATGAAAAAGTTTTTTTGGTTTACGGATTTTCTTTTGTATGGAACACCTTAAAGCCAACAGGAAACCGTTACCATGTTTTAACTAACGACACGGTAAACATCATCCCATATCCCTATGATTTGGAAAGAAGTAAATTGCGTCATATTTGGCTGCGACTCCCAATAAGTTTAGAAATAAATATACCCGATTCCAACCATAACCATTTAAGTGCCTCAGCAGGAATATACGGTAAATTTAAATTAACAACCAAACAAAAACTAACCTATTTTGCCAATGGCAACAGTCATGACGAAATCCTTAAAAACGATTATACCATACCTTATTTTGCTTATGGAATTAAAGGTTCTATCGGCGGTACGAATTGGCATATTTATGCCGATTACGATATAACTCCTTTGTTTAAAAAAGAACACAAACACTTAATCAGTTTGGGAGTTAAATGGCGATTGTAAACAATGTTTGAAAAAAATCAAGTCTTTTGTAGAATATAAATTAAAGATGAATAATTTCCTGTTTTTCGGGCCAACCAATTGGATTTCAAACCGGTAAAAAAAGCTTTGAACCAGTTTTTTTTACCGGTTTTATATTGTTCGGACAATAAACTGACATAAAAACTGTCAAAATATAAGGGTTTTTGTCCAATGACTTTCATATGGTGCTTTTCAAACAATTTTTGAATCGACAGGGGCGAAAAATGCCAAAGATGACGCGGTACATCATAAGCCGCCCAAAACTCCCGGTAATACCGGGCATCAAAAGATTTGAAATTAGGAACAGCAACAAGCAAAATTCCTTTTTCATTTAACTGTTCCTGGAATTTTTCTATTAATTTATCTATATCTTTTACATGTTCCAAGACATGCCAAAGTGTGATGACATCAAATTTCTCATCAATTTCATCAATGGAAACTTTTACATTGTCATCGACAAACTTATTAGCAATACTTCTAGCGGTTTCATTGGGTTCAACACCGGAAACCATTAAATTTTTCTTCAAAAGATAGATTAAAAATTCACCGGTTGCCGTTCCATAATCCAATACCGATTGCATGTTGGGACAGTATTGTTTCATCAGCCGGTATTTATAAGCATAATTTCGTTGACGAATCCAATTGTATAAACGGTCTGTAAAAGAAGAATTTTGATGATGATGAGGTTTGTAAGCTGTTGATTTATAATAATTTTCCAAATCCAAAGGAAGAGGATAAGTCAAAAGCATGTCCCACGATGCATCATAGTACAAATCAAAAATCCGGCCGGATACCAAATAATCTTTGACCTGCATTTTTTTTGTTAAAAAATGACCTGACAGTGGAGAATTCACCGGTTGTATCATGAAACAAAAAATTTAAGCAAATATAACATAAATGTAGAGAGGGTATTTTCAATTTTTTAAATATTTCTTTTTTTCTTGAAAAAAACATATATTTGCACTACCAGTAACAAACAAATCATTAAACTATGAGATTATTTCATTTAATTATTTTTACGTTGTTTTTGACTGCTTCAACCGTAACAGCTCAAAACAGACCTAGCTTTGTAGTCAAATCGGATCCGGTAAAAATTGTGCCGCCTTTAAGTTCGATGAAAAATTTACCGGCACCTGACCATAAAAAAGAAGAAATCAATCCGAAACGCCGTTCCGGACAAAATATAATCGTTCCTGGAAAAGGTTTACCCAAAGGAATTGACCCGCTTTTACAAACGCCTGGACGCAGTTTGTCACATCCTGTTAGAACACCTATATTGACCTTTACAGCCGCACAAGTTGGATTTAATCCCAGTGACCCTACGGGAGCTGCCGGTCCCAATCATTATGTAGCAGCATACAATGTCGGTTTTAAAATTTTTGACAAAAGCGGTTATATTTTGGTCAATGATACCAATTTGAGCACACTCTTTCCCGGTTATACAAGTGATGGGGATCCTATTGTTTTATATGATCAATTTGCCGATAGATTTTTGATCACCAATTTTGACATACATTCTAATCCCAATAAATTACTGATTGCAGTCAGTCAAACATCCGATCCGGTTAATGGCGGGTGGTATATTTATGCATTTGATGTCCCCGGAGGTATGCCGGACTATCCAAAATTTTCCATCTGGAGTGACGGTTATTATGTAACAGCCAACCTCAATTCGGGGTCTGCCAGCACAAGCGATGTGGTTTTTGCCTTGGAAAGAGACAAAATGATAAACGGTAATACCTCGGCCCAAATGATTGGTTTTTCCCTTCCCGGTATCAGGACTAACGGATTTTATTCTCCTGCCGGTTTTAACGTTATGGGAAATCAAATGCCTCCGGCAGGTAATGCGCCGATTATTTATATGCAAGACGATTCTTGGATAGGAGTCAATCAAGACCATTTAAAAATTTGGAATGTCAATGTCAATTGGACTTCTCCCAATTCTTCTACAATTTCCAGCCCACAAGTTTTATCTACCACTGCATTTAACAGCGTATTTAATAACGGTAGTTTTCAAAATTTGCCACAACCTAACGGTATAACTATCGATGCGCTTCAAGCTACAATCATGTTTATGACCAATTACCGCCGTTTTACCAATTACAATTCGGTTGTATTAAATTTTGTCGTCAATACCGACAATCAAGGCAAAGCAGGTATCCGTTGGTTTGAATTACGTCAAAACAATGACGGTGATCCATGGTATATCTATCAAGAAGGCACTTTTATTGACCCCAGTAATCACAACACCTTTGCCGGGTCTATCAACATGGACAGACTTGGTAATATCGCTCTGGGTTATACTATTGTCGATAGCAATCAAGTTCCCGAATTACATTATACCGGTAGAATGGCGTCTGACCCGCTCAATCAAATGACTATTACACCGGATGTCGTTACGCCCGGCGTCACCTCTTCCGGTTCCCCCAGATATGGAGATTACGCCCAATTGACCGTTGATCCTTCCGATGATAAAACATTTTGGTTTATCAGTGAATACTTTACCAGTCAACAAAGTCGTACTGACCAAGTTGCCGTCTTCAAATTTGCTTCTGATTTCAATTACGATGCCGGTATTTCAAATATAACGGCTCCCGTATCGGGAATTTTGTCAAGCAATGAACAAATATCTGTTGAAATTACCAACTACGGTTTACAATCCATAGGCAATTTTCCTGTTCAATATCAAATAGATAACGGAACGCTGATTACAGAAAATTTTAACGGAACTATTGCTCCCGGTACTTCAACAAGTTTTACTTTTGCTACAACTGCCGACTTATCAATCGTAGGACATACTTACACAATTACAGTTAGTACAGCTTTAAGTAACGACCAAGACAATACCAACGATTC
>JALVST010000038.1 GCA_027024205.1 Flavobacteriales bacterium | reverse complement strand
TTGATATTGATGTAATAATCAGAAAATTAATTGTTTACAGCGATGTGATTGAAGAAAATGGAAAATTAGCAAAATCGTTAAATATTTGTAAATTAGCATCATAATAGTAAGTGCGAAACTTTAATTAATAATTTAAAAGTAAATAAATTCCAAACTAAAACAACCGGAGATAAAAGTATTAAACCAAAATATGTTAATGTTTTTACGATTTGACTTTTAATTTCAAAAGATGTGTCGCAATCAAGTATAAATAACGTAATTGTTACAACAAAAATCCCGTTTAAAATTAATGATATAACTTTTATTGATATTTTATCTTTGTGTAATAACATAGTCAAGCAAAAAGAAATGCTTTAAATTTATTAATAAAAATAGCGTAATATGTTGATTGACAACATGTAAACTTGATTTGGCAATGAATTGAGAAATTCTTCGGATATTGATTTTAATATTAATTTTTCAATAAAATATTATCCGTCCAGATCGTCGTCCAAATCATCATTGGAATTATTTCCGTGGTTTGTATTGTCGGTTCCGTTTACTTGTTTTTTGTTACAATCCAGGTTGATGCTGATATTGGCGGGTTTATCAAACGGTTTTTTAGAGATACCTAAATCTTTGTCGGCATAATTTTTTTTCATGTAGAGCCCCCAGATTGGTAATGCCATGGTGGCGCCTTGTCCGTATTTGACACTTTTGAAGTGAACGGAACGGTCTTCGGCACCGACCCAAACACCGGTTGTCAAGTTGGGTACCATACCCATAAACCAGCCGTCGGATTGGTTTTGGGTAGTACCGGTTTTGCCGGCTATTTCGTTAGTAAAATTATAAGGGTAACCGGTTATTACTTCTTTGTAAAATTTGTTATTTTTAGCCCAAGTTCCCCGTAATCGCGAACCGGTTCCGTATTGGGTAACGCCTTGCATCAGATTAATAACAGTATATGCGATTTCAGGGCTTAAAACTTCTTTGGTTGCCGGTATTTTTTCATATAAAATCACGCCGTTTTTATCGGTAATTTTGCTGATAACAAAGGGTTCTATGTAAACGCCTTTGTTTGAAAAGCCGTTTAAAGCACCGACCATTTCATAGAGTGAGATTTCCGGCGTTCCCAAAGCTATGGACGGGACTTCGGGTATCTTGTGTTTGATACCGAGGTTTTTAGCTAATTCGACGACCGGTTTCGGACCGACCATGTCTATTAATTGTGCTGTAATCACGTTTACCGAATTGGCAAGTGCTTGTTTAAGGGTCATTTTACCGCCGTATTGTCCTCCGGCATTTTTTGGAGTCCACGGTTTGCTCAATCCCCAACGTCCGGCTTCTATCGTATAAGGCACATTAGGAAACGAGTCACAAGGAGACAAATGCTTTTGATTGATGGCCGTAGCATACACAAACGGTTTAAAAGTGGAGCCGACTTGCCGGGCACCTTGTTTGACGTGATCGTATTTGAAATGTTTGAAATTAATACCACCGACCCATGCTTTGATATGTCCGTTATTCGGGTTCATGGACATCAATCCGGCGTGTAAAAATTTCTTGTAATAGCGAATGGAATCATAAGGCGTCATCAAGGTATCAATATCGCCGTTCCATGAGAAAATACGCATTTTGACTTTTTTGTAAAAACTTTTTTCGATTTCTTTATCACTCAGACCGGCTTTTTTCATTACCCGCCAACGTTCGGAACGGCGCATAGCTTGCTTCATAATTTTTTTAATTTCTTTTTGCGTGGCTTTCGGACCGAGTTTCGGAAAATAGAACGGTGCGTTTTTCAATCTTTTGGCCTGTTTGTCAAAAACCGCTTGTAAACGTTTCATGTGTTCATTGACAGCGGCTTCGGCATTGGCCTGCAGACGTGAATCTATGGTTGTGTAAATTTTTAGCCCGTCCGTATAAATATTGTAATGACTACCATCCGGTTTGGGATGATTTTTAGTCCAGTTACTTACAAACCTGCGAATATATTCCCGTAAGTAAGTTGCCATACCTTCGTCATGGCGTTCGGGATGAAAATCGAGTTTTAATGGTAGTTTTTGAAGTGAATCTTTTTCTTTTTCGGTAATATAACCGTTTTTTGCCATTTGATGCAAGACGACATTGCGTCGTTTTCTGGTGCGTTCGGGACGGCTGATAGGCCGGAAATAAGCCGGATTTTTGAGCATACCTATCAATGTGGCTGCTTCTTCAATTTTTAAATCTTTGGGCTCTTTGTTAAAATAAATACGTGAGGCTGATTTGATACCCACGCCTTGGTTCAACCAATCGAATTGATTGAGATACATGGCAATAATTTCGTTTTTGGTATATTGTTTTTCGAGCCGGACAGCAATAATTTGTTCTTTGATTTTTTGGATAATTCTTTTAAATAAACCGGCATTTTCACGTTTGTGAAACAGTAATTTGGACAACTGTTGCGTAATGGTACTACCACCGCCTTTTGTCCCTAAAAAAACGATAGCACGGGTTAAACTCTTAAAATCTATACCGGAATGCGAATAATAGCGTTCGTCTTCCGTGGCAATTAAAGCTTGCGGCAAGTAAGGAGATAACTCGTCATAGGGAACGGGTGTCCGGTTTTCTCTGAGGTAAAATTTACCGATAACTTTTCCGTCTTCAGAAATGATTTGGGTGGATAAATTGGATTTCGGATTTTCCAGGACTTCAAAATCGGGCATATACCCTAAATATCCTTTGGAAGCGAGGAATAACACTAATACGACAAGTAAAATTCCGCCCAAAAAGCTGAGCCAAAACCATTTAATGTATTTTTTATAATCCGGATTTGTTCGTTTTGCCATTGTTTTTTCGGTTATTTGATGATATTGTTTTTTTTCGGTTATTTGATGCTTATGCTATTTTAAACTCCTGACTCAAAATCGGGAGGAGGCAAAATCTATTTGCGGTTTTAAACATTTTATTCTGCCAGAGTAATGTTCTTTCTATTGTAAAATGTTATCCCGTCTATCAGCATAAAACACAATAAGTTATATCTCTATGGTTGTGCTTTTTCAATAATAATACCCACAGTTTTGATACCCGGCACTTCTTCATCTCCCAAGATTTGTCCCGGTTTTCTAACAGCATGGGACACACTGATGGTTACCGGTAAGGTATCTTTAAACTTAAAATTTTTTTTGTAAACCAATTTGCTTTCTTTGAGGTCCCAAATACCGCTACCCAACCAATTACCTTTCTCATCCGCCATAGCATATTCAAGTGTGTCGATGATTTCTTCCCGGTCATTTGTTATTTTGGCTATCAAAAAAATATTGGCATACGGGTACCGGTTGTCATTCCGTATTAAAAAAAACAAATTATAGGGCTGAACGGTATCCGCCGGTTTAAATTGTGTACTGACAATACTGTCACGATGCCAAACGTTTTGATTGATGTCTTTGGTTTGTTGCAAAACCGTTTTGTTTTGACAAGCGGTCAAAAACCCGAGAAACGATATGAGTAGAATAACGAGTCTTTTAATTTCCATTTTTGTTGTGATTGCCATTACGTGATTTACGACGTTTGTTTTTAAAACGTTTATTATTATTTTGTTGATTGTTTTGAAGGGACTGATTTTGAACATTTTTTTGTTTGTTCTTTGATGATTTACGTCTTTTTTTCTTACGTCTTTTTCTTTTAACTTCATCAAAACGGTTGATATTGTCTTGTCCGACTACATTTTCAAAATTTTCAATGGGTTGCGATTCCATTAATGACAATTCGGCGGCATATTCTTCCAAACTGGCAGGTTTTTGTCCTTGATTGTTATATTCAATGATTTCATTGACTTGTTCCAAAGTCAGTTTGTGCCAAGTATTGCCGTTTTCTTCTTTGTCGATATAGGCATACCACAAGTGTCCTTTAAAAATATCGGATTTAATCCATTTGGCATTTCCTTTTTCGGTTTCGAGTTGTAAATTGTGAGCCGGAAAATCCGATAAAGCTTCAACGTAAGTATCCAGTTCAAAGTTCAGACAACATTTGAGTTTGCCACATTGGCCGGCAAGTTTTTGCGGATTGAGTGATAGTTGTTGATATTTGGCTGCCGAAGTGCTGACACTTCTAAAATCACTCATCCACGAAGCACAACAGAGTTCGCGGCCACAAGACCCGATACCACCCAAACGGGCTGCTTCTTGACGGAATCCGATTTGTCGCATTTCGATTCGGGTAGAAAATTCACGCGCCAAATCTTTGATTAAGCTTCTGAAATCAACGCGACCGTCCGCCGTGTAATAAAACGTTACTTTGGTGCCGTCGCCTTGGTATTCCACATCGGAAATTTTCATTTGCAAACCGTGGATAATCACGTATTTACGAGCTTTATGTTTGACTTCTTCTTCACGTAAACGCAGTTGTTGCCACTTGTCAATGTCCCGTTGAGTAGCTTTTCGATAAACTTTGTAAATCAAATCTTTTTCGTAATCAACCTGTTTCTTTTTCATCTGTAAACGGACAATTTCGCCGGTAGCAGAAACCACGCCTATGTCATGCCCCGATTTGGCTTCAACGGCAACCGTATCGCCGGTATAGAGTTCTAATCCGTTAGTTGCATAAAAATCTTTTCGCGAATTTTTAAAACGGACTTCTACAAACGGAAAAGGTTTTTCGCCAGGAGGTAAAGGTATATCAGCCAACCAGTCAAAAACCGTCAGTTTGTGGCAACCGTTAATGTCACATGTGCCTGTTTTAAGGCAGCCGGTTGATTTATTTTGAATTGCTAAATTGCAAGTATCTGTTTTCATATCTGTTTTTTCTACCACATTTTCAATTTCCACATTTGGGAAAAATATACAATTTACAAATATACTAAAATTTGGTTATCTCGGTGTTTGAGGGTTTGATTCGTTCCATAGATTATTAGGTTCTATTAATGTTTGTTTACTACTTCATAGGTTTTTTTGCTTACAATTTGAGGAAACGAGGAATTGAGGAATTGAAAAATTGGTCGCTGTCCCGACGTATCTGGATTGTGACGTAGGAGCAAAATTGTACCGAGCACCGGTTTTCGATTTGTTATCCCGCTCCTGCGGGCACGGGATGTCGCTTTCGCGCCGCTTTCTACTCTATACAACTGGCTTTTTTGGTTATTTATGTGTCGGCGGAGGCAGAGACCACGACGAAGTGGGTAAAATAGCGCGGATTTAAGGTTAATTAAAAACCAAGTTTCACCTGATTTACTCGTATATGCAGTAAGTCCATACTTAATTGTCCAATATAAAAATTCAATATCATCCGGATTTTCAATCCTTTCAGGATAACCATGGTTAATTTTGTAACAATTCTCTAAATTTTGACCAGCTACTTGATATGTTTGTGGAGCAACTTCAAATATTGAATCCCCTGATGTAAAGCTCTTAAAATTAATAGAATATCTAATCTCCTTTTTTATTGGAAATTTGGAAACTGAAATCAGTACTTGATACATAATTTCTTTACCTGCATCTTCTTTCCAAATTGTTCCTGGTCATTTATTCTTTTGTTCAGGTAAGTGTTTAATTACAATGCTTTTACTGTGACATGGTGCTTTTGAAATAAAACATTTATTCCCTTCATCTTTTTGTTCCTGAATTTAAAAAATAGCAATAGCATCAATATCGCCCGAGTTACTTTTAAAATAAATAGCATCATTTGTTCTATAAACGTTTAAAAAATTGAGCTCTTTTTGAGTAAATTCAAAATCTTTTTTTATCATAATCCCATGAACAGCAACTCGATAATAACCCTAAGATTGCTAACAGCACTATTATATTATTTAATTGTTTTCATCTGTTTTATCTGTTTATTATTATTAATTACTGATTATCAGCTTATTATATGATGATCATGCAATACCATTAGCGAATTAAAAAAAAGTCGCTGGCAAATAGAAATCTTTTTCAGAGAAATTAAGTAACTCTTACATATAAAGTCTTTTATAGGCACAAGCCCCAATGCTGTGATGATTCAAATATGGACAGCTTTAATCACCATTCTTATACTAAAATATCTCAAAGCCATAGCAAAGCATAAGTGGTATTTATCTAATTTGGTGGCTTTTTTAAGAATAAACCTATTTGTAAAAATTAACCTTCAAAAATGGCTGGATGAACCTTTTATCAAAAAGAAAAAACCACAGAATTTACCTATTCAGGGGGTTCTTTTTGATTTTTAGCGGTTTTTTATTAGAAATCTTGTTTGCTGATGAAAATCAACAATTTCTTCTTATTCATGCATGTTTTTTGTGTTTGCTGAATTATTGATATGATTAAAATTAAAATTCTTGAAAGTAAACCATATTTAACAGTAAAAACTTGCGTGTAAATATAAAAGTTTAATATCAGTCCTATTACAATAATGAATAAAGAAACTAATTTATATTTATACTTTTCAGGGTACTTAAAAGCATCATCATAAAAACCTCCTAAAATTACCATCCTAAATATTTATTTTTGAACTCAAACCTGAACTGCAAACGCAAATAGTCGAAAATCAACACCAAAATAATAACAAAAACTATTACAACCTGCTCTAACAGGCAGGGCTAAGTTATTACACGCCTTTGATGCTAATATATTTTCCGTAAAATATAATCGTTGAAATCAGAACCAAAGGTGCGTGATAAATAATACTTGAGACGAATTACAACTCGTCTAAACACGCACAATCTCGCTTTCCACTTGGCACTAAAATAACTCTAATACCTTCTCCGCCGGGCGCGCCAAAACCGCCTTGCCATTATAAATCACGATAGGCCGTTCAATTAATTTGGGATATTGCACCATGGCTTCAATGACTTGTTCGTCTGTCAAATCTTTACCTTTAAAATTTTCTTTCCAAATCGCTTCTTTGGTTCTAACCAACTCCATTGGCAGCATACCTAACATTTTCAAGACTTTTTTTAATTCGTCTTTACTTGGCAGATTGTCCAAATATTTTCGGATTTCCACTTCAAGTCCTTTTTTTGCTGCCACTTTTTCAGCCATTGCCAAACCTTCTCTACTTTTGCGGCATCTCGGATTGTGCCATACTGTTAATTTATTCATTGATTATTTCGTTTTTTTTATGATTATTTTTCTTATTTGAAACAAAAAATTTTTTGTTTCTACACTTTCAACTTGAGACGCAAGCATCTCAAATCTTCCGCAATTTCACCGTAAAATGCCGTAACACCGGCGCTTCGTAAATAATCTCGTAACCTGTTTTAGCTTCTTTACGAGTATGATAAACGTGTTCTATCACCGCCGCAACATAATCCATGTGATTGTTAGTATAAGTTCGACGCGGGATTGCCAAACGGACCAATTCCAGATCGGGATAGCGGTTTTCACCTGTTTCCGGATTCCTGTCGGCAAGGATAGTACCGATTTCCACGCCTCTGATACCACCAACGATATACAATTCCACTGCCAAAGCCTGTGCCCGGTATTGCTCGCGTGGAATGGTCGGGACAAATTTATTGGCATCCAAATAAATAGCATGTCCACCGATAGGCTGTTGGACAGGCACATCAGCTGACATCAATTTACGGCCCAAATAGTGCACTTGTTCCACCCGGCTTTCCAAATAATCAAATTCCGTGGCTTCGTCCAAACCGATTGCCAAAGCTCCCATATCCCGTCCACTCATCCCGCCATACGTGATAAAACCTTCAAACAAAATAGCAAACACCGTGGCTTTATTATAGATTGCCACATCATTTGTTGCTATAAAACCACCCATATTAACCAATCCGTCTTTCTTAGCACTCATGGTCATACCATCACCGTAACTGAACATTTCACGTACAATTTCTTTAATGGTTTTGTGTTTGTAAGCATCTTCACGTTTTTTGATAAAATACGCATTCTCGGCAAAACGGGCGCCGTCAAAAAACAGGGGAATACCATACCGGCGACACAATTCAGAAGTCTCTTGAATATTCTTCATGGAAACCGGCTGTCCGCCAGCAGTATTACAAGTGACGGTCATTATGACCATCGGTATTTTTTCCTTAGGATAGGTTTTAAAAACCTTTTCGAGCTTATTCAAATCAACATTGCCTTTAAACGGATGAAATTTTGAGGTATCCGAAGCTTCATCAATGGTACAATCAATGGCTTTGGCTTTTCGAAACTCTATATGTCCTTTGGTCGTATCAAAATGGGAATTGCCCGGTATCACATCTCCGGCATTTACCATCGCAGAAAACAAAACATTTTCGGCAGCCCGTCCTTGATGGGTCGGGATTAAATATTTATAACCGGTTATCCGTTGCACGTTGGCTTTTAGTAATTCAAATGAACGTGAACCGGCATAAGCTTCATCCCCTTTCATGATTTCAGCCCATTGGTTATCACTCATAGCACCGGTACCACTATCGGTAAGCAAATCGATAAAAACCTGATCACTTTTTAAGTTGAACAAATTGTAATGCGCTTCTTGAATCCATTGTTTGCGTTGTGCAATAGTCGAACGCTTAATGTTTTCAACGCTTTTGATTTTGAAAGGTTCTGCGTAAGGAAATTCCATAATTAGTTAAAAGTTGAAAGTTAAAAGTTAAAAGTTCGTAGAGCCGTTGCATGCAACGGCTCTTGATTATCAATTATTTTCATCATCGGGTTTTTGCCCGGTCATCATCAAATAGGCTTTTAAGAAATCGTCTATTCCACCGTTCATCACATCATCCACTTGGGAGGTTTCATGTCCGGTTCTCACGTCTTTTACCAATTTATACGGATGCATGACATAATTCCGGATTTGCGACCCCCACTCTATTTTCTTTTTATTAGCTTCAATCTTGTTACGCTCTTCCATGCGTTTTTGCATTTCCATTTCATATAAGCGTGATTTGAGCAATTTCAAAGCTTTTTCTTTATTTTCGAGTTGTGAACGGGTTTCGGAATTTTCAATAATAATCCCCGTAGGTTCGTGTCGCAAACGCACGGCCGTTTCCAGTTTGTTAACCGCTTGGCCACCGGCGCCACTGGCACGCATGGTTTCCCATTTGATATCCGCCGGATTTATTTTTATTTCTATCGTGTCATCCACCAACGGATATACATAAACCGATGCAAATGACGTATGCCGCTTGGCATTGCTGTCAAAAGGCGATATCCTTACCAAACGATGCACACCGTTTTCACCTTTGAGATACCCGTAGGCATAATCACCGTCAATTTCAATGGTCACGGTTTTAATGCCGGCAACATCTCCTGGCTGATAATTGAGTTCTCTGGTCTTGTAACCGTTTTTTTGTGCCCACATCAGATACATCCGCAAAAGCATCGCCGCCCAATCATTACTTTCAGTTCCACCGGCACCAGCTGTAATCTGCAAAACAGCACTTAATTGGTCGGCTTCTCCGGAAAGCATATTGCGAAATTCCAAATCTTCTATCAATCGTTTGGCCGTTTCATATTGTGATACAACTTCTTCCTCCGTGGCTTCTTTTTCTTTATAAAATTCGTATAAAACCTGCAATTCTTCAAAAGCTTCGTTGGCCGCTTCATAATCCGCTATCCATTTCTTTTTGGCTTGAATGGACTTCATCACCTTTTGGGCTTGTTCCGGGTCATCCCAAAAATCCGGATTACCGGTTTTTTCTTCTTCGTTTTTTATTTCAATTAGCTTACCGGCTATGTCAAAGATAGTGGTTTAAAGCGATTAAACGTTTTTCTAAATCTTTCAGCTGTTCTTGTGTAATCATAAAAAATCATTTTACTTTGGACAAAAATAATACAATAAATTTTTATTATTGAATTTTTATTTATATTTTGTGCGTCTCAAAACAAGATTTAATCTATGAGTAAAAAAACTAAAATCGAAATGGAATTTCCCATTCATGCATCTCCAAGCATGATATTTCAGTATTTAACTACACCTTCCGGTTTGAGCGGTTGGTTTGCCGATGATGTCAATTCACGTGGTAAATCTTATACTTTTATTTGGGACGGCGTAGAAGAAAAAGCCAAATTAGCAACCAAAAAAGACAACGAAAGAGTCAAGTACAAATGGCTGGATGACGACGATAATGAAACCGGAACTTATATCGAATTTAAAATTCTGGTTGACGAACTGACCAAAGACGTTTCACTATTGGTCACCGATTTTTGTGACGAAGGCGAAGAAGAAGAAACCCGCTTGCTATGGGAAAATCAAATCAGTGATTTGAAACATATTATCGGTGCTCTATAAATATCCAATATCTATTATCAAAATATAAAAAGTTTAATAGCCGGTAGGTTTATTAAACTTTTTTTGTATCCGTATGTCATATCAAAACAAAAATAAATTCACGGTAAAATATTTTAAATTGCCGCTAAATACTCATTAAACCTTTCATTACATCTCCCGTCTTATTACAAACAAGTTTTTCACCGGATGAAACAACCCGATATATCACACTTCAAATCATTGTCCACCGGCGACCAATTAAATTGGATTGCCAAACATTACGCACAAGATTTGTATTGGGTAATCAGGCCTATTGTAAAAACACATGAAAATGCCAATGATGTTTTACAAAATACAATGATTAAAGTGTATCAAAATTTGCCTAAATTCCGTTTTGACAGTAAACTTTTTACGTGGTTGTATCGCATCGCTGTCAATGAAGCTTTGAGTTTTTTACGAAAAAATAAAATACAATCTCTTGTCAACAGCGACGAATATTTTTTAAACCTTTTACACAATGATTCCTATTACGATGGCGACGAAATGGCATTAAAACTGGAAAAAGCTATTTTGAATTTACCACCAAAGCAACAAGAAATATTCCGCTTAAAATATTTTAACGAATTAAAATTCAAAGAAATAGCGGAAATCACGGGCACATCAATAGGCGGATTAAAAGCCAATTATCATCAAGCAGTAAAAAAAATAAAAAAATTTTTGTCGGAAAATTAAACCTTTTGCCTCAAACATCATCTTATATGCGAATGAAACCGGATAACAACATAGAACAACAATTATCGGAACTGAAAAATCATTATAAAGTGCCGGAACATTATTTTGACAATTTTCAAGTCAAAACAAATAAATTGTCAAAGAAACAATATCATCTAGCATCTTATAAAAAAATTTGGCTAGCGGCAGCTGTTTTGATTTTACTGGTTACTTTGGGTTATAAAATCATTAGCTGGTCACAAAAAACAAGCATGACACAGGTTGCAACACCCAAACAAGTTGCACAAAACAAAGATATATTCAATGATTTAACTGATGACGAAATTATCGACTATTTGATAGACGAAGTTGACACGGACGATATTGTGAATAAATATGATATTAATT
Source organism: Flavobacteriales bacterium (assembly GCA_027024205.1). Lineage (GTDB taxonomy): Bacteria > Bacteroidota > Bacteroidia > Flavobacteriales > Flavobacteriaceae > WGBX01. The sequence goes on along the minus strand of JALVST010000038.1, from coordinate 6,797 downwards.
TGGATTTTTGATAAGATTATTAACTTTTAAAACCTATAAATATGAAAAAATCAATTTTTATGAGTTTGGTAGCTTTCGTTTTGCTATCTACAAGCGGATTGGCACAAAATCAATTAAAAACTAAAAACGGAAAAAAAGGACACAGAGAAAAAATTATTGAAAAAAAATTGGCTTTTCTCAAAAAAAATATGGGATTGAACGAAGAAGAAAGTAGAAAATTTGAAAAAGTTTTTAGACAATATGCTAAGAAAAAATTTGAGATTAGAAAAACTTACAACAAAGAAATTTATCAAAAAGTCAAAAAAGACAAACTGCAAGAATTGAGTGAAGAGGAAAAACAAAATATCATAAAACAAAAAATGGATTTGGACCGGCAATTGTTTGAACTTAACAACGGATTTATCAAAAAATTAAATGAAATTTTACCACCCGAAAAAGTGATAAAGTATTTCATATTGGAAAGAAGATTTAAAGACAAGTTGATGAGACGTGTCGTAAAACGAAGAAAAACAATGCAACACCGCAAAGAGATGAAACACAAACCGGGCGGACAAATGATTGAACCGCGTAATTAATAAATTTCCTTTTTCGATTGATTTCAAACGGAATACTGATTCTGGTATTCCGTTTTTTTAATTGCGATAATAATACATCTGCTTGTGAATGCAATTTATACACCGGAATAAAAAATATTTAAAAGAGAAAATAGTCCGGAACATTTATCCATTGGGCATTAAGGGTTAATTTATGTGTGGTATCGCTTCACACTTTGCTTTAATGTATAACAACAAAATGGTTTTTGGCTCATAAAAGATACCTATATATCATCTTGACAGATAAAAGAAAAAAAATCATTGTAGTTTAGAAAGATGAACAGAAAAACAAAAATGCCGTATATAATATTCAGCATATATACGGCATTTTTTTGGGCAACATAAGGAAAATTTATTTTAGATATCTTTTTCTACTGCTGTTTTTATGAAATTTTTTAAAGCGTTTGGCCACCGGTCTATATTTAATGTTACCGCGTCCCTCTAATTTGTAAACATTACCGGTTAAAATATTGCGCAACCTAATATGTTGATCGTCAATAATTTTTAAAATAAATTCTTCCCGGTCATTATTAATATCATAATACAATTTCAGCCCTTTGCGGTTTTGATGTGAGGTGTTTTCCACTACATATGCACCGGAATAATCCCAAAATATTTGAGAAACAGAAATATTTACCGGCGATTCGGACGACGAAAAAGAATTTATATTAGCACTGACATAAAATTGTAAATGATTTTCGGATACAAAGGGTTCGGACGGACTCACCAGATCGGCATAGTATTTTGTCCAAGCTTCATATTCCTGTAAAAAATAAACGACATTGTCATAAAATACAGCATCGTAATCAAATTCATTTTTTTGATAGCCGATTAAAAAATAAGTTACATTTTGAGCCCGGTTGGTCAAACTAATAGTATAATTGTCTATTTGTACCACTTCAAAATCATAGGTACCGGCTATATCATCGGTAATGCTCAAAATGCCATCACGGTCATAAACCCTGTATGTGCCGATTCTGATACCATAACCATCTCCGGTATAGCCTAATCCAACCATATTGTTGTTGGCATACACTTCATGTCCGGGCATAAAACTCATGGTAAATGCCCGTGACACAAAACCGACATCTCCGGTTCCTGTGGTCCGGTCAATATCTACATACCACAAATCATAAGATTGTAATAAATCAGTTAATCTGATTGTATTATCAATAGTATCATCCCTGTGCTCCCAATCACAAGAACCCAACATTAAACTTAACAGTAATAATATGATTGCCCGTTTTTTCATCAATAGATGCAGGGCAAAGAACGTGCCAAAACCACAACAGTTGAAAGTTAAAAGTAAAAAGTTGAAAGTGTGTGCCTGTTAAGAATACAAAAGCAATACAATATCACATCGGACATCCGACTATAATTCATCATTTCCTCATTTCTCTACTTCTCCAGGTACAATCTTTTTTATCTTATCCTGCATCTTTTTCGACTTCATTTTTATCATTTTGCTGTTGGTATTCAACATCTTATCGGAAGGTGAAAAATATTTGATACCGAGATTAAGTCCTCTCAAAATAAACAAAATACCGACTAATACCACAGCATAAGGAATCAATTTATTGATTTTATTTCTGACTTTTACCGATAGAAAATTGCCCAAATAGATGGCAAGAGTCATCATCGGGGCGGTTCCCAAACCAAAAATGGCCATATACAATGCCCCCATGACGGGATCACCGGTAGCCATAGCCCCTACCAAAGCGATATAAACTAATCCGCATGGTAATAAACCGTTAAAAAAACCGATAACGTAAAAGCCTGATGTTGAACGTTTTTGCAAGTAATTACCCAACGAATTTTTAACAAAATAGACAAATTTATTCCAACCGGACAAGGGTTTTAACCGGAAGACTTTGGTGGCCGGCACAAAAGCCAAAACAACCATTAGAATACCTAAAATCAACGATACTTTTTGTTGAAAACCAACCAAATAGATGCCTTTTCCCAAATAGCCGAAGAGTAAGCCTATCAAAGCGTAAGCCGTCATTCGACCTAAATGATACAATAAAGTTTGCATGCTCATTTTGGCTTTATTGTGACGGTCAACGGGCAAAATAAAAGCTATAGGGCCGCACATACCCAAGCAGTGAAAACTACCTAATAAACCGAGCAACAATGCCGTCAGTAAAATACCCATTCCGGTTAATTTAAAGTCATTTTCTTTTCGACCAAATACGGCACATGCTCCGATTGCCATTCCACCGTCACATTCCAACGACCCGGAATTAATTGCGAAGGGGCAATAATTTGACGGTTATTTTCATCTAATTGCAGATGAATTTTCCGGTCTAATTTCGAATTATCCGGTTTATACAATCTGATTTCTCCTTTGATATTTTTTACATACTCAGGAAATACAATAACCAAATTTTTTTGTTCTTGAAAAATTTTAACCGGTACGCGCATCGTATCGGCATTTTGACGTTTTTTGATTTCTTTGCCGTAAACCAATTCTTTTTCATAATAGTCATCGGTTACCAATTCGTTGGATTTCAATTCAACAAAAGAACGGTACAAGAAGAAAAGAAAGATAACCATAAAAGTTATATAAACTAATAAAATACTCCAACCCCAATTTAATTTGAATTTGTTCATAACGATTTTTTTACACAACAGATTATTTGATAGCAAGCTATCAAATAATCTGTTGTATTAATTATGTATTAAATTATCTGGCAACCGGTGCAATAAACACGGTTTCATAACTGTCCAACAATTTGCCATTGTGGTCATAGATTCCAATCTTAATCTTGTTTTTACCGTGGAATTTATCCTTGGGTAAATCGATAAAGATAATTACCTGTTTAACTTCTTCTTTATCCAAATCGAGTTCATTTTGCGTACCCGAAACGGTTAGTTTACCGTCTTTTACGCCCATTAATTTAATTTGTAAATCTTTATACGGATGATTACTTTTATTTATAATTGTAGCTTGATACATATTTTGAATATTGCCATCCGGCAATTCCGTAAAGACTTGTCCACGGGTTCTCAAAACTTTAAGATCAACCGAAGGGCGATTCGCAAACAAATAAATAAATACAGCCAGTAACGCTGTCAAAATGACCGTATAAAACTTAACTCTCGGTGTAAATAATTTGCTACGACCTTCTTCTATACTAACCTTAGAAGCATAACGAATCAATCCCCGTGGTTTTGCAATCGAGTCCATAATGGCATCACAAGCATCCATACAAGCTGTACAGTTGATACACTCCATTTGTGTACCATTCCGGATATCGATACCCGTTGGACACACCAATACACATTGTTTACAATCTATACAATCGCCTAGCCCCAAAGCTTCACGGTCTTGACCTTTACGCATCGGACCTCTTTTTTCACCCCGCTTATAATCATAAGTAACCAATATGGTATTTTCATCGGTCAAAACGCCTTGCAAACGACCATACGGACATGCGATGATACAAACCTGCTCTCTAAACCAAGCAAAAACAAAGTAAAAAACCGTTGTAAAAGCCAAATATATCAACCAGGCTTTAACATCAGCAAAAGGATGTTTCCAAAAATTAATAACATAATCCGAACCTGCTACATAAGCCAGCATCACAGATGTAATAAACAGGGAAACAAGATAAAAAACAATCCATTTCATGACCCGTTTTCTGATTTTTTCGGCATTCCATGGCATTCTGTCCAATTTCATTTGTTTGGGACGGTCACCTTCAATTAAGTATTCAATTTTACGAAATACCATTTCCATAAAAATCGTCTGCGGACAAAACCAACCGCAAAAAATACGGCCGTAAACAACCGTAAACAAAACCAAAAAGACAATTGAAATAACCCCAGCCAAAGCCAGCAAATAAAAATCTTGCGGAAAAAACGGCCGCCCGAAAATGTGGAATCGCCGTCCCAATATATCAAAAAGCATAAATTGGTCGCCATTAATTTTAATAAACGGGCTAATCAGAAAAAAGGCCAATAAAATAATACTCAGAATAGTTCTATAAGTATAAAATCTACCTTTGGGTTTTTTCGGATAAATCCAGTTTCGTAGCCCTTCTTCATTAATGGTGCCGATATGATCTCTGAATGATTCATTATTATTTGTATTCATTTTAAATAATTTTTTTAATCAAAATAAAGCAGTTTGGGTACCAAACTGCTTTATTCAAATATAATTGTTATAAAATTTAGCCTTTATTACATGGTTGTCCTTCGGATGCTTTGGGTTTTGCCGGTTTGGTACCTTGCAATGACAAAACATAACTGGCTACCTTTTGAATGTTGGCAGCTCCCAACGCTTTCCACTGCGGCATACCTTTACTGGTGCCATTGGTTATAACCTTGAAAACATCTTTGATATCGCAACCGTAAATCCAAGCATCATCAGTCAAGTTAGGACCAACTAATCCACCGCCATCTGCAACATGGCAAGCCGCACAGTTTTTCAGGTAAATTTCTTTACCTTCTTCTAAGGCTTTTTTGTCAGTCAATAAAGTAACCGTATTTTCATCTACAATATTATGTGCTTTTTTGTAAGCCTCAACTTGTGCTTTGGCTTTGGCCATTTCACGATTATACTCGTCATATTGACTGTCTTTTCCTTGAACCATATAATAGAATATGTAAAACACCGAGAAAATAACAGTGATTACAAATCCCGCTGTCCACCAAGGCGGTAATGGATTGTTTAATTCTTCAATACCGTCAAAATTATGGTCTAATTTTACGGAACTCTCTTGTTCTATAGGGGTGGCTTTGGTCAGTTTTTTTAATAATCTGTCAAAAGCCGATTCATTCTTTTTTGCCATAGTCTGTATCGTTTTGATCGTTAAGTGGTAAATTTTTAAGTTCATCAATATGTTTATCCGACACACCGAAAACGTATATAAGCACCAATATCATGATAATGGAAAACAATACGATAGGAAAAACTCCGAAAAAGTTTAACCCGGGATGGTTGGCCAGATAATCTTTGATGTGACTAATCATACATTATTTTTTTGCTGTTTCAACCTTTTTAGTTGTATCGGTTCCCAAACGTTGCAGATATGCAATCAATGCAACTATCTCTTTTTTACTCAAATCAACATTGTTTTTACCAAAAGCTTTGGCATAAGCTTCTGTTGATTTAACATTATTAGCTTCCAAATCAGCCGCAATTTCTTTGGCTTGTTTCTCCAATTCTTTTTGTGCATTCTTGATATAATCATCTGTATAAACCTCTGTTCCGTCTTTAAGTTTCGTGCCGAGACTTCTCAACGCTTTCATCTTAGCTTGTAGATCCGAAGTATCCAAATCATTAGTAATAATCCATTGATAATTAGGCATAATAGACCCATACATCATAGATTCAGGTTCATACATGTGATTAAAATGCCATAAATTCGGACGTTTACCGCCTTCACGGAATAAATCCGGTCCGGTACGTTTGGAACCCCATTGGAACGGATGATCATACACATATTCTCCGGCTTTGGAATACGGTCCGTAACGTTCTACTTCGCTACGGAACGGGCGAATCATTTGTGAGTGACAATTGTAACAACCTTCTCTGATGTAAATATCACGTCCTTCCAATTCGAGCGGTGTATAAGGTTTAACTGCGGCAATTTTAGGGATATTGGAATCGACAAAAATCGTCGGGATAATTTCAACAGCACCACCAATAGCCGTAGCAATCAATGCAAGAACAGTAAATAAAACACCGCGTCTTTCAAGCCAATTGTGGAAATCTTCACCTTTTTGACGGGCAGCCGGTACCGGTGATAAAGGTGCCGCTTCGTCAGCCGTATCTTCAACGGTATGACCTTTAACGGTTTTAACCAAGTTGTAAACCAACAATAAAGCCCCTATAAAATATAAGGTACCACCAATGGCACGCATAATATGCATCGGTAATATTTCGGTTACGGTATCCATAAATTCACCGTATTTCAAAGTGCCGTCGGGATTGAAATCTTTCCACATCAAAGCTTGAGTCCAACCGGCAATATACATCGGTACAACATAGAATAAAATACCGATAGTGCCAATCCAGAAATGTTGGTTCGCTAATTTTTTAGAATATAATTTGGTTTTATACAAACGCGGCACCATCCAGTAAAGCATCCCCATAATGATAAAACCGTTCCAACCTAAGGTCCCGACGTGAACGTGTGCCACAATCCAATCGGTAAAGTGAGCAATGGCATTTAAAGATTTTGTGGACAACATCGG